>JAWWBG010000001.1:0-34735 GCA_033721095.1 Nitriliruptorales bacterium
CACATGATCCTCGTCGCGGACCCCGACCGGACGTTCCTGGAGCGCGTCGGTGCTGCGCTCCAGCGTCCTGACGGCTTGGTCCAGCTCGAGTCGCTGGAGGACGTCGCGCGCGCCTTCGAGGCGTCGGGCGACCGCATCACGGTTGCCATCCTCGGCCCAGGAATCGAGTACCGGGCCGCACTTGATCGGGTCGAACAGTTTGTTCGGTCACCGGCGCACTCGACCGAGTTCATCCTCGTTCGTCACGACAGCGACACCGAGACGCTCCGTGCTGCCCTGCGAGCCGGCGCACGTGACGTCCTGCCGACCGACTTCGAGGAGGCCGAGCTCAAGGACGCGGTGACCCGGGCCGAGGACCTGTCGCTGGCGCGGCAGAGCACCGGGGAGATCGACACGGTCGACGGCAAGATCGTGACGGTTTTCTCGACCAAGGGTGGGTGCGGCAAGAGCCTCATCGCCACCAACCTCGCGCTGCTGCTCAACCAGCGGACGCAAGGCGACGTGACGCTGGTCGACATGGACCTGCAGTCCGGTGACCTGGCCATCATGCTCCAGCTGCTGCCCGCGCTGAGCATCTACGAGGCCTCGCAATCTCCCGGCCGACTCGACGCCGAGTCCCTGAGCGGCTACCTGACGCCCCACCGGTCCGGAGTGTCGGTGCTCGCGGCGCCGACCGAGCCCTCGCTGGCGGATGCCGTGTCGGCAACAGCGGTCACCCGCGTCCTGGAGCTGCTCGCGCAGACCCACGAGTACGTCGTCGTCGATGGGCCGCCGTTCTTCACCGACCAGATCCTCCCCGCGCTCGACATGTCCGACGCCGTTCTCGTCATCGGCAGCATGGACGTGCCCAGCGTCAAGAACCTCCGCTTGGCCCTGACGACGCTCGATCAGCTGGGCGTCAACCGGGAGAAGGTGCACGTGGTGCTCAACCGGGCGGACACGAAGGTCGGCCTGCGCACCGCCGAGGTCGAGAAGTCCCTCGGCGCGAAGATCGAGATCATGATTCCATCGAGTCGTGACGTCCCGCTCTCGATCAACCAGGGCAACCCGCTGGCCAACAGCCAGCCGGAGTCGCCCGTGATCGAAGCCCTGCTCGGGCTGCTGCCCATCGTCAGTGCCGGTGAGATCGGCGTGGACGCCCAGCGGGTCGACAAGGGCAAGGGCGGCCTCCTGTCACGCTTCAAGAGCTGAATGAAGGGCCCGAGATGAGCCTCTACGAGCGCCTCTCCGGCGCACGAACCCCCACCGCCGAGGACGGCAGCGTCGACGGCGAGCAGCCGTTCGAGGCCTACGACGCGCATGAGCCGGACCCCCTGGCGGAGATCCGACGTCGCACCCACCTGGAGCTGGTCCGCGCGCTGGGGCCCCGGCTGTACGACCAGCGCACGTCCGCCGAGGCCCTCGAGGAGGCCGTCAAGGAGCAGCTGACCGAGGTCCTGCGCAAGGAGTCGACTCCGCTCTCCCAGGCCGAACGGCAACGCCTGGTTGCCGAGACCCTCGACGACATCCTCGGCTACGGCCCCCTCGAAGGCCTCCTGAACGACGAGAGCGTCACCGAGGTCATGTGCAACGGGTCCAAGCAGGTCTTCGTCGAACGCGACGGCCACCTCGAGCTGTCGGATGCTGCCTTCCTCGACGACGGCCACCTTCGTCGGACCATCGAGAAGATCGTGGGCCAGGTCGGTCGACGCATCGACGAGTCCCAGCCCTACGTCGACGCGCGCCTTCCCGACGGCTCACGTGTGAACGCGGTCATCCCGCCGATCGCGCTCGACGGGCCGGCCCTCACGATTCGAAAGTTCGCCAAGGAGAAGTACAAGGCGGACGACCTGATCTCGTTCGGGACGTGGTCCCAGAAGGTTGCGTCCTTCATGGAAGCGGCCGTCCGTGGCCGCATGAACGTCATCGTCGCCGGCGGAACGGGCGCCGGGAAGACGACCACGCTCAACGTGCTGTCCAACTTCATTCCCGACGACGAGCGCATCGTCACGATCGAGGACGCCGCCGAGCTCCAGCTGACCCAGCCCCATCTCGTCCGGCTGGAGTCACGGCCCCCCAACATCGAAGGCCGTGGTGCGGTCACCATCCGTGACCTCGTGCGCAACAGCCTGCGCATGCGCCCCGACCGCATCGTCGTCGGTGAGGTTCGTGGCGGCGAGGCCCTCGACATGCTCCAGGCCATGAACACCGGCCACGACGGCTCGATCTCGACCGTCCACTCGAACTCGCCGCGGGACACGCTGGCGCGGCTCGAGACCATGGTGCTCATGGCGGGCGTCGACCTGCCCGTGCGCGCCATCCGCGAGCAGATCGCCTCGGCAGTCCAGTTCATCATCCACCAGTCCCGGCTCAAGGACGGGTCCCGTCGCATCGGCTACGTGACCGAGGTCACCGGCATGGAGGGCGACGTCATCACGATGCAGGACATCTTCCTGTTCGACTGGGGCATGGGCGTCGACCCCGAGACGGGCCGAGCACTCGGGCACCTCAAGCCCACCGGCATCCGGCCAAAGGCTGCCGAGGAGCTCGAGGACCACGGCGTGGAGCTCGATCCGGAATGGTTCGAGCCCGAGTCCTTTGCCCGGGACGAGCAACGGGCCCAGGGTCGGCGCAAGGCCCGCCTCTGATGCGGGACACGTTGACCAGCCGACGGATCGCGACGACCCTCCTTGCGTGGGTCGTCGTCGCACTGTCCGCCACTGCGGCCTGGGCCCAGACGCCCACCCCGACGGCGCCGGGAACGGAGCCGCCCGGGACCGAGGCTCCGGCCGTCGAGCCCACCCCCGAGCCCAGCCCGACATCGACCGGTGTCGGGGGGTCGGTCACGGTGCCACTCGGTCCCGCAGAGCGGCCGGACTTCACCCTGACGCCGCCGCAGCGAGCCGTGATTCCCGACACGGGACTGTTCGGGTCACAGCTCGCCTTCTGGGTTGCGATCCTCTCCGCGTTCGTCGCCGTCGTCCTGCTGATGGCCTTCCTGATCATCCCCGCGCTGGACAAGCCTGCGGAGCGCGTGCTCAAGCGCGGCCTGCGCATCTACAGCCGCGGCGCCTCGGAAAAGGAATCCTCGACCGGCATGTCGGCCAGCAACATCGGCAAGGCTGCGGCTGGACTCGTCAGCGCCGTTCCCAAGCCCGAGGGTTACGAGGAGCAGCTCCAGCTCAAGCTCGACCGCGCGGGTTGGCCGTTCCGTGCCAGCGAGTTCATCGCCCTGCGTGTCGGGGCGGGCGTCTTCGGCGCCTTGGTCGGCTTCGGCCTCCTCGCCAGTGTGCCGCTCGGCCTCGTCCTGATGGTCGCCGGCGTCATCGTGCCGGGTGTCGTTCTCGACGTGGCCAAGAAGCGGCGCGAGAACCAGTTCCTCGCCCAGTTGCCCGACACGCTCACGCTCCTGTCGGGCGCTCTCAAGGCCGGTTACGGGCTGCTCCAGGCCGTCGACACCGTCGTGCAGGAGTCACCCGAGCCGACCAAGCAGGAGTTCCAGCGGGTGCTCAGCGAGGCTCGCCTCGGCCTGCCGCTGAACGAGGCGCTCGATGACATGGCCGAGCGTGTCGGGAGCGAGGACTTCCGCTGGGTCGTCGTGGCGATCAACATCCAGGCGCAGGTGGGTGGCAACCTGGCCGAGCTGCTCGACACGATCGCCAACACGCTGCGCGAACGCGAGATGGTCCGACGCCAGATCGCCGTCCTGTCGGCCGAGGGTCGGCTCAGTGCCGTCATCCTCACGGCCCTGCCGTTCGTGATCGTGCTCTACCTGAGTGTCGTGAATCCCGAGTACATCGGGACGCTGATCAGTCACTGGGTCGGGCGGATCCTCATCGGCTTCGGGCTGGTCCTGATGGGGATCGGCATCTTCTGGATGCGCAAGCTCATCCAGATCGACGTGTAGGGGCGCGGCATGAGCGGGATCTCACTGTCACTCGGCATGGCTGCCGCCTTCGGTTCGATGGCGCTGCTGTTCGTGACCTTCGGCAGCGCCATGGTCGAACGTCGGCGCAGCTACCTGATGCTCCGCAACGTCCGCGAGGCAGGCAAGATCGCCGCGACGCAGCGCGAACGCGAGCTGGCCGTTCCGGCACTCCAGCGCATCATCATCCCCATGCTCAAGCGGTTCGGCGAGCTCGGTCGCCGCATGACGCCCGAGGCCGTGCTGGAGCGCCTCGACCAGGAACTGGCCTACGCCGGCAACCCGGAGGGCTGGGACGGCGAACGGGTCCTGGCGCTCAAGTTCACCTTCATGATCGGCCTCGGCTTCGTCGGCCTGATCCTGCCGGGGGTCCTCACCGGCGTGTGGTGGCGGGGCCTGATCGGCGTGCTCGTCGGCGTCTTCCTCGGCAACTACATCCCGGAGTGGATCCTCCGTGCTCGCTCCGGTGACCGCCAGAAGCAGATCCAGCGGGCGCTGCCCGACGCCCTCGACCTCATGTCCATCACCGTCGAGGCCGGTCTCGCCTTCGACGCCGCACTCGAGCGCTCCGCCCGCGAGATGGGCGGCCCGTTGGGCGAGGAGTTCTATCGGGTGCACCAGGAGATGCGGCTGGGCAAGGCCCGGGCCGAGGCGCTTCGCGACCTGGGGGAGCGGTCGCCGTTGGCCGAGCTCCGATCCTTCGTCCTCGCGATGGTGCAGGCCGACATCTTCGGCATCCCGATTGCTCGCGTGCTCCACGTCCAGTCGCGTGAGCTGCGCATCAAGCGCCGGCAGCGGGCCGAGGAGCAGGCGCAGAAGCTTCCGGTCAAGATCATCTTCCCGCTGATCACCTGCATCTTCCCGTCCCTGTTCATCGTGCTGCTGGGCCCGGCGGCCATCAACATCTACGAGTCGCTCATCAGGGACCAGTGACGCCGTGTCCTCGACTCCCGTCCGGATCGGCGCCATCACGTCCAACGCCTCGCTGGTGGTGGCGCTGACGCTCCGTGTCGAGGACTGGGACATCGTGTCCGGCCCGACGGCATCAGCGGTCGATCAACTCGAGAGCTCCGACGTGCTGCTGATCGACCGCGGTTCGACCGAGCTCGGCCTCGCGGAGCTCGAGGACGCCCGGCTCAATTGCCCGTTGGCGCCCGCGATCATCATCGGCGACGAGGAGTCCGACCAGGTCGGCGACGCCACGCTGCTCCTGCGTCCATTCACGCTGGAGGACCTTGCACGCGCCATCAACGACGCCGGCAACAGCGCCGCCGCTCCGGAGGTTGCCCCACCCGCCGAGCCCGAGCCCCCGCCCGTCGCCATCGAGGAGGAAGAGGAGGACCTCGAGGAACCCGAGATGGGCGTCTTCGACGAGGACGACTTCGACCTCGATGAGCCGCCGGTCGTCGTCACGCCCGAACCAGACGACGAGTGGGAGGAGCCCGAGCCCGTCGTCGTGGACGAAGCGCCCGCGGCCGATGCGCCCGTTGCCCCGCCACCGCGCGCAGCCGTCCAGGAGACCCCTGCCGCAGATGTCGCCGCGGACGAGGAGGATTTCGTCGAGCCCGAGCCGGTGGTGCTCGCCGACGAGACGGCGTCGGACGACCTCGACGAGCCGGCGCCAATGGTCGCAGCCATCGAGCCGTCGACCTCGCTCATCATCGACGACGACGAGGAGGACGAGGATCCACTCGAGGAGCTCGTCGAGCAGGCCGTGGAGGCACGACGGGCCCCCGACGCAACACCGGAGCCTCCGCAGCCGGCGGCGCCAGTCGCCAAACCCGAGCCGGCGAAGCCCACGCCGCCTGTGCCCACGCCGCCCGCGCCCGCAGACCGGCGCCGACGGGGCTGGCGCAAGAAGAAGCGGCCCGAGGACGAGCAGGGTCCCGCCGAGATCGCGGCCCAGCAGATGGCCGTCGCAGCGGCGAGCTCGAAGGGGCGCCCCCGAGAGCTGCGCGGCCGCGTCGCCGACATCCTGGTGGCCGGATCCGACCTGCACGCCCTCATCGACGAGATGCCAATCCTGCGCTCCGGTGCGGACCTGGCGGACGTGCTCGCCGGCGAGGTCCAGGACGAGCTCCACGCGGACACGGTCGCCGTGTGGCTGCTGGAGGGCGACCACTTCGTCGTGGGGGGTGGTCGCGGCCTCACGACGGCGGAGTCCCGCACCAAGGCCCCGCTGAACCAGCCGCTGCTGGCTGATCTCCAGCGCACCGGAGCAGCCTCGCTCATCACGCCGGTCGACCTGGCCGCAGCGATCGTTTCCGGAATCGCCGGGGCGCGGACCAAGGCGCTGATGGCCACCGCCATTGCCATCGGTCCCGACCGCTACGCACACATCACGGTCGGTGCCAGCGACTACACCGAGGAGGACCTCGACCGGCTGGTCGAGCTCGCGGTGGAGGCGGCGCCGTTCTTCGCCATTGCCCGGCTCATGGACGGCCTGCGCGCGCGCTGAGCGCTACATCCGGACCGCGAGCTGCTCGCGGCGGAAGTGTTGAGCCGCAACGCGCAGCACGATGGCTGCAGCAGCCCAGATCCCCATGCCGAGTGCTGCGACGCGGACCGGGTTGAACAGCAGGTTCCCGCTGACCTGGACCAGCAGCAGCACGATGATCGGCAGCACGATCAGCGAACCGATCTGGTGGGCGGCTTGCAGCGAGTCGACCCTGCTCGAGACGATCACCATCGTCGCGAGCCCGAGTGCGGCCACGCCCGGTGTCACCCACAGCCCGAGGAGCACCCAGGTCGTCGTGGGAAAGAAGATCCGCCCGAATTCCGGCCACGCGACGACGTTCGCGACCACCGAGTAGACGAGGAACCCGCCGACGCCGATCGTGACGGCGGGCAGCCAGGCCGCCATGACCTTGGCGACCAGCAGCTCGTCGTCCGACGTCGGGGTGTGCAACAGGGCCTCCAGTGTTCGTCGTTCACGCTCTCCGGCAAACGAGTCCGCAGCGATCACGGTGGCGACCATCAGGGGCACCAGCAGGTACAGCGGCGCGATGAAGACCTCGAGGACGAACCGTTCCCAGCCGCCGGGTTCGTCGATGTCTATGCCCGTGGCCTCGCCCGTGGTCTGGTTCGCCAACCGGTCGAAGGGCGTTGCTCCCTGCGCGTCCACGGGAACCTGGCCACTTGCGGCCAGCACCTCGCCACCGAGGACGAGGAACGCGGGCAGGATCACCAGGATGATGATCGGTGCGACCAGCAGTGGCGTCCGCACGCCCTTGTTCCGGAGGACGGTCGTGATGTCCTTGCGCACGATGGCGCTGACGGCGTTCCAGTTCATGAGAGGCGCTCGCCATCGTGGAGGTGGAGGTAGACGTCCTCCAGGGTGGGCTGATGGGGTGTCACGGCGTGGACGTCGTGGCCGGCCTCGACGAGCTTGCGGACGATCGCCGGCACGTCCTGGTCGGCGTCGGCCACCCGCAACGTGCGCCCGTTGATGACCTCGACGGCCATGGGGGAGGGGAGCGCCGTTGCTGCGCGGTCGGCCTCGCCCGGTCCGACCTCGATCGACACGGTGACGCCCGCAGCGAAGCGGGCCGCGAGTTCAGCCGGCGACCCGACTGCGATGATCCGACCATGGCGGACGATCGCCACGCGATCGCACAGCTCACTGGCCTCGGCGAGGTTGTGGGTGCTCAGGATCACGGTGCGGCCCTCGGCGCGGGCAATGCGGTGGATCAGCGTGCGAACGTCCTTGGCCGCGACGGGATCCATGTTGGTCGTCGGCTCGTCGAGCATGAGGACATCCGGCTTGTGGACCAACGCCCGAGCCAGGGCGACTCGCTGCTTGAGGCCGGCGGAGAAGCCGCGCACTGGCTCGTCCTCGCGCCCGCCGAGCCCGAGCACGTTCAGCGTCTCGCTGATTGCCACCTCGATCTCGGTTGGCGCCATCCCGTGGATCGACGCATAGATCGCGAGGTTCTCCCGCGCCGACAGGAGCTCCGCGAGCGCCGGATACTCGGTCAGCACACCCGTCCGCCGCCGCAACGCCTTGCCATCGCGGATCGGGTCCATGCCCAGCAGCGACACGGAGCCCCCATGGCTGACCAGCAGGCCATTGAGAACGCGGAGCAACGTGGTCTTGCCGGCGCCGTTGTGACCCAGCAGGCCGAAGACCTCGCCCTCCGCAACCTGGAGCGTGACGTCATCGAGGGCGGTGAACGTCCCGAAACGCCTCGTGACGTGCGCGACGTCCGCGACGACCGTGGACGTCATGGATCCTCCCGAGCTGGGCACGCACAGCGTACGGTTCGTCACCCTGCGTGACACGGACCAAAGGCCCGTCATGGCCCGGACCGAAGGGGTGACGGTCGAACGCCCCGATCGAGCCATGCTGCTGGTCGTCCCGGCGCTGCTCCTGCTGGTGGCCAGTCTCCAGGTCGCACGCGTCGCCACGCTCGACCAGTCCACCTGGATCGGCGGCGGCTTCGGCATGTTCGCGACCTATGACTACGACGACACACGGGCCGTCGTGGCCTTCTGGGAGACGCCTGACGGCCCGATCCCGGCCGATCTGGTCGCGGTCTCCCGTCAGGACCTGCTGCGGCTCCGGGTGGTGCCGAGCGCGGACAACGCCCGTCGGATCGCCAGCCAGCTGATCTACGGGGGAGTGGTGGAGGAAGCTTCGTTGCTGGTCGTCGAGGTGCGGGGTCGCCGTCTGGCCGACGACATGCTGACCTTCCCGACGCTGGTGCGCGTCGAGGTCGACGTGTGACCTCGTCCACCGGCCTGCTGACCCAGCGGATCCAGCCCCATCTGCCCGCCGATGCGGCCGGGGGAGCGGCGATCGCTGCCGCGCTGGTGGCGGTCCCGGTCAAGGACGTGGCGGCGCCGTGGTTGGTGGCAGTTGTCGGCATCGTGGCAGCGGTCGTGGTCGTGTCGCCTGTGGTTCGTCGCAGCCCGTGGACCTGGATTGGGTTGGGTGCCCTGCATGCCGTGTTCGTCGTGCGCTTCTGGTACCGCATCGACAACCACGATTTCCTGCTGCTGTGGACGCTTCTTGCGCTGGCGGTTGCCTTTGCGCACCGGAATCCCGAGGAGGCCTTCGCGACACAGGCGCGGTGGTTGGTCGGCCTCGCGTTCGCATTGGCAACCGGATGGAAGCTGCTGAGTGGTGAGTTCCTCGATGGCAGCTTCTTCGTCCATGCCCAGCTTGTCGACCCCCGCTTCGCGCGTGTGGCCGAGCTGATCGGCGGTCTCGACCCGGAGACGGCGATCGCGACGCGTGAGGCCATCGCCGCCTCCGTCCGTGAGCCCATCGCAGCGGCCGTGAGCGTCCCGGCTGACCAGGTGCGCACCCTGGCGATCATCTTCACGGCCTGGGGCGTCGCCCTGGAGGGCGCGATCGCGGTCGCCATGCTCGGCCCCGATCGGCCGCGTTGGCGGGCCGCCCGCAGCGGCCTGCTGCTCACGTTCATGGCCACCACCTACCTCGTCGTCCCGGTCGTCCGTTTCGGGCTGTTGCTGGCAGCCCTCGGCATCGGCCAGGCGCGCGGTCGGTGGCGCACGGCGTTCTGGTGGTCGATACCGGCCCTGCTCGCCTGGACGCCGATCTGGCAGGCGCTCCAGGGCTGACGAGATCCACGGCGGGGTGTGCCGGGGGATCAGGGCGTGTGCGGAACCCATGCCGCTGGTAGAACCGCTACTTGACGTAATGTTCATTATGGGCGAGAGGTGGTCGAGCGACGACGGGGGGAAGCCCTGTTGACGCACACGGCGCCGAGAGCCCGGTCAGCCGCGCGCTGCCGAAACGATTCGGGCAGCAGTTGCCGGGCCAATGCCCGGCAGGTCGGTGAGGTCGTCGGCATTGGCGCCAGCGAGGGCGCCGACCGATGGATACCGCTTGCGGAGGGACGCGACGGCTGCCGTGCGCAGGCCCTTGACCTGTCCGATGAGGGCCTCGACATCGCGGGCTGCGGACAGCACCTGCTGGGCCGTGGCGGTCCCGATGCCGCTCAGCGTCTCCAGTTCGGTCAGGCTGGCCGTCCGGAGGTCCTCGAGGGTCATGTACCGGCGGCGGATTGATTCGCGGCCCTCGGCCCGCAGGGTGCGAATTCCCCGCAACGTCGCCTCCAGGCGCGGATCGCCCTCGATGAGCGTCTGGACGAAGGAGCCGGGTGCCCGATTCGTCACCGGGACGGCGGGTGAATCCGCGGGTGGGCTTGCCGGCGACTCGCTGGCAGCGGCCTCCTGCCCGTCCGGGGTGAACCAGTCACCGGAGGCGACCGATCGTTGCCTCCGGCGGAGCAGGCGTTTGAGCACCATCACCACAGTGTCGCGGACTTCGTGGACTTGCGCTCCGTCGCCGCGAAACGGACCGACTCCCGTCAGGGCCCCAACCCCTTCGGTCAGTTTACGAGGTGGACCCTGACGATGGCGTCAGCCGGGTCCTTGGGTCAGGCCATCCATCGTGTCGCCAGCATGTCGGCGTACTCGTTCCAGCGATGGCCCGCGTGCGCCTTGATCCAGCGGAGCTCCAGCTCGGGTCGACCGAGCAGGTACTCGTAGATGGGTTGCACGAGGTCGAGGTTCTCCACCTGGCCGCGACGACGCTTCCATCCGCGCTGCTTCCACCCGGCCGCCCAGTCATTCATGGTCTGGACGACCAGCTTGCTGTCACTCCAGATGATCGCCGGGACGCCCTCCGGGACGAGGCGCGCGCCTTCGCGAACGGCGATCAGTTCCATGCGGTTGTTGGTGGTCTCGTTGGGCTCGTGGCCGTGGGTCTCGGCGACGATCGAGCCATCGACCACCCACACGGCGCCCCATCCGCCGGGCCCCGGGTTCGGGGAGGCCGAGCCGTCGGTGTAGACGCCGTCGTCGGCCCCGGTCACGCCCTGGTCTGCAGCTGGCGCTCGTCGGGCAGGATGCGGTCCCCGAAACGGGCCTGCGTGTAGCGACCCGGGGTTCCACGCGAGAGCAGGAACTCCGGCGGGGAGGCGTCCAGATCGAACCCGACGGTCAAGCCGCAGTCGTCGCAGCGGTAGCTGCCCATCCCCCGCTCATGGGCCACCAGATGCTGCGTGCCGTCGCAGCGCGTGCACGAGCGGGCCTCGGGAAGATCGAGGACCGCGACCTGTTCGGGGGTGCCAGTGGAACTCACGCTGTCACCGTAGCCACGGATCCCTGGCCGTCCGAACAGGCAGGACCGTCCGTGAGCCTTCCACGCTCACGGACGGGCCGACGCGTGGGGCACCCCGTACGCTTTTTTCCATGGAGCTGCTGCACCTGACCGATGACGTCGGCGCCCACGAGGACGCCGTGATCGTCCTGTCGTTGGACGGCTGGACGGATGCCGGCCAGGCCGGGACGACCGCGGCGGCGCAGCTCCGTGAGCAGCTGCCGACCCGGCGCATCGGCTGGTTCGATCCGGACGGGCTGTTCGACTACCGCGACCGTCGCCCGATCCTGACGATCGACGAGGGCGAGCTGGGCTCCCCGTCATGGCCGGAGTTGGCTGTCTACCGGCTCGATCCGGATCACGGGCCCACGATGTTCATGATCACGGGCGCCGAGCCGGACCTGTCGTGGCAGGCCTTGTGTCGAGACGTCGTCAAGCTGGCCGAGAAGGCCGGGGCGAGCCGATATGTCGGCCTTGGTTCGGTGCCGGCCCCGGCTCCCCACACCCGGCCAGTTCGCGTCATCGCGACCGGCAGCGACGTCGCCACGATCGAGGCCATCGGTCGGCCGCACGAGCGCGTCGTGGTGCCCGCCAGCTGCCAGGTCGTGGTCGAGACGGCGCTGCGCGACGCCGGGCTGGAGACCGTCGGGCTGTGGGCTCGCGTGCCGCACTACGTGGGCGGCGAGTACCCGGAGGGGGCCCAGGCGATCCTCGACCGCTTCCGGGTGCACCTGGGCGTGGCGCTCGACCTGACCCGGCTGGACGAGGAGGCCAAGCAGCAGCGCTCACGGCTGGACGTCGCGGCCCAGGGTTCCGACGACGTACGCGCCCACATTGCCCAGCTGGAGGAGTTCTACGACGCCGATGCCGGAGCGGTGCGGCTCGACGGGCCGCTGCCGACCGGCGACGAGATCGCGGCTGACTTCGAGCGGTTCCTGCGCGAGCAGGACGACTGAGTCAGAGGCGCTCGACTATCCAGTCGACACACGCGCGATACGCCTCCAGGTCGCTGGTGTCGACGGCGGGGAACATGCCGATGCGCAGCTGGTTCCGCCCGAGCTTGCGGTAGCTGTCGGTGTCCACGATCCCGTTCGCGCGCAGCACGCCGTTGACGTCGTCGGCGCTGACGCCGTCCAGGTCGATGGTCGCCACCACCGCGGATCGTGCCGCCGCCTCCCGCACGAAGGGGTTCGCCCAGGGCCGATCCTCCGCCCACGCGTAGAACGATTGCGCCCGCGTGGCACAGCGCGTGGCGACCGCGTCGAGGCCCCCTTCGGCAAGCAGCGCGTCGACCTGCTCGGCAGCCAGCAGGATCGTGGCGATGCTCGGCGTGTTGTAGGTCTGCTGCTTGCGACTGTTGTCGACGATGGTCGCCAGGTCCAGGAATGCCGGAATGTGCCGCCCGGAGGTGGCGATCTCCTCGATCCTGTCCATGGCCCGGGGCGACACGATCGCGATCACCAGTCCCCCGTCGCCTGCCAGCCCCTTCTGGGGACTGAAGTAGTAGACGTCGGCGTCGGCAATGTCGACGGGAAGACCGCCGGCCGCCGACGTGGCATCGACGAGGACGAGCGCGTCACCGTCGGGTCGGACGACAGCGGTCGCGACACCGGTGGACGTCTCGTTGTGGGTCAGCGCGACGACATCCACGTCCTCACCCGACGCCCGCGGCATGGGCCGCTCCCCCGCCGGCGCCTCGACCAGGTCGGGATCGTCGAGCCACGGGGTCCGGGCGACCGCGGTTGCGAACTTCGACGAGAACTCGCCGAAGCTTTCGTGGCGTGACCGTTGCCGGATCAGCCCGAACGTCGCCATGTCCCAGAACGCCGTCGCCCCGCCGTTGGCCACCACGACCTCGTAGCCGGCGGGGAGGGAGAACAGGTCGGCGATCCCGGTGCGAAGGCGTTCGACCTGCCCCTTGACGGCGGACTGTCGATGACTGGTACCCAGCAGGTCGGTGCCGTGCGCCGCGAGGGCGGCAACCGCGCTCGCGGGGACCTTGCTGGGGCCGCACCCGAAGCGACCGTCGGCGGGCAGCAGGTCGCCGGGAATGGTGAGCTGTGGTGCCACGAGGGGACTCCGAGGAAGCGGACGGTCGGCCGGCGCGGGGCGCAGAGGCTATCGGTGGCGTCGTTACCCTCGTCCGCGGCCCCGTGCGAACATGGAGAAGCCGTGAGCACCGGTCGGTTGTCCACTCGGGCCGCAGGGATCTCGGCGTCGCCGACCCTCGCGGTCTCCACCAAGGCCAAGGCCTTGCGAGCCGCCGGCGAGGACGTCATCGGCTTCGGCGCGGGCGAGCCCGACTTCCCCACGCCCGCGCACATCGTCGCGGCGGCCAAGGCCGCCTGTGACGACCCGGCGACCCACCACTACTCCCCTGCCTCCGGGCTCCCAGCCCTCCGCGAGGCCATCGCCGCCAAGACCGCCCGGGACACGGGCCTGTCCGTCGACGCCAAGCAGGTGACCGTCACCAACGGCGGGAAGCACGCCCTCTACGCCCTGATGCAGGTGCTCGTGGACACCGGTGACGAGGTGCTGATCCCCTCCCCCTACTGGGTCTCCTACCCCGAGATGGTCCGGCTGGCGGGGGGCACGGTCGTCCCCGTCGAGACGACGGTGGACGCGGGTTTTCGCGCGTCCGTCGACCAGCTCGAGGCCGCCCGAACCGAGCGAACGAAGCTCCTGATCTTCGTCTCGCCATCCAACCCGACTGGCGCCGTGTACCCCCCCGACGAGATTGCGGCCATCGGTCGCTGGGCGGCCGAGCATGGCATCTGGGTCATCACCGACGAGATCTATGAGCATCTCGTCTACGGGGACGCGACGATGGCGTCGCTGCCCGTCGTCGCACCGGAGGCGGCAGCGACGACGATCGTCGTCAACGGTGTGGCCAAGACCTACGCCATGACCGGCTGGCGGGTGGGCTGGTCGATCGCCCCTGCAGACGTGGCCAAGGCGGTCCAGGACCACCAGAGCCACGCGACGAGCAATGTCGCCAACGTGTCCCAGGTGGCGGCGCTGGCGGCCGTGTCGGGCCCCCTCGACGAGGTCCACCGGATGCGCGAGGCCTTCGACCGGCGACGCCTGCTCGCCCTGGACCTGCTGCGTGGGATGCCGGACGTCGTCGTCTCGGAGCCGATGGGAGCGTTCTACGTCTTCCCGGACGTCTCGGCCTACGTGGGACGGACCATCGCGGGCCGCCGGATCGGCTCGAGTCTGGAGTTCGCCGACGCCTTGTTGGACGTGGCCAAGGTGGCCGTCGTCCCCGGGGAGGGCTTCGGCGCGCCCGGCTGCATCCGGATCTCCTACGCGCTGGGCGACGAGGACCTCGAGAAGGGGCTCACGCGCCTCGGAAACTTCCTGGCCGGGTAGGCCTCAGGCGGATTCGCGAACGTCGGGTCCCCCTCGCAGCCACGCATAACCAGCCACGCCGGCGACGATCGACGCCGCGAAGATTCCGATCTTGGCGCTGTCAGCAAGGGCCGACCCGCTCTCGAACGACAGGGCGCTCACGAACAGGGCCACGGTGAAGCCGATTCCCGACAGGAACCCGATGCCGATCATGTGTCGCCACGTCGTGTGGGTGGGCAGTCGCCCGATGCCGAGCCGAACCGCGATCCACGCTGCCGCCGTCACGCCGACGACCTTTCCCACCACCAGTCCGAGGAAGACGCCCATGGCAACGTTGTCGGTGAGGAAGCCCCCGACGCTGTCCAGCGAGATCACCACGCCGGCATTGGCCAGCGCGAACAGCGGCACGACCACGTAGCTCGAGTAGGGGTTGAGGGCGTACTCGTGCCGCATCAGGGGCGGAATGCTCTCGGCCGTGAGCGTCCGCAGGTCCGCCATCTCCTTCTGGACTCGTTCCAGGGTGTGGTGGTCGCTCAGCTCCAGGGGATCGTCGTCGGGGACGTAGGCATCGATCCGGTCGACCATCACGCGCGCACGGGCGGCGAACTTCTGGGGGTCGAGGAAGGGCGTGACCGGCGTGAGGAGCGCGATCGCGACCCCCGCCACGGTTGCGTGCACACCGGACTCGAGGATCGCGAGCCAGATGAAGGCGCCGAGGCCGACGTAGACCCACAGGGAACGCACGTTGACCTTCCGCAGGACCCACATGAGCCCGAGCCCACCGGCGCCGGTCAACAGCCATGGGATGCTCAGCTCGCTCGTGTAGAACAGGGCGATGACCAGGATGGCGCCAAGGTCGTCCACGATGGCCAGCGCGAGCAGGAACAGCTTCGCGGACACGGGCACCCGTGAGCCCATCATGGCCACGACCCCGATCGCAAAGGCGATGTCCGTCGCCATCGGGATGCCCCAACCGTCGCTGCCCGGGCCGCCGGCGTTCAGCCAGGCGTAGAGGGCGGCTGGGAGCACCATGCCGCCAATGGCCGCGATGGCCGGCAGCGCTGCCGCCCGTGGGTCCCGGAGCTCGCCGACCACCAGCTCACGCTTGATCTCCAGGCCAACGACGAAGAAGAAGATGACCATGAGCGCGTCGTTGATCCACTCCTGGACGGTCAGCTCGGACAGGTGGTGGAAATGGAAGTCGCCGAACTCGAGGTGGATCGTCGTCTCGAACAGGTTGAAGTAGCTGGCGGACCATGGTGAGTTCGCCCAGGCGATCGCAATGACGGCGGCGATCAGCATGACGACGCCACCCGATGCCTCGAGCCGCATGAAGCGCAGGACGGGCTGGACAAAGACGCGTGGCACGGGCCGGTCGGAGCCAACCCACGTCGGTGGGAGGCTTGGCGTCTCGCCGGATGGCGCCGGGTTCTTGTCGGTCATTCGAGGAGCTTGATCTCGCCGTCGGAGGCTTCGAGGACTGCCAGGGCGGCATCATGCAGGTTGCGATGCAGCATCCGAAACCGGGAAGCCTCGGGATCGTCGTCATCGACGTCGAGCGGTGCGTCCTCCAACTGCTCGGGATCGGTCATCAACTCCGCGAGGGCCGCGTCCCAGTCCGTGATCTCGGCCTCGCCCTCGAGTCTCATCGAGGGAGCCTGGATGAGGGCACGGTTCAGGTCCTGGACGATCGAGACGACCACGTCGGTGCTCGTCTGAACGCCGGGCGTCGCCAACAGCCGCAGGGCCTGCAGCTTGCGCATGGCCATCGCCATGATCAGCATCGGGTCGCCGAGCTCCTCGACGGCGGAATCCACGCCCTTGAGGTCGAGCGTCACTGCCTCCGGGACGTCGAACCAGTCTCGGAGCATGTCGAACAGCTCCGCCGCGACGTCATGGAGCGCGAGGAGCTCGTCCGGCTTGGGAATGGTTTCCACCGCTGCTCAGTAGCGATACGTGTCGGACTTGAAGGGTCCTTCGACGGGAACCCGCAGGTACTCGGCCTGCTTGTCGGTCAGCGTTGTCAGGGTCGCGCCCAGCTTGTCCAGGTGCAGGCGGGCGACCTCCTCGTCGAGATGACGTGGCAGCACGTACACCTCGTTCTTGTAGTCCTCGTGGTTCTGCCACAACTCGATCTGCGCCAGGACCTGGTTGGTGAACGACATGGACATCACGAAGCTCGGGTGTCCGGTGGCGCAGCCGAGGTTCACCAGTCGCCCCTCGGCAAGCAGGATGATGGAACGATCGTTGGGCAGGTGGACAAGGTCGACCTGCGGCTTGACGTTGGTCCAGTCGTAGGCGCGCAGGCCGGCGGTGTCGATCTCGATGTCGAAGTGGCCGATGTTGCAGACGATCGCCTGGTCCTTCATCTGCAGGCAGTGGTCGACGGTGATCACGTCCGCGCAGCCCGTGGCCGTCACGAAGATGTCGGCCTTCGGGGCCGCCTCCTCCATGGTCACGATCCGGTAGCCCTCCATCGCCGCCTGGAGGGCGATGATCGGGTCGATCTCGGTGATCCAGACCGTGGCCCCGTAGTTGCGCAGTGCCTGCGCGCACCCCTTCCCGACGTCGCCGTAGCCAGCCACCACCGCGATCTTGCCGGCGATCATGACGTCCGTGGCACGCTTGATGCCGTCGACGAGGCTCTCACGGCACCCGTACAGGTTGTCGAACTTGGACTTGGTGACGGAGTCGTTGACATTGATGGCGGGCATCAACAGCGTGCCCTCCCGCTGGCGCTCGACCAGCGCGTGCACGCCGGTGGTCGTCTCCTCGGACACGCCGCGGATCTCGGAGATCAGGTCGTGGTGTCGGTCATGCACGATCGCCGTCAGGTCGCCACCGTCGTCGAGGAGCAGGTTCGGCCCGGAACCGTCGGGCCACATGAGCGTCTGTTCGATGCACCACTCGTACTCCTCCTCGGTCTCCCCCTTCCACGCGAACACCGGCGTGCCGGCCGCGGCGATGGCTGCCGCGGCATGGTCCTGGGTCGAGAAGATGTTGCAGGACGACCACCGAACCTCGGCGCCGAGGTGCTCGAGGGTCTGGATCAGCACGGCGGTCTGTATGGTCATGTGCAGGCATCCAGCGATCCGGGCGCCGGCCAGTGGCTGCTCGTCGCCGTGGCGCTCGCGGAGGGCCATGAGGCCCGGCATCTCCTTTTCGGCCATCTCGATCTCGGCCTGGCCCCACGTGGCGAGGCTCGGGTCGGCGATCTTGCAGTCCATGTCACTCACGGCAACTCCGTTGTCGACGACGCCCGCGCGACGTCGCGCAAACCTGGGGAGGAGGGATGGCCGGACTCGGCTGCCTCTGGTGCAATTGAACCCGATTTGCCGCGCTGTGCACGCACATGGCGCACGGGTCGCGCGGACCGCTCAGTCGCGTCGCACCATGGCCACGGCGAATTGGTTGTCCGGGTCGGTCTCCCAACGGTCGATGTGCAGGCCGGCATCGGCGAGTTCGGTGGCGAGACCTTCGCGACGGAACTTGCAGGACAGCTCGGTCCGGATCCCCTCCCCCGCTGCCAGCGGCACCTCGAGTGGGATGGACGGAAACGACAGCGTGAGGGGCTCGGATGCACGCAGCCACATCTCGATGCGCTCGTCCACCGCGTTCCAGATGGCCTCGTGCGCGAACGAATCCGGGTGGAGATCCGTCCCGAGGACCGAGCCGATGTTGGCCAGGACATTGCGGTTGAAGGCGGCTGTCACCCCGGCGGCGTCGTCGTAGGCCGCAACCAGGCGTCGGGGATCCTTGACGAGATCGACTCCGAGCAGGAACCCGTCCTCGGCCTGAAGCGCCCCCGAGATGGACTTGAAGAACACCTGGCGCTGCGGCCAGTCGAGGTTGCCGACGGTGGAGCCCAGGAAGACCAACAGGCGTGGCCCGTGGCGCTCGATCTGGGGAACGTCGTCGTGGAAGTCTCCGACGTGCGGCTCGACGGACAGCCACGGGTGCGTCCGCTGCAGCGCTCGTGCGGCGGCCTCCAGGGCCGTCGGCGAGACGTCGAGAGGGACGTAGCGCCGGCCCCCGACCGCCGCGAGGGCATCGAGGAGCATCGCCGTCTTGGTCGACGAGCCGGAGCCGAGCTCGATGATCTCCCACGGGCTGATGTCGGCGACGAACGAGGCGGCATGATCCGCCAGGATCGCAGCCTCGGTCCGGGTCGGGTAGTACTCGTCGAGACGGGTGATCTGCTCGAACAGCGCCGATCCGACGGCGTCGTAGAAGTACTTGGGTGGCAGCGTGCGGGGGATGCCGGTCAGGCCTTCGCGCACGTCGTCGGCCATCTCCTCGGCAAGCCGGCGCGGCCGGGTCAGCTCGGTCAGGCGAATGTCAGTCACGGGAGAGCTCCGGTACGTCGAGGGGCATCAGCTCGATCCGGCCATCGGCGAGGTGCACGAGCGAGGCATCCGGGACGCGCTGCCAGGAGGCCGCGTCAAGTGGTTCCGAGGCAACCCGCAGGAGACCCGTTTCAGCTCGGTGGACGTGCAGCGAGTTGCCCGTGAAGCCGACTGCAGCCCTGGTCGCGACCACCGCATTCCGATTCGCTGCCAGGATGTTCATGGTGGCCGTGTTGCCCGTGGCGGCCACGTGCTTTGCGACCTGGCCGACGACCCGGGTGACGGCCTCGGCGAGATCGAGCCCCACCGCGAGCTGGTCGAGCAGCAGGCCAAACAGGAGTCGAGAGTCGGAGATCCCCGGCTGGACCGCCCAGCCGCGCGCCCCCACCTGCCCGACCAGCTCTCGGCCCACGTCGGTGCGCCAGTTGGACAGCCAGCCGTTGTGGGCGAACGCGAACTGCTCGTGCACGAAGGGGGCGACACGGGAGATGCCATGTCCCACGCCCGGCGTGGCACCGCGGACGGCTGCCAGGATGGGCGAGCCGGTCAGGGACGCCGCCAGGGACGGCAGGTTGGGGTCGGCCCAGGGCGTGCTGACCGTCACGTAGGACAGTGGTGTCGTGCTGCCCGCCGGCCACCAGGCGACGCCGGTGCCGTCGACGTTGACGTGTCCGTGCTGTTGTTCGCGCGGGCGCCAGGCCTGTTCGGACAGGGAGTGCTCCGGCACGTAGAGCAGGTCGGCGGCGGTGCTCTCGGGCGGACCAACGGCAGCGGCTAGTCGGCACACGGTCAGCTCGCATCCCAGGCGACGCGGATGCCGGCGAGGACCTGCCGGCGGTAGGGGTGATCCCAGTTCCGGTACGTCACGCGGGCCATTGGGCTCGAAATCGCCCACGAGGACCCGCGCAGCACCCGGTAGTCCTGGCCACCGAAGAAGACCTCGCTGTACTCGGGATACGGGAAGGCCTCGAACCCCGGCCACCCCTCGAAGGGCGATGACGTCCACTCGTAGACGTCACCGGCCAGCTGCTCGATGCCGTACGCCGAGGCGCCCGCCGGAAGGCTGCCGACCGGCGCAGGGTGAAAACGGACTTGTCCGACGTTTGCCCGTCGCGTCGTCGGCGGGTCGTCACCCCAGGGGAAACGTCGCTTGCTGGCTGTCGCGGGCTCCCAGCCGGCCGCCTTCTCCCACTCGAGCTCCGTGGGCTGGCGGCCGCCGGCCCAGGCAGCGAAGGCCTCCGCCTCGAACCAGGACACGTGCTGGACGGGTTCGGCAGGGTCGAGCTCGACCAGCCGTCCGAATCGCCGCAGGCGCCACCCGCCGTCCCCGGGTTCCCAACCCTGTGGTGCCGCATGCCCGTGTTCGTGGCGCCACTGCCAACCCCGTTGTGACCACAGCTCGTCACGGTCGTAGCCGCCATCGGCAATGAAGGCGGCGTAGCGCCGATTCGTCACGGGGAATCGATCCATCCAGAACGCCGGGAGGTCGACGACGTGGGCCGGTCGCTCGTTGTCGTAGGTCCAACGGCGGTCGTCGGTGCCCAGCACGAACGGCCCGCCCGGAACGTGGACGCGCTCCTCGTCGTCCACGTGACGGACCGAGGTGACCAGCAGGTCGCGTTCGTGCGCAAGCGGGAGATCGACCTCGCGCCGCAGGCCGAGCAATTGCAGCATGGTCTCCTGGTGCTGGCCCTCGTGCTGGGCGATCATGCGATGGACGTAGGCGTCCTCGGCAAGCGGCAGCTCACCGTCCAGCGGGGTGCGATCCAGCAGGGCCAGCGCCTCCGCCCGCACGTCGGCCAGGTAACGAGCTGCCGCCGCGCGATCGAGGAGCGGCAGGTCGCCGCGCGTCCACCGCGGATTCTCGAATGCGTTGTAGAGATGGTCGAGCTTGTCGTCGGCCCCGGGCCGGCCGTCGATCCTTCGCAGCAGCCAGAGCTCCTCGAAGTTTGCGATGTGTCCGAGGTCCCAGATCATCGGACTCAGGAAGTCGACGTACTGGCGCTCCAGGTCCTCGTCCTCCAGCCGATCGACCAGCGCGTGGGTCCGCCGTCGCACGCCCTCGAGGGCTGCACGCACCTGTGCTCTCGTGGCGTTCATGCGGGCACCCGCGCTCGCTGGCTGGGCTCGGCGGCCAGGTCGAGGGCTGCGCGTGGATCCTGCCTGAACGCTTCGCGCATCGCGTCAGCCGGACAGCGACCGCGCAGCGTGAACCGATCGATGAACTGTTCGGTGTCTCGAATGGCATCCGCCGGGATCGCATCGCCCAGTCGCTTGGCGCCGTCGAGAGCGAAAGACCAGACCTCGACGGCCAGGGCACAGAACGATGGATCGGCCACGCCTTGACGAGCAGCCCGGGCCAGCAGCTGGGGCCCTCGGCTCCGCGTCGGCTCGAGGACCTCGAGGATCCGTTGACGGGCGCGGGTGTCCAGGAGCAGCCCCGCGTGGAGCACGACCGCCGGCTCGCGCCACCGGGCAGGGAGCGCATCGAGGCTGCGCAACTCCAGCCACCCCCGCGGTCGCACCTCGTGGAAGAGCGTCGTCAGGTGGTAGCGGAGGTCGTCGGGCGTCGGCCAGCCGTGGGTCGGGTGCCCGTGCGCGACCCAGTCTGCGAACCTCCAGCCCGGCCGCCCCGGTGTCGCCGATCCATCAGCATGCCGGACGAGGAGCACGTCGGCGTTCATGGCTGCATCGGCCAGCTGACGACCTGGTGTCCAGCTCGGATGATCGACGAAGGCCTTCGGGATGCCGGTCCGGGTGGGGTCGACCGATGCCCAGACCCGGGCCCGCCGACTGGCGAGCGCCCCATCCAGCGACGGGCTGGTCGCGAAGGTCGCCAGGGAAACCGGAGCCGCCAGCAGCGACGCGGCCCATCGTTCGGCCGCGACGTCGCCGCGACCGAGGTCGACGTTCAGCTGGAGAGACGCCGTGTGCCGCATCATGACGGCCCCCGCCGGACCCCTGCTGGCGAGATAGCTCGCCATCGCGGGGTACCGCGGCGCGCGCGACTGCTGGGGCGGGACCTGCTCGTGCCACAGGTCGATGCCGGCGGCCAGCAGTACCGCTCCCTCGCGCGCTGCGGCGTCGGCGAGCGCGCCACCCGCCTCCCGCAGCAGCCCGAGGGCGTCGCCGACCGCCCTGCGAGGGGCCGTGGCGGCCTCGACCTGGGCCCCCGGCTCCGTCTGATGACGCACCCCGTCGACAGGCTGGGCAGCCGCGAGGAGCCCCGAGACGCCGAGTTGATCTCCTGTGGGATCCAGGAGCAGGCGGTGCGTGCCCGTCGGGCCCGTTCCGACGGCGAACCACTCGGATTCGATGCCGATCGCGTCGTCGTCGGGCGCCGATGTCGGGAAGGCTGCCGCCGCCACGATGTCGTGGACGTCTGCGTGGCGCAGGCGACGCGCGTCATCAC
This sequence comes from Nitriliruptorales bacterium, assembly GCA_033721095.1. Classification (GTDB taxonomy): domain Bacteria; phylum Actinomycetota; class Nitriliruptoria; order Nitriliruptorales; family Nitriliruptoraceae; genus JAWWBG01. Next base: position 22,146 of record JAWWBG010000001.1, read on the forward strand.
GTGTGGGCACGGACTGCCTTTGGGCTGGATACAACGTGTGAACGTGGCGATGTCCCGGCAGATTCCACTGTAGGAGGCCCAAACGTTGCCACGTGGTGAACATTCGGGGCCCGCAGCCGTTCAGATTGGTTCGAGTCGGCCGCGGGCCAGGCGAGCGACGGGGAGCGTGGCCGTCAGCATGCGCACTGGTCGGTGGACGAGCTCGGCGAGCTCGGCGAGCCACTGTTGGCGCGGCACCGGAACGGCGCCCATCGACGCGAGGTGTTCGGTCATCAGCTGGGCATCGAGCACGTGCCCCCCGGCTTCGGCGAACCGGTCGAGCAGGTCACACATGGCCACCTTGGAGGCATCGCGGGATCGGCTGAACATGGACTCACCCGTGAAGACCGCGCCGACCTGGACGCCGTACAGGCCCCCGACGAGCTGCTCGTCGTCCCAGACCTCGATGGAGTGGGCCCAGCCCAGCTCGTGGAGGCGGGTGTAGGCATCAACCATGGCGGGCGTGATCCACGTGCCGTCGTGACGAGCGCTGGCGCAGCCAGCAATGACGTGACGGAAGGCCGCGTCGCAGGTGGTGTGCCAGCCGGAGCGACGCAGAGTCCGCTGGAGGGATCGCGAGACGTGCAGGGTCTCGGGGCGGATGACGGCGCGGGGATCGGGGGAAAACCAGGGCAGCGACGGCCACCCGTGCGGCCAGGGAAAGATCCCCCGCTGGTAGGCGGTGACCAGCGTCCGTGGATCCAGGTCCGCGCCGATGCCGACGATGCCGTCCTCGTCGGCCTGGTCCGCCGACGGGAAGGCCCACGAGCTCGGCGGGAGGGGCTGTGGCGGACGCGTCCGGGTCCCGTCCGACGTCGCACCCTGCGATTCCGGCTGCGTCGGCTGCCCACTCATGGGCGCCACTGTAGGAGTGGCCGTCGGACGGCGGATGGCAGCCGGGCTTCCGACCATCGGTCATGGGAAGCCAACGAGTGGAGAACTACGGTGCCCGGGACGCGGAGGCCGTCGTGCGCCTGCACCTGGTGGATGGGACCTACGAGCTGTTTCGTGCCCACTTCGGCCGCCAGCCGGATCGACGATCACCGTCGGGCCGGGACGTCAAGGCCACGCACGGCATCATGTCCTCGCTGCTCGCCCTGCTCGATGATCGGGCCGAATCCGTCACGCACCTCGCGGTCGCCTTCGACAACCCCATTGAGTCGTTCCGCAACGACCTCTTCGACGGCTACAAGACGTCCGCCGGGATCGATCCCGATCTGCTGGCGCAGTTCGACCTCGCCGAGGAAGCCGTTCGAACGCTCGGAATCGTCGTGTGGTCCATGGATGCGTGGGAAGCCGACGATGCCCTTGCCACGGCCGCGGTCCGGTTCGCGGGCGAGGTGGAGCAGGTGCGGATCCTCACCCCGGACAAGGACCTGGGACAGGTCGTCGACACCACCCGGATCGTCCAGGTCGACCGGATGCGCAACCGGGAGTTCGACGCGACGGGCGTGCAGGAACGCCTCGGCGTGGCCCCGACTTCCGTCCCCGACCATCTCGCGCTCGTGGGCGACACGGCGGACGGCATCCCCGGCCTCAAGGGATTCGGAGCCAAGTCCACGGCCACGATCCTCGGCCGGTACCCGCATCTGGAGGACATCCCGACCGACGAGGACTGGGACGTCGAGGTCCGGGGGGCGGCGCGACTCCGGGAAACGTTCGCGAACGAACGGGACCGGGCCTTCCTGTGGCGCGACCTCGCAACACTGCGGCTTGACGTCCCACTCGAGGAGTCGCTCGCCGACCTGTTGTGGCAGGGCGCGGACCGCAGGCGTCTCGAGGCGCTCTGCGACGAGCTTGGCTTCGACTCGATCCGAGACCGGCCGCGCATGTGGCGAGATGGTGGCTGACGACACGACCGCTGGCGGTCGAAACACGGCACTCGTGGCCAGCGGCATCCTCCTGTCGCGCCTTTCCGGGCTCGTCCGACAGCGCGTCGTGGGCCACTTCTTCGGCGTGTCGGCGGTCATGGATGCGTTCACGGCCGCGTTTCGCATCCCCAACCTCGTCCAGAACCTGCTGGGTGAAGGAACGCTGTCCGCCAGCTTCATCCCGGTCTACAGCCGACTGCTCGGGGACGGCCGCTCCGACGAGGCCAGGCGGTTGGCGGGCGCAGTGGTCTCCCTCGTCGGCGTCGCGGCCGGTGGCATCGCCCTGCTGATCGCGCTCCTGGCCGATCCGGTGACCAGTGTCATCGCGCCGGGTCTCGATGCCCCCACCCACGATCTCACCGTCTCGCTCACGCGGATCATCGCACCCGGCATCGCGTTGTTGAGCCTGTCCGCGTGGGCACTCGGCATCCTCAACTCGCACGGCAGGTTCTTCCTGTCGTACGCGGCCCCGGTCGTCTGGAACGGCACGCAGATCGCGCTGCTGACGGCCGTCGCGGTCGTCGTCCTCGACTCCCCTCTCCGGCCGGAATCCGCAAGCCTCGACGACCTCGAGCGGTTGGTGCATGCGCTCGCCCTGGGAACGCTGGTGGGTGCGCTCCTCCAGTTCCTCGTCCAGCTGCCTGCGGTACTGCGGCTGGTGCGACCGGTCCGACTCTCCCTGCGGCGCGACGAGAACACGCGCCGCGTCCTGCGCGCGTTCGGCCCGGTCGTGCTCGGCCGGGGCATCGTCCAGGTGACCTCGTTCGTGGAGCTGATCCTGGCGAGCCTCCTCGTCGAGGGTGCGATCGCCGCACTCTTCATTGCCCAGCAGCTGCACGTGCTGCCCATCAGCCTGTTCGGGCTGTCGGTGGCCGCGGCCGAGCTTCCGGCGCTGTCGCGAGCAGAACCCGATCCCGATGACCTGCGCGGGCGATTGGAGATCGGGCTGCGGCGCATCGCCTTCTTCGTGGTGCCGACGTTGACGGCATACGTGGTGTTCGGCGACCTGCTCGTCGGCGCCCTCTACCAGACCGGCGCCTTCGGCCGCGCTGACACGCTGCTGGTGTGGCTCGTGCTGGCGGCCCTGGCGGTGGGCCTGTTGCCGTCCACCACGTCGCGGCTGATGCAGTCGTCGCTGTTTGCGGTCGGCGAGACCCGCCTGCCGGCCCGGTTGTCGGTGATCCGGGTGGTGATCGCCCTCGCCGTGGGCGCTGGCCTCATGCTCCAGTTCGACCGCTTTGCCGTCACTGTCGCCGGTGACGTGGTCCGGGCCGGTGCGTTGCCGGCCTTCGGGCTGGTCGGCGCCTCCGAACAGCTGCCCGACGGACTCCACCTGGGTGCGGTCGGGCTCGCGCTGGGATCTGCGCTCGGCGCCTGGGTCGAGTGGTGGCTGCTCCGACGGGCCGTTGCCCGCCGACTGGATGTCCGGCCACGCGTCGGAGCCCATCGCCGAAGCCTGCTCATCGCCGCCGCCGTCGTTGCCGCCATTGGCCTGGCAGGACGGACGGCCGTGGGCTCCCTCCATCCGATTCCGGCGGCGCTGCTCGTCGGATCGGCTGCCGGTCTGGCATGGTTGGGCACGTGTCGGCGCCTCGGTGTGCCGGAAGCGCAGCTGTCGCTTGTGCGCCTGCTCGTTCGCGCTCCTGCCGAGGGGACCCCGGTGCCCTCGGAGGGGGCGGCGGATGGCGATCAGGCCGACAGGTCCGATTCTTCGTCGTAGAAGCGCAGGGCGTCGGGATCAACCAGCCGCAGGATGCGCTCCTGCCACCAGGCCAGCCAGTCCATGAGGGCCGCCATCTGCCGGCCGTCGTCGTCGAGCTCCTCCCGGTCGGCCGCGGGCGAGTGCAAGCCGGACTGCACCGCCAATGACAGCCGCAGGTCGTTCAGCACGCCCATGAGGAGCAGCGGCTGGTCATCGACGAGATCCACCGGTTGCCCGGGGTCGACGTCGAGGACGCCGAGAACCTCCCCGAGCCGGGCCAGCCGCTCCCGCATCAGGTCCTGGTGGATGAGCAGCCGCGCGTCGCGATCCTCCTCGGCGTCCGACCGGATCACGCGGGGGAAGAGCCGTTCGACGACCGCGTCGGTGCCCTCCTCAAGGAGGCCGAGCAGCTGCACCGACAGCTGGCGCAGGAGGTGCACCTCGTTCGCCGACAGGACCAGCTGTGTGTCGTCGCTCGTACTCACCGGCTGCGTTCCATGGTGGCCTGCAGGCCATGCCCGTGCAGCTGCTGGACGTACAGCTCCGCCTGTTCGCGCGGCTCGGACGCCACCAGCGCCTTGCCCTTCCGGTGGACATCGAGCATCAGCTTGCGCGCCACTGGCTCGGTGAAGCCGAAGATCTTCCGAAACACCCACACCACGTAGCTCATCAGGTTGACCGGATCGTCCCAGACGATCACGTCCCAGGGACCCTCGGTCGTGGTCTCGTCCCCCGTCGTGACGTCGGGATCGACGACCGGGGCCGCGGTTGGAGCCGAGGAGGACATGCTCAGCGACGGCGCCTCTTGGCGGCGCGGCGCTCACGATCGACTTCCTCGAGCTGGTCCCACGACGGTGGGGCCGCCATCGTTCGTCCCACGGGGTTGCCCGCCGGTGCGGGCTTGGTGACCGTCAGCGCGGTGATGGTGCGCTTGCCGTCGGACTCGCCGACTTCGACCTCGACCAGGTCACCCGAGCCGAGGTCCCCGGAGACGACGTCGGACCCGACGTAGTACTCGCGACCCTCGTCGGTGACGACGTAACCGAACTTTTCGTCGACGTTCCAGGTCTTGACGTGACCAGTGTGCATGGGGGTGACTCGCTTGCTGTGGATCGCGCGGGATGGGACGCGTCGGATGTGGCGGGCGAGTGCATGCGTCGCCCGCGCAGTGCCCCCAGCCTACCGGCGCGCCGCTCAGCCCTGTGCGGCGGCCCAGCGACGAGCCACGTCCTCGACGTCGTCGTGGTTGCCCGCCACGAGGGCAGCCAGTGGCGAGCGGCCGTCGAGACGTTCCTGCGGCCGTTGGAACCAGGAGCTCACATCGTTGGCCGGTGCCCACCCCAGCAGGACCACGGAGATGTCGCAGGCCGCCGCGACAACCTCTTGTCCCGCTGCCGCGAGCTGGTCCACCGCGGCGTCGCCCAACAGGTCGCGGAGCTCGGCCTCGTCGTCGAGCGGGTCGTCCCGGTACACGTCAGGAGCGCAGGGCCGCCAGCTCGCGCTCGCATTCCTCCACGAACGCCTCGGCGGCTGCGAGCCGCTCGGGCGACTTGGCCAGCTCGTCGGCGAGGACGTCCAGCCTGGCCTGGAGCGCCCGCGCCATGTCGCCGTCGACCGCGGCGAGCGGACGTCGCAACCGGGCCGGGATCTCGTCGCCAGCAGCGCCCGATTCGGCCAGGAACCGGCGAATGCGCCGCTGTTCCTCACCCAGCCAGTCGGCATGCCGCTGGAGCTCGGCGAGGTCACCGCGAGCGCGCAGCAGCGTGAAGTAGGCGGCGTCCAGGTCCCGCTTGTCGGCCATCAGGACTCCTTGCGCCCTGCGTGGATGGTCTCACAACGAAGCTTGAGGCCCTCCAGGCCGCTCTCGAGGATCTGCTTGGCCGCCCGGGCCTTCAGGAATGCCGGCAGTGGGATGTTCACGTCGACCTCGAGCTCGTAGTCCACGCGGATGCCCTCCGGGGTCTCCCGGAGCGTGTACGCGCCCTCGAGCTGGGACACGAGCTCACCGTTCTGGAGCCGCCACGTGATGGCGTCGCCGGCGTAGTCGTACTTGAGGTGGTAGTCGACGTCGAGGACCCGTGCGTTCACGCTGAAGTGGGCGAGCAGTGGGCGCCCGTCGTCACCCCGTTCGATGACCCTGGCGGCGGTGATGCCGTTGGTCCACAGCGGGTACTGCTCGAGGTCGGTGATCACGTCCTCGACCAGTCGCAGCGGCGCGGCCACGACGACCGAATCGGCGACCCGCTCTCCCACCGCGACTCCTCGGCGTCAACGGCGGCCGAGGTTACTGACGGTGGACGCCGGACCGCCCGTGGTTGCCGTCAGGGCTGCTCGCGCGGCAGCTGTGGCTGGGGGGCGTCAGCGAGCTCGCCCCGCACCCGCTCGAGCCCCGCCTCGACGGCGCGCAGCTCGGCCACCGACCGGGTCACCTGGCGGCGAAGCCGAGCAGCCCGTCGTTCGAGCTCCCCGAGCGCGTCCCTGGCGGCGTCGTCCGGCCACGCAGGACAGATCGATCGGAAGTCACACCAGTCGCAGAGCCAGCCGGGCGTGGGCGTGTAGCCCCCTTCGAGCACGATCCCGGCGGCAGCGTCGATGCGGGCACGCGCGCCCTCGAGATCGATGTCGTCGATGTCGACCGCAACGACGATGTCGGCGACGACGAAGTCCAGCGCCACGCTCCGGGGCAGCCGTCCGTACAGGTGCTCGCACGCGAGTGCGTAGATCGCCAGTTGCAGGGACCCGGCGACGTGCTGGCGCGACTTGGCCTGCCGATTGGTCTTGTAGTCCACGACGTGGAGCTCCCCATCGCGGAGGTCGACGCGGTCGATCGACCCCACGACCAGGGCCCGGTCGCCCACCGGCATCTCGAACCAGGCCTCCGTCTTGACGGGCAGGTGATAGTTGGGCGCCGCACGCCGATGGAACTGCTGGAGCACGCGTTGGGCATGGCGATAGTGCCGGACCTGCTCGTCGCGGTCCAGGTGCCGGTAGCCCGTCGAGTCCCACGCCTCGTACAGCATCGCCAGCAGCTCGTCCTCGGTGGGGGGTTCGGGCAGCTTGCGGTCGTAGAAGGCCTCGAGGGCGGCATGGATCGAGGAGCCGAACGACAGCGCCGGGGCGGGGACCCCCGGCAACTGGTCGATGTAGGAGTAGCGGAAGGCCTGGGGGCAGTTCTCGAGCGTGTCGATCCGTGAGAACGACAGGCGGACGCGACCGTCGGGCCCGATGAGCGGGGGCCGGTCCGGCTCGAACTCCTCGTAGGCCCCATCCGGATCGGCGAAGAGCTGGAGCTCCTCGTCCTCCTCGATCGGCTGACCCGGCGGCAGGGGCTCCGTGATGCTCATGTTCGCAGACTAACGACCGGGTGCGACGGCTTCGGACGGCCTGTGGACGAACGGATCCTCAACCACGAACGAGCGCGAGGAGGTCCTCGAGGATGGCAGGCGTGGCGCTGATGGCCGTGCCGCCGTCGATGCGCTCGTCACCGGTGAAGTCGACGAAGCTGCCGCCGGCCGCCTGGACGATGCAGCGGACCGCCGCGAGGTCCCAGGCCGACACGTCGCCCTCGAGGGCCGCGTCGACAGCACCCTCGGCCACCAGGCAGTGGTGCCAGAAGTCCCCGAAGCCGCGCTGGCGAGCGGTTGCCGCCGTCACGCGGCCGACCAGTTCGGCGCCGCCGTGCGGCTCGAACCAGCCGAGGCCACCAAAGGACACCGTTGCGTCCGCGATCGTGGCGGTCGTCGAGACATGGATCGGTCGACCGTCACGTCGGGCGCCCGTCCCGGTGTTGCCGTCCCAACGAGCAGCCAGGGCGGGAGCCGATGCGACGGCGATGAGCGGCTCGCCGCCGCGTTCGACGCAGAGCAGGGTCGCGAACGCCGGGATGCCTCGAACGAAGTTCTTGGTCCCGTCGATGGGGTCCACGTACCAGGCGAACTCGGCATCGTCGCTCGCGGCGGTACCCAGCTCCTCCCCGACGATCGCGTGTTCCGGCCACGTCGCCGTGATCCGATCCCGCAGGAGGTGTTCGACAGCGACATCCACGTCGGTGACCGGTGAGCCGTCGACCTTGGCCGTGACCTCCAGCTGCTCACCGAACGAGCGCATGGTCAGCCGATCGGCCTCGTCGGCCAGCTCGTGGGCAAACGCGAGCAGGCGAGATCGAAGGGCGTCCTCACCACTCAAACGTCATCCCGTCGAACCGCAGGACGATGTCGTTGGGCTGGACGGTCAGCGTGACCTCCTCCTCCTGGGGAACCCAGAGGGGGATGCAGGGGCCTTGCCCGGCGTGTCCCATCAGCCCGATGAGCACCCGACCGTCCTCGTCGACGCCGACCAGCTGGCGGGCGTACGAGAGGAGCTCGTGGAACTCGGTGTGGCCGGCCCGCTTCTTCTGGAAGTCCGTGACCCACTTCGACTCGGACTTGCCGTAGTTCGCCAGCAGCTGGCCGCTCCCGAGCTTGGTGAGCGTGGACAGCGCGCGGACACCCGTCAGTGCCTTGTCCGCCTTGACGGTCTTGCCGACGCGAACGGCGGCGTCGGGGGTCGCCAGCCGCCCGGGCAGCTCGCTGAGCTCGAAGTTGCCCGCTGCCTGCGCGGCCTTTTGGCGCTCGACCGGGATCTCGATCTGGACCTTGCTCGCCACGGGTACTCCTCGACACATCCGGTGATCGGTCCCCCTGGCTGATCACCGCCAAGCGAACCGAGAACGGTCGCATCAGGGGTTTGGAGGGGCTGATGATAGCCCTCGCGACGGCCGGCTCGAACCGCCGCAAGACGGCACCTGGCGCCCATTCGGACGGATTTCGCTGCCCCCATCGGGGGCGCCTCGCCCGCCTGATCGTCCCACTCCGACCGTGACGAAGGTCCCACGTTTCAAAGGTCCCGTGAGGTATGGTTACTGTGTGTAGTTGACCGTCACAGAGCGTGACGAGCGTCCCGGGGGTGTGGACAGATGAAGAGCATGACTCGTACTGGCAAGGGCAGCCTGGTGGCACTGGTCGCCACCCTGGCCATGCTGCCGGCATCGGCCGCGCTGGCCGCCAGCACGCTCGACCAGTCCCAGGACCCGGGCGGTACCGCCACCTACGCCATCGCGAACCAGGCACTGGCGCAGACCTTCACGGCCGGGCTCTCGGGCACGCTCACCCACGTGGAGCTCCACCTGGCAGAGCGGAGCATCCCGGCGGGTGACCTGCTGGTCCAGCTCCAGAGCGTGACGTCCGGGACGCCGGATGGCGGCGTGCTTGCCTCGGGCACGATCCTGGCCGCCGACGTCGGCACCAACGCGGCCTGGGTCTCGGTCGACCTCAACGCGACCAGCGTGGCCGGCACCCAGTATGCGATCGTTGTCTCGGCCATGGCCGCGCCCGCAGACTGTGGCTCCACCGACTGTGGCTACACCTGGGGCATCGAGTACGACGACGGCTCGCCATCGAGCGTTGGCTACGGCGGGGGACGCCTCTACGACGCACCGTCAACCACTGGCCCCTGGTCGGGGGTCCTCGGTGGCACCTATGACGGGGCGTTCCGGACCTACGTGGACGACGGTGGCAGCGGCGAGACGCCCACCACGACGTCGCTGGCCGACGACGTGACGGCGCTCAACCTGGCCAAGGGTGAGAAGCAGCTGCTCGGCAAGCTCGACGGGGCGCAGGCCGCCTTCGACCGCGGCAACGTCGCGGGTGCCTGCCGCAAGATGGACCAGTTCATCGGACTGGTGCAGGGCCACCTGGCAGACGGCACCATCGACAGTGAGGCCGGAAATGGGCTGCTGGCCGACGCCGAGAGCGTGAAGGTCGACTTCGGCTGCGACACGCTCACGGCACCGGGCAACAGGGGCTGACGCCGGGCCTCCGGGCCCAACCGGTTTTCGTACCCCCAACGGGGTTCGAACCCGTGTCGCCACCTTGAAAGGGTGGAATCCTGGACCACTGGACGATGGGGGCGTGAGGGCCGGAGGCTAGCCGAGCCGCTCCTGCCCCTCGGCGAACGCCACCGACGTCTCCGGGATGCCTGAGGGCCGCCGCGGACCAGCGAGACCCCACGCAGCCACGCGCCAGAGCGCCTCGAAGACGATCCGTCGGGAGATCTTGCTCGCGCCCGACCGACGCTCCGTGAAGGTGATGGGCACCTCGGTGACATGGAAGCCCGCGCGCCAGGCCCGCAGCAGCGTCTCGACCTGGAACGAATACCCGTCAGAGGCGAGATCGAGCAGCCCGATGGCCTCCAGGACGGGGCGTCGGAAGGCACGAAAGCCCGACGTGGCGTCGCGCACGGGCATCCCAGTCGTGATCCGCACGTAGCGATTGCCACCGGACGACAGCGCGCGCCGGTGCCAGGGCCAGTTCTCGGTCGCTCCGCCGGGCACGTACCGGCTCCCGAGGACCACGTCCGCATCGGCCGTGGCAGCGATCAACGCCGGGAGGCGCTCTGCCGGATGCGACAGGTCGGCGTCCATCTCAACGAGGACCTCCCGGCCCTCCTCCATTCCGAGGCCGAGGCCGGCGCGATAGGCGGGTCCCAGGCCCAGCTTGGTCGGTCGGTGCAGGACGCGCACCTCGGCGTGCTGCTCGCTCAGCTCGTCGGCGACTCGCCCCGTGCCGTCCGGCGAGTTGTCATCGACGACCAGCACGTCCACGTCCGGCGCATGCTCACGAATCAGCTCGATGACGCGCGGCAACGAGTCGACCTCGTTGAAGGTCGGCACGACGATCAGCGGGCGCATGCAGGAGGCCGAACGGTCACGGGAGGCCGCGGACGCTACCCGCCGGCGACGGGCGTCGAGCGGTCGCGACGGCGCCGCAGGACGCTGTACGCGAGTCCCGCCAGACCGATGGCAAGCGGGATGTCGAGCACGTCGCCCCAGCGCAGCCAGGGCGTCGTGCCCTCCACCAGCGGCACCTCGTGACGCTGGGTGGTCTGCGTGAACAGCTGGCTGCGCTCCCCCACCGTCCCGTCCGGTGCGATCAACGTCGTGACGCCAGAGCTCGCGGCGTGGATGATCCACCGACCACTCTCGACGGCGCGCATGCGAGACTGCGACAGGTGCTGCTCGGGCTCGCCGGTGCGCCCGAACGTGGAGTCGCTGGTCGACACGACCACCACGTTGGCCAACTCGTCCCCGGCGCGAATGTTGTCGCGGAGCAGCCGCCCGAAGAGCGACTCGAAGCAGATGGCCACGGCCACGCGGGCCTCGCCGACATGGATCGAGTCAGTCACCGGTGCCGACACGCCATCGCGCGGCACCTGCCGGAGGGGCGGAAAGTCACCGAGCACGCTCCGCCAGGGCACGTATTCGCCGAACGGCACGTAGTGCTGCTTGACGTAGACGTCGGCGGCCGCACCGTCCTCCCCGACGAGCACCATCGAGTTCTCGAAGGTCCGGTCACGAGGGCCCACGCGGTTGACGCCGGCGAGCAGCCTCCCGTGGGTCAGCGCACCGGCCTCGTCCTTGATGGGAGCCAGGTCGTTGCCTTCGGCCGCCCACGGGTCGCGATCGAAGGCGTTCTCGGGCCAGACGACCAGGTCTGGCACCGGTCCGCTCCCGATGGCCTCCCGCGTGAGTCCGAGCAGATTTGCGGCGATCACCCGGTCGACGTCGCGCGGGCTGAGCTCGGTCTCCTCCAGGTCGTTGCCCTGGGCCACGAGGACATCGATGGACTCCCCCGAGGGCGTCGGCGCGGCGGGCACGACGAGCGGGAGCACCAGCACGGCGATCACCACCGCTGCCGGCGCCGCCGTCGTTCGCATGGTCGAACGCTGGCGTGTGCCGGCGCTGGCCGACGACCGCCCGCCGACAACCCCGATCGCCAACTGGAGGAACGCACAGGCCACCGCCACGGTCGCGAACGTGACGGCTCGACCCCCGCCGAGCCGCGCCAGCGGCAGCAGCCAGGAACCGTCGACGTGCGCGTACTGCAGTGCCCCCCACTCGAAGCCGTTCAGCGGCACCCAGGAACGCACGAAGTCGACCCCCGTCCACGCCAGGGCGGCCAGCAACGGCCAGCCGGGCGACCGCAACCAGGGACGCACGAGCACGCTCGCCAGCCCCACGAAGGCGGCCTGCACGACCACCAGCAGGACCCAGGCCAACAGCCCGGCCGGCGCAGCGATCCACGTCAGCATCGGCCCATAGCCCGCCACCCCGAGTGTGAACCCAATCAGGAAAGGACGCTCGCCCCCCGCAGCCCGCAGGGCCGCGATCCAGGCAACGGGCACCAGCATGACGAGCGGCCATGCGCGCAGGGGAGGAAACGACGCGTGGAGGGCGATGCCGCCGCCGACCGCCAGCACCCACGGCGCTGCTGCAGGGCGACTCAGGCGCAGTCGCGACAGAGCCGCGCCTTCGTGTTGGCCATTGCGGTCATGCGAAACACCATGTGGCAACCGTTGCAGACGAACTCGCCTTCCCGCACCGGTTCGTCCTCGTCGTCCTCGTCGTCCTCGTCCTCGTCGGCGACCAGGTCGGGCTCATCGACGTCGATCGCCAGGGCTGCTTCGAGGTCGATGGAACCGCCCTCGCCATCCTCGTCGTCATCGCCGTCGGCGACATCGGCTTCATCATCGAGCGAGAAGGGCAGGCTGTCCTCGTCGAGCTCCTCGTCGTCGACATCGAGCTCAGCGACGTCCTCGGGCTCGTCAGCGGCCACGGGGCAGTCTCCTGCGGGCGATCAGCGCGGGATTGGTACCACGACCCGCTGGCACAGGCAATGCGCACGATCCGCGTCGGTGCCAACTGGCCGCTGCGAGGGGGAAGCCGGGAGGTCCCGGGGCGCACCCCCCGGAACCTCCCGAAGGCCGGATCCCCGCCGTTGGGGCCACGACCGAACTCGGCGGGAGCCGATCGTGTTGTCTACTGAGCGGGGCCAGATGGATGTCCCGGCCGTCATGTCCGGGGGTGGCGCGTCCGCGTCGCGTCCGACGTGTTGGTGCCCACCCCCCTCCGCCGCGGAAATGACGGTCCGGTTCCGGCCGCG
>JAWWBG010000002.1:0-34127 GCA_033721095.1 Nitriliruptorales bacterium
AGGTTCTGCTCGACGGTCAGCTCGGGGAAGACCTGGCGACCCTGGGTGACATGGCCGAGGCCGGCCTCGACGCGCTCCTCGGCGCCGAGGGGCGACAGGTCGCGGCCCTCGAGCAGCACGCGCCCCGCCCAGGCGGGCACGAGGCCGGCGATGACCTTCATGGTCACCGACTTGCCGGCACCATTGAGGCCGAGCAGCCCCGCGACCTCACCCTGCTTCACGTGGAAGTCGAGGGCGTGCAGCACGGTGTTGCCGCCGAAGCCCGTCGACAGCCCCTCGATGTCGAGAAGGTTCGGGGCGGTTGCTGCCGGCGTCGTCATGCCGGCACCGCCACCCGCGCAGCCTCGCTGGCGCCGAGATAGGCGTCGAGCACGTGCTCGTTGGCCATGATCTCGTCGGGGCCCCCGGACGCGATGATCGCGCCGCGGTCCATCACGTACACCAGGTCGCAGACGTCGAGGACCAGCGGCACGTGGTGTTCGATGAGCAGCACGGTCTGGCCGTGGGTGTCCCGCAGGTCGCGCAGCGCGTCGGCGAGATTCTCGACGGCGGCGGGTGCCATGCCGGCACTGGGCTCGTCGAGCATGAGCAGCGGCGGTGAGGTCACCAGTGCGCACGCCATCTCGACGATCCGGCGCTGGCCTCCCGACAGGTGCTTGACGGGCAGCTCGGCCAGCGGCTCCAGCCCCAGCGCCTGCACCACCTGTCGGCTGTGCTCGGCGATGAGACGTTCCTGCTCGCGGACACTCGGCGTGCGGGCGAGTGCCTCGAGGATGGAGTAGGTGGCCTGGACGTGCTGGGCAAGGCCGAGGTTCTCGAGCATCGAGAGGTTGTCGGCGAGACCGCCGCGCTGGAATGTCCGGCCGAGCCCGAGCAGGGCGCGCTCGTGGGCCGGCAGCTCGCCGATGTCGCGACCGAGGAGTCTCACGGCGCCTGCCTGCGGTCGGACGTAGCCGCCGACGGCGTTGAACAGCGTGGTCTTCCCGGCGCCGTTGGGGCCGATGAGCCCGACGATCTGGCCCGCCGGGACGTCGATGTCCGCGTTGTTGACGGCCACCAACCCGCCGAACTGCACGGTGACGCCCCGTACCTCCAGCACCGCCTGGTCGTCGGCAACCACGGGAGCACCCCCGACGCGCGGGAACTCCGGCAGGGTCGGCACGTCGTCCTCGTCGACCTCGCCAAGACGGGCCATCGCCTCCTTCATCTCGAGCTGTTCGCGGCGATGCCGCAGCGCACCGGCGAACCCGTTCGGGTTGAGGACCACGGTGGCCATCAGCAGCCCGGCCCCGACGACGAACTGGAAGTCCGACAGGAACTCGATGTCGAAAACGCGATCGAGGATCTCCGGAAAGAAGCCAAAGATGGCGGCGGCCGTGACGACCCCAGCGCGCGACCCGAGCCCGCCGATGATCACCCACGCCAACAGCGACAGGGAGAACTGGAGCCCGAACGTTTCGTTGCCGACGAAGCCGACCAGGTGGCCGTGCAGGGCTCCCGCGATCCCGGCGGCCACGCCGCTGAGCACGAAGGCCAACAGCTTGAAGCTGCGGACGTCGACGCCGAACGACGAGGCGACCTCCTCGTCCTCGCGGATGCCGTGGAAGCCGCGACCGAAACGGCTGGCGAGCACGTTCTGGTCGAGCACCCACAGCACGATGACGGCAACGAACAGGACGGCAACCCAGTCGCCGTTGGCCGCGAACGAGAACGCGCCGACACTCGGCCGCGGGAGGGCCACGCCGGCGCTGCCCCGGCTGATCACGGGCAGCTGGAGGATCGACTGCTCCATCGCGACGACGAACCCGATCGTCGTGATGGCCAGGTACAGGCCGCGCAGCCGCAGCGCCGGGAGGCCGACGACGAAGGCCAACAGCCCGGCCGCCAGCCCGGCGCCGATCAGCCCGACGGCGAACGGCAGCGAGGCGCGCGACGCCAGCAGGGCGGCCCCGTAGGCGCCGGCCGCGATCAGCCCGCCGTGGCCGAGCGAGATCTGGCCCGCGTAGCCCATGAGGATGTTGAGGGACAGGGCCATGGCCGAGTACGTCGCGCCGAACCCGATGGCCAGCCACCACGCCTCGCCGACGAGGTCCGTCCGCGCGAACAGCACGGGCACGACCACCAGCACCGTGGTGAGCAGGGTCAATCGCTGCAGGCGCTCGCTCATGATGCCTCGCGTTGGCCGAGCAGGCCCTGGGGGCGCACCAGCAGCACCAGCAGGATGACGAGGAACAGCGCGAGGATCTGGACGCCCGGGATGTCGACCCGGAATTCCGCCACTGCGTACTGCGAGAGCGAATCGATCAGGCCGACGGCGATGCCTCCGAGGAACGCTCCCCGCACGCTCCGCAGGCCACCGACCAGTGCGGCCGCCAACGCAGGCACGAAGAACTTGTTGGTCATGAACCCGACGCCGAAACCACCGAGCCGCGGCTGGACGAGCAGGGCGGCGAGGGCTCCCAGGACGGCCGCGAGCACCCACGTGAAGGCAGACACGTCGGCGAACCGGACACCGACGAGGCGGGCAGCCGACGGGTCCTGGGCCGAGGCCAGCACGCCCAGCCCGAAATCGGTCCGCTTCAGGAACGCCGCGAGCCCGAACGACAGCACGATCAACGAACCGAGTGCGATCCAGTGGATGGGGTTGACGACGAACCCAAGAATGGTCACGCCACCGCGGAACGGCGAGGGCATGTTGCGGGGGGACGCGCCCCAGAACAGCAGCTCGATGGCGACCAGGAACAGGCTCATCCCGACGGTCGCCACGGCGACGGTGATGCGTTGTGCGTCCCGCAGTGGGCTGATGACGGCACGCTCGAACGCGAGCCCGATCACGGCGACGATCACGATCGCCGCGATCGCGGCCGCCAGCCTCGGTGTGTCGCGACCGTCGGTGAACGTCCAGGTCAGGTAGACCGCCAGCGTGCCGAGCTCGGCCTGGGCGAAGTTGATGACCCGCGACCCGTTGTAGACGAGCACGAGGCCGACGGCGAACAGGCCGTAGATCGTTCCGACGAAGATCCCGTCGACAAGCGCAAAGCCCATGTCAGCCGTTCTCCCGGGCTGACCAGGTCAACTCCCTCACAGCAGACTCCGACTGCACCACCGGATCGACTCCCAGCTGTAGTTGTTGCCAGTGCCGAACGTGCGCTGCACGACGAACTCGTGGCCACCGAGGCGGCCGTTGAGCGACGACGGTCCGGTCGTGTCGATCGCACAGGCGGGATTGATGCGCAATTGCAGGCCGGCCTCGAGCAGGCCGGCGAACCGGTTGCGCGTGCAATCGGCGCCGCACCGCAGCAACAGCTCGTGCAGGACCTTGTTGCCGACCCACACCTGGAAGAGGATGTCGTTGGTGGTCGTGTTCGGCCGGTACTGGGCGTAGGCCGCCTCGAACCTGGCGATCTCGGCGGACAGGCCGAACTGGCTCCAGTCGTTGCCATAGCCGCCGGGTGCGTAGCTGGGCCAGGTCGCGACCCCATCGATCGTGGGGTTCAGGTTGGCGTCGTCGAGCAGGTCGAGCGTGGTCTGGAACGGGAACACCACCCACCGGGGCCGCACGCCCTGTGACTCGGCCTGGATGATGATGTTGGCCGCGTTGAGCGCGTTCTCCCACACCCAGACGACGTCGCTGTTGCGCACCTGGTTGATGGCCACGCCGTAGGCGCCCTGGTTGGCCTGCACGGCGGCCTGGGTGGGCTGGATGCCGTGCTGTTCGAGGACGGTCACCCCTGCCTGCCGGCCCGGATCCCAGTTGGGGCTGTTGCGGTAGATGATCCCGATCGACTCGTTGCGGTAGGTCGAGGCGAGGTACTCACCGAACGCCTTGCCGGACTGCTGGACCGTCGGCTGGAGGCTGAAGCTGTAGGTGGGGTTCTCGGGGCGGACGGCGATGTGGTGGAGGTAGAGCTCCTTGTTCTGCTCGGCCCAGTTGCGGGCACCGGGAATCTGGTCGAAGCCGATCCCGCCGAGGATCAGGAACGGGTCCTTGTCCGCGCAGGCCGTCGCGGCCGTCACCGCCTGGTCGGCCGAGTAGGCGTCGTCCTCCCAGGTGAGCTCGACGTCGCGGCCATGGATCCCCCCGTTGTCGGAGAGCTGCTCCCAGTAGACGCTCAGGTCGGCTTCGGACGTGTCGAAGGCCGCGGCGAGGGTGAGCGCGGCGTGCCCGCACATGCGGATCAGGTCGTCGGTGATACCGCGGGTGTTGTCGGCGCCCACGTAGAGGTCGGCGTCCGGGGGCGGCGTGCCGGGGTTGTCGGTGGGCGGCGCGCTCGGGCCGACAGTCGGCGTCGTCGGCGGGGGTCCGCCGGGCTCGGACGGCCCATCCGTCGGGCCCGCCGACGCGCCGGGGCTCGGGGATGCGCCTGCGTCCGGCGTCGCGGTGTCGGGGTCGGCGGGTGTCGCCGATGGGTCGTCAGGCGACGTCGGCTCCTCGTCGACGACTGGCACGGACACCGGGTTGCCGTCGGGCCGATCGAGGACCGTGATCACACCCGCCAACAGCAGCAGGCTGGCCAGGACCAAGATGACCTGATCGCGGAACGTGGTCGACACGCGCCCCCCTCCCGAAACGGCGTGCCTCGTGCATTCGACAGAAAAGCAGACTTCCCCTCTCTCATTTCACCGATGTGAGAGGCGATCCTTGTGGAATCCACAGGAGTCCGAGGACGGATGGCGGCAGCCCGGCACCGTCAGCCGTGGGTTCGACTCGAGATGGGTGCGGCGGCGATTCCTTCGGCAGGACGCGCCGACACGATGGAGGCCGGGAGGCCGACGACCGGTGGCGCTCCCGTGCTCCACATCCCGACGCGTCGCCTGAGGCGGCCGAGCGGTGACAGCCTCGTCCTGTCCTCGAACGCGAGCGCCGAGACGACCTGCTGTTCGACGTCGAACCCTGCCATGCGCAGCATGGAACGGTGGCCGGCCACGTTCGGGGTGGTCCAGACCCAGTCGAAGCCGAGGACGAATGCCATCACGGGCGTCCCGCGCCACAGGACGGAGGTCCGCAGATCAACCGGCTCCATCGAGATGAAGAGCCCGTGGCACACCTCGCGGGCGCGTTCGAGGACGGTCATCGGCGCGCGCAGGTGCGCCAGCAACGAACCCATGAACACGACGTCGAATGTGCCCAGCTCGTCAGGCGACATCGTGTAGGCGGATCCCTCGACCCGGCGGACGCGTGATCCGAACGCTCGCGACGCGACGGCGAAGCCGGCGCCCGTCGGGCCGGTCATCACCGACGATCGGCGTCGGGGCACGTAGTCGATCTCGGACTTGTCGGCGATGTCGAGCGCCACGACCTCGGCAGCACCCCGACGCTCCATCTCGAAGGCCCAGTACCCGTCGTAGGTCGCGACGTCGAGGCACCGCAAGCCGGTCAGATCTGGCCAGGGAACATCCTCGACGGCGACATCGAGGTTGAACTCGCCCGGAGTTCTGCCAGTCGGGAGGTCGAGGCTGTGGTACCAGGTCTCGGGCAGGGGCGGCGAGGCTTGGGGTGAGTCACTCATGTTCGAGATGCCTGATCCGTTGGGCGGTCGGCTGACATGGTGACTCCTGGTTCGGCCGACGGACTGGAGAGGACGGAGCGCCGTCATCCTCGCGCGACGCCGCTCCGAGGCTGCGGCTGCCGCGGCGGACGCTAGCCCCCCCTCGCGATGTGGGCGGGGTCAGCCGGCTCATGCGAGCGTGGTCAGTAGCCTCGCCGAGCCGCACGAGCCAGCCCCGGAGGCCCCGTTGGGGATCGAGACCAGTCCGCTCCGGGACAGGGCCATATTCGTTGTCGGCGTTCCGCGAAGCGGCACCACGCTGCTCGTGTCCCTTCTTTCGATGCATCCCGACGTTGCTGGCATCACCGGTGAATCCCACCTGTTCGACAAGGGTGTCAGCAGGCTCTTCGACAATCACGAAGCAGACGAGGTGCCGTTCCTGGCGCGGTTCGTCGATCGACGGCAACTCGTCGATCTCGTTCGTGACCTCTGCGACGGCGTGCTGTTGGCCATGCGTACGAGGGTGAAGCCGGAAGCAAGCCATGTCGTCGAAAAGACACCATCCCCGCAGGATGCGGGCATCGAGGCCCGGAAGCTCGAGGTGTATCCGGACGGGTACTTCGTCCACATCATTCGTGAGGTGGACGACGTGGTGAGCTCGTTGCAGCGCGTCGACTGGTTCTCGGGCGGGAAGGCGGAGGCGAGAGCGCGTTGGCAAGAGTCGGTCGAAGGCGTTCGCGACGCGCTCGGCCGCTCAGAGCGCTACATCGAGATCAGATACGAGGAACTGGTCCGGGATCCGGGAGCGACACTCGAGCGGATCTTCGGTCACATCGGGCTGAACACCGACGCCGACGTGCTTGCGCGTTTGGCTGAGCGGGCGGCCTACCCCGTCGCGTCCGGCGGCGTGGAGCCACGGCATCGAGGCGAGCATCGCCAGCGCGGGAGGAGGAGCCGTGCCCGGGCGCGCACACGCGGGCTGGTCCGTCGCGGCGTCGCGGCGGCGAAGGCGATGCAGCTGCAGCCGTCGACCGACGATCCCAGCCCGAGTGTCGCCTTGGCGGTTTCCCTGCTGGATGCTGTTCGCCAGCAGGACTGGTCCGACCTGGACTCGATCCTGTCTGAGCACTTCGAGCTGGACGTTCGGACGGGAGACGGCGACGCCGGGGCTTCGGGGGTGCCGGCCATCGCCTTGCTGAAGGCCGTCAGCCAGGAGGTGTTCCACGGTGACTTCATCGAGCTGGGCCAGTACCTGGTGGATGGGACGAGCAGTGTCGGCGCGCTGATGTCCGGGACTCGAGGCGATGGATCCCGCATCGACCTGAGCTGGAGCTTTCTGCTCGATGATGGGCAGATCCGACGGGCCGCGCTCCTGTCTGTGGGTGCCCTGCGCGGGCGCATGCCCGAGGAGTTGCGCCTCGGCTGATGGCGTTGAAGCCCCTCCCGGGCCTCGGGTCGCGTCGATCCGTCAGTCGCGGGACGCGGCCCAACCGCGACGCAACTGGATCTCCCGGGCCTGTTCGAGCCATGGGCCCCGTGGGTCGTGAAAGCCCGTTCGGCGGAAGGTGCTGATCTCCTTGCGATTGTGCGATGTGCAGTCGATCCATGGGGTGGGGACGATCCTGGCAGGCCCGTCGCCGGTCGCGCTGATCAACACGTCGTCCGCGAAGTTCGTTCTTCGCTGATCGGAAGACCAGCCAAGTTCGTCGAGCAGCACGTGAAATCGCCGAACGTGCTCCGCCGAGAAGACGTAGAGACGGTTGAGGATGTCGACAGGCCCTTCCTCGACGACCTCGTTGATCCAGCCGTCCGCAATCCGGTTCTGCCCGGTGACCCCGGTGGGCACTGCGTCCTCACGTCGAAACTGCCCAAGCAGCTGCTCCAGGTGTCGCGGATCGAGATAGATGTCGTCGTCGAGGCTGACGAAGCGCTGGTCACGCAGGTCGCCGGCAAGGAGGTACCGGCGGGTCTGGTTCCAATCGAATTCCTCGTGGACGACGACGCGCCGAGATGCGATCGTCAGGTACTCGGCAACATCCACGGCCGGGTTGTTGTTGGAGATGTGCACCATCCCGATTGACGGTGTGTGCAGCGCGATCCGAACCTGAAGGTCGAGCGTCGCGGGCCGCTCGTGCACCAGGAGGATGGCCGCGAAGTCACCCGCGGACTGCGCAGGTGGCCGCCCACTCAGCCTCAGGTACAGGGGCCAGAAGCCCTTGTGTCGCCCGCGCTTGATCTCGTGTTCGCTGGCCTCGCGCCTCCAGGCGATCTGCCGACGGACGTCGGTGGCTCGTGCGAGCCTCCTGCGAGTGCTCACAGGACGAGCGTTCGGTGGCGTACGGAGCCGACGGTCATCGTCATGATCTCGACCAGGTCGATGCTGAACAGGACGGGGGCCCAGAGGAGCGAGAGCTTGCGTGAGCGATTCGTGAGAAGGACCCGTTCCCGGAGCCATGGAAGCACGCCCACGAGGGCGACCGGGGCAAGCGGCGCCGCGATCAGCGCAAGTGCCGCGATCAGCGCCCCCGGGTGGGTCCGCTTCCAGAACCAGCGCCAGTGCAGGAGCACAGCTCGCTGCTCTGGATGCTTGGCAATCAGGCGGGGCAGGTCATACCAGCGAGTGGACTCGACGATCGCGGATCGGGGTCCGTGACGGCGGTAAGGGTGGACGACCAGGGCCTCCGGCACGAACAGGGCCTCGGCACCGGCCTTGCACACGCGCAGTCCCAGATCGGTGTCCTCGCCCCCGACTCCGCGGAACTCGGTGTCAAAGCCGCCGACGTCGAGCACGTCCTGGCGCCGATAGAAGACGTTGCACGTCGCGAAGTATCGGCAGTCGTTGGTGATCACCTTGCTCGTCATCGGGTGTTGGCTGAGTGTCGGTTGCCCAGACGGCCCGCGCGTTCGACCGACAACGACCGCGGCCGAGCTGCCGAGAGCACGGGCTCCTGCCTCGATCCAGCGCGGGTCGGGATGGCAGTCGTCGTCCGTGAATGCGATGATCTCGCCATGCGCGAGCTGGACGCCGTGGTTGCGCCCGCGAGCTGGTCCGCTTCCGCGTGGCAGCGTGTCGGTGACGACCGCAAAGGGTGCGAGCGCCGCGAGCTTCGCGATCACGGCCGCGGTGTCGTCGACGGACCCGTTGTCGATGATGACGAGCTCGAAGTTCAGGTCAGTTGCCTGGGCACCGAGCGCGCCAAAGAGCTCCGGGAGCTGGCCCGCTCGGTCGCGCGTCGACACAACGACGCTGACGTCGATCGTCGACTCGGCGCCTGCATCCGCGGAGGGATCCCGGAGGGGCGTCACAGCAGGAGTGTGCGATGTCGAAGCGACCCGCGAAGGCAGGCCAACACCTCGGTGATGTCCACGAGCATCACGCCCGGGACCCAGCGCAGTGGGGCGTTCGGTGGGCCGAGTGGTCGATGGACTGATCGATACCAGGCATGCGGTACCGCGATGAGGGCTGCTGGCCAGAGGAAGGGCGACGCAAGCATCGCGAGGATCGTGGCTGCTGCCGGCAGGTGACTCTCCTTCCAGAAGATGCGGCGATGGGCCAGCCGGCGTCGCGCCTGCGGGTGACGCTTGAAGAACAACGGCATGTCGGACCATCGCCACGCGATCCGCAGTGCCGAGCGAAGAGTTCCCCCGCGATTGAGGTGGATCACGAGAGCGTCGGGTTCGAACCAGGCTTCACCGGTCCGTGATGTGACGCGCATCGCAAGGTCGGCATCCTCGGCGCAGGCCCGAAAATCGGCGTCGAAGCCACCTGCGTCGAGCACGTCCTGACGCCGATAGAAGACGTTTGCCGTCGGGCACCATGCGACGCGATCCACGCGCAGGACCCTCACGAAGGGACTGCTCGGCTGTCCTTCGGGCTGGGTTGCGCCGACGACGACAGCTGCACCCTCACGAAAGGCTCGCAGGCCAGCTGCCAGCCAACCGCTCGCTGGACGACAGTCGTCGTCGGTGAATGCGATGAAGCGGCCACGAGCCGCTCGGACCCCCTCGTTCCGTGCCGCCGCTGGGCCGGCGTTCGTCGGCAGCGAGATGATCGACATGTTCAGGGGTGAGCTTGCGGCAAGCCTTGCGAGGGCATCCGCGGTGCCATCCGTTGAGCCGTCGTCGACCACGATGACTTCGAAGGGGTCTTCCAGAGACTGTGCCTCGAGGGCGGTCACCAGGCCGGGGAGCAGCGCGGCTCGCTCGAACGTTGGTACGACCACCGAGATGAGCGGATCCGAATCGTTGTCGCCACGCTCGGCAGAAGTCATGACGACCCGAAACGGAGGAGCCAGCGGAGGGTGGGGGATTCGAACCCCCGAGAGCTTGCGCTCAACACGGATTCCAACCGTGCGCCATAGGCCGGACTAGGCGAACCCTCCATGGGGCGAACGGTACCGACGGCGAGTGTCGCCATTGGCTGCCAGACTGTTGGGATGGTGACCATGGGCCCGGACGAGCGCCGACGACGGCTGGCGCTGCGCCACTCGCTTGGCGGGACGCGTCACGGCACCGATGTCGCGAGCCTCGTTGTCCGCATGATCGGATTGCATGCCAGCGATCCGGCGACGGTGCACCTGTCGGCCCGGGCGCGGGTGCCCATGTTGGAGCTGACGGACATGGAGTCGGCCCTGTACGAGGAGCGGAACCTGGTGCGTGTCCTCGGCATGCGCCGAACGCTCTTCGTGGTCGCCGTCGACGATGCCCCGCTGCTCCAGCACGGATGCGCTGGGCCCTTGGCTGCTCGGGAACGTCAACGCCTGGTCAAGCTGATCGAGGAGTCCGGTATCGCCACGGACGGCGGGCGGTGGCTTGCGCGGATCGAGGCGGCCACGATCGCCGCCTTGGAGGAGCGCGGCCTCGCGACTGCCAGCGAGCTCACGCAGGACGTGCCCGAGCTCGGGGAGAAGATCGTGTATTCCCCGGACAAGCCCTATGGCGGCGCGTTCGGGGTCGTGACACGCGTCCTGTTCCTCCTGGCGACGGACAGCCGGATCGTTCGGGGCCGTCCGCGCGGTGGCTGGACGAGCTCGCTGTACCAATGGGCGCCGCTGTCCAGCTGGGCGCCGGCGGCCGATCGGCAGGTGGCCATGGATGACGCTCGGCGTGCACTCGCGGAGCGCTGGCTGCGGACGTTCGGGCCGGCACCGGTCGCGGACCTGGAATGGTGGTCGGGATGGGGCAAGCGCGCCGTGGCCCGGGCCCTGGCTGCGCTCGACATCGCCGCGGTCGACCTCGAGGAGGGTGACGGCGTGGCGCTGGCGGACGACCTCGAGCCAACGCCCATGCCGCAGCCGTGGGCGGCACTCCTGCCCGGCCTCGACCCGACCGTGATGGGCTGGAAGCACCGGGCGTGGTTCCTCGGCGATCACCACGACGCCCTGTTCGATCGCAACGGCAACGCCGGTCCGACGGTGTGGTGGAACGGCCGCGTCGTGGGAGGCTGGACCCAGCGGCCCGACGGCCAGGTCGTCCATCGCCTGTTGGAGGATGTCGGGTCGGAGGCGTCGGCCGCCATCGAGTCGAGGGCCGCCGAGCTCGAGGGCTGGCTCGGCGAACGGCGTTTCGTCAGCCGTTTCCGCACACCGCTCGAAAGGGACCTGTTCGAATCGGGATCATGACGCTCGGAAACTGAGGCCGGTGCCGTCCGGAGCCGTGATCGTGAGCCGATTGCCATCCACGTCTGCCCGAACGCGACCCGACAGCGTCTCCAGCATGTTCTGGTCCTGCCGGGCCAGCTCGCCCGGACAGGCCTGTCCGTCGCTCGCGACGTCGCTGATCACGAGCTGGCCACCGCCGTCGGTCGCCCAGGTGCCCCCGAACGTGCGGCAGCCGGTGCTCCCGGTCAGCGAACCGTCGACCCCGAACACGAGATGTGCGTCAGCACCGACCGTGGACGACACGGCGTCACCCTCGACGATGCTGTCCAGGAGCCAGGTTGTCCCGACGAGGTCGGCGTCGGCGACGGGAGCCTGTCGCGAGAAGACGAGCTCGACGCCCGGCCCCCGCAGCGTCAGCGTGTCGGCCGCGACCTCGAAGGCGGCGACGTCGGCGAGCGCCGCCAGGTAGGCGCGTTCGGCTGCCATGCGATCCTCTTCGCATGCCATCTCGGTCTGGCCCACTCCGGAGAACGACATGCTTCGTTCACCGATCGCCACCTCGCCGAACCAGCTGTTGCACGCTGCGGTTCCGCCGACCATCGCGCCGTCGATCCTCATGTCGATGAGGGCATCTGCGGGCATGGGCAGTGCGTTTCCCTCGTGGGAGCCCACTACCAGCACCCACGTCCCGTCGAGTGAGCCCGGGGCGGGCCCGTTGTCCGACGGTGAGGTCACGATGGGCTCGGCCGTGGTGCAGGACGCGGCCAACCCGGCGATGAGGACACCAACGAGCACAGCGGACATCACCAAGCGCATGCGAACTCCCTGTCGAGGGAGTTGGACGCCAGAAGTCGAGCGCAAGTTCCTCCGTCTCCTCCGGACGAGCTGGAGCCGATGGCGGTGGCATTTGCACCGTTGCATGGGGAGACCAGCTCTGCCGAAGGGACGCGCTTCATAGACTCGCGCCGCCCAGGAGGGTGCCCTGTCCGCTGACGCATTCGTGACCCTGGTCGTCCTCGGGATCGTGCTCGTCGTTCTCGCGCGTGAGCTGCTGCCGCCCGCAGTCAGCCTCCTCGGCGGGCTCACGATTCTCGTGCTGGCCCGCACCATCGAGCCGGAAGTGGCGTTCGCGGGCTTCTCGTCCGAGGCCACGATCGCCGTCGGTGCCCTGTTCGTCGTCGCGCGTGCCATCCGCGACCACGTTGGCATCGATGCCGCAATGGCCCGGTTTCTCGGGAGCAGCTCGAGCGACCGTGTCGTCCTGGTCAAGCTCCTGCTTCCCACCGCTGCGATGTCGTCGGTCCTGGCCAACACCCCCATGGTGGCCGCCCTCGCGCCGATGGTGCGCACCTGGGCGGAGCGGCATGGTCGCGCGGCATCGCATTTCCTCATTCCCCTGTCGTTTGCCGCGATCCTCGGCGGCCTCGTCACCACCATTGGGACGTCCACCAACCTGGTCGTGTCGGGCCTGATCGAGAGCGCAGGACAAGAACCGTTCGATTTCTTCGAGGTCCTTCCGCTCGGTCTTCCGGTTGCGATCGTCGGCGTTGCCCTCACCATCCCCCTGGCGCCGCGACTGCTTCCCGATCGCCGATCCCCTCACGAGCAGGTCGCCAGCGCCGATCGCGACTATTCGTTTCGGCTCCGGGTCCTTCCGGACGGGCCGTTGGTCGGCCGCAGCATCGAGGACGCCGGACTTCGAAACCTGGAGGATGCATTCGTCGTCCGCATCGACCGCGACGGCCGCGAGATTGCCCCGGTCACCCCGATCACGGGGCTGATGGCGGACGACGTCCTGACGCTCGTCGGATCGGTCGACCACGTGCGTGACCTGGCGGACCGTCCGGGGCTCGCCATCGCCGAGAGCCAGGCTGGCCTGCTGGAGGGTGCAGGTCACACCCTGTGGGAGGCGGTCATCCGGACGGGCAGCTCGCTGGTTGGCCGGACCCTCAAGGAGGCCAGTTTCCGCGGCCGATACGGCGGCGCGGTCCTGGCCATCCACCGGGCCGGTCATCGCCTCGAGGGCAAGCTCGGCGCACATCCGCTGCATGCAGGTGACGCGCTGCTGGTCATGGCTGATCAGGACTACGAGGACCGCGTGCGCTGGAGCGGCGACTTTTCCATCATCGTGCCGCTCACTGATGGCGAGGCGCCGAGGACCCATGGGAGGCTGGTCACGGCCGCGTCGGTCCTGGGCCTGGTGGCCGTCGCGGCAACGGGGTTGCTCCCCCTGCTGCATTCGATCCTGGCAGCCGTCGTGGTCCTGCTGCTGACGCGAACCATCACCGTGGAACAGGCACGTCGTGCCATCGATCTGGACATCCTGCTGATCATCGCTGGCGCCATCGGTCTCGGTGCGGCCGTCGCCGAGACAGGGCTCGCCACGGAGTTGGCAACAATCGTCACGGCTCTCGCGGGCGACAGTGGGCTGGTGGTGGCGCTGCTGCTCATCGTTCTGGCAACCATGGCGCTCACCGAGCTCGTCACCAATGTCGCTGCGGCCGCGCTCATGGTGCCTGTGGCCGTGGACGTGGCGGCCACGATCGGTGCGGACTCCCGGGGGCTGGCCGTGGCGGTCGCGATCGCCGCCAGCTCCTCGTTCCTGACGCCGGTCGGCTACCAGACGAACACGATCGTCTACGGGTTGGGCGGCTACCGATTCGGGGACTGGTGGCGGCTTGGTGCCCCGATCACGCTGGCTGTCATTGTGGTGACGCTGGTCGTCGTCCCGGCTGTCTGGGGCTGAGCAGGCGCTTCGTAGACTCCCCACCGTCGTACGGGAGCCTGTCATGGTCACGATCGAGAACGCCACCGTCCTGGTGACAGGCGGCTCGGGATTCATCGGTTCGCACGTCGTGCGCACACTCGTGGCCGGGCAGGCCGACGTGCACGTGATCAGCAGCTCGGTGAGCTCGATCTATCCGGAGC
The DNA here is from genome assembly GCA_033721095.1 of Nitriliruptorales bacterium. GTDB lineage: Bacteria > Actinomycetota > Nitriliruptoria > Nitriliruptorales > Nitriliruptoraceae > JAWWBG01. The sequence goes on from JAWWBG010000002.1 coordinate 14,018, forward strand.
GGCTGGTCGAAGTGCGCGACCAGATCACGCTGCACGAGGGAAACCTCACCGACCGAACCGCGGTCGAGGGCATCGTTGCGGACATCCAGCCCACCGTCATCTACCACCTCGGCGCCTACACCCACGTGGGCAAGTCGTGGCAGCGCGTGGACGAATCGTTCGCGACCAACGTCCAGGGCACGGTGAACCTGCTCGAGGCGCTCGAGCGGACCGGCTACCAGCGGTTCGTGAACATCGGGACATCGGAGATCTACGGCGACGTGGACGTTCCCTTCCGCGAGGACGCCTGCCCGCATCCAGTGTCGCCGTACGCCGTGAGCAAGTACGCGGCCGAGATGTACGCACGACTCGTACATGACTCTCGCGGCCGACCGATCGTGCGCATCCGGCCGTTCAACGCCTATGGGCCGTGGCAGACGCCCGACCGGATCATCCCCGAGATCATCGTTCGCGCCCTGCGTGGCCAGCGCCTCCAGATGACGTCGGGCACGCAGACGCGGGAGTTCAACTATGTCGAGGACCTGGCCGACGGGATTGCGCGAGCGGGGACGGCCGACGGAGTCGACGGGCAGTTGCTCAACGTCGGCTGCGGCGAAGAGACCTCGATCGCGGACCTGGCCCGCACGATCCTGGACCTGATGGGCAACCCGATCGAAGCCGAGCTCGGGGCACTGCCCGATCGGCCCATCGAGATCTGGCGGATGTACGCCGACAACACGCGGGCGCGCGAGCTGTTGGGATGGGAGCCGAGCCACGACCTCGCGGCCGGTCTCGAGAAGACGATCGCCTGGTACCGCGAGGAGATCGCAAAGCCGGACTCGCCGTTCATCCCGGGCTTCGACCGCGGCGTCTGACGCCGCGCGCGGCGTCAGACGGACGGTGGTCGCCGCTTCTCGTTCTTCCGAGCAGGGTCCTTGCCGAAGTACTCGACGACTCGGGCCGGCTGCCCCAGTGCCACCGAGTAGTCCGGCAGGTCTCGACTGACGACGGCATTGGCGCCGACGAAGGTTCGTTCACCGACCGAGGCCAGGACGACGGCGTGGTTGGCGATCATCGCCCCGTCCCCGATGACAAGCGGTCGAAAGTCGTAGCCCTGGGCCATCACGGGCTGATCCGGGTCACGGAATCGGTGGTTGCCGTCGGCCATGACGACGCGGCCGATCATGCAGCCCTCGCCGATGTCGATGGTCGTCGAACAGTGAATGACCGGGTCCCACGTGAAGACCGTGTCGGCGCCAATGGTGACTCGGCCGCCGCCCGAGATCTCCGCCGTGAATCCGCGCCGAAAGTGGACACGCGGGCCGACGATCAGGGCGCCATTGCCCGGGATCTCGACGCGGAATCCGGGTCCGCAGTAGACGCCGTCACCGAACTGCACATCCGCGTGCAGGTGGGTCAGCTGGACGCGCCACCGCCGGACGGCTGAACCCGCCCGACGAACGGGGCCGTAACGAATCCGGAAGGGCAGGCGGCGAAGATCCATCGTCGCGTGAGACTACTTGTGGCGAGAATCGAGGCCGGAGTGTTGGTCGCCCGTTCCCCTGCGGTCCGCTGGGCAGTTCCGGCCGCTCGTCTGGCAAGACCCGTTGTGGCATGGGTCTCCTGCTAGCGTCCCGGAGCCCTGATCGCTTGGTGCGATCGGGTCACAGCGCCTCCGGAGGGTCGCTGCGCTGACGGTGTCGAGGCAACGTCCGCGACCAGCGAGGGACGTGGATGACATCGTCGGCAGATGCGCTTCGCGAGGCGGTGGCCGCTCGCGACTGGTACCACACGCTGGAGCTCAACGGCGTCGTGACGCCGGGATGGTTCGACACCAGGCCGGTGGCACCGTCGCTGTCGATTCCATCGGACCTGACGGGGAAGCGGTGCCTCGATGTCGGAACGTTTGACGGCTTCTGGGCCTTCGAGATGGAGGGCCGAGGAGCCGATGAGGTCCATGCAATCGACGTGCTCGACCCGCAACGGTGGGACTGGCCTGCGACTTCCCCACAATCGGTGCGCGACGAGATCTCGTCTCGGCATGACGGCGGGGGCGGTTTCGAGATCGCGAAGCAGGCCCTTGGCGCCTCGGCCACGCGTCACGATCTCAGCGTCTACGAACTCCATCCCGACGTTCTGGGGATGTTTGACGTCGTGTACGTCGGGAGCCTGTTGATCCACCTGCGCGATCCGATCGGCGCGCTCGAGGCCGTTCGGAGCGTGTGCCGCGGCAATCTGGTGCTCGTTGATGCCATCGACGTGGGGTTGACACTGCGCCATCCGCGAAGGCCAGTCGCGGAGCTGGACGGCCGCGATCGACCGTGGTGGTGGCGCGCGAACCAGTCGGCGATCGTTCGCATGGTCGAATCAGCGGGTTTTCGCCTCCTCCAGCCGCCCCAACGGCTGGCCATGCCCGCAGGCGCCGGGCAGCAAAGGGCACCTTGGCGATGGTCGACCGTTCGCCATCGCGAGTCCCGTCAGTCCCTCCTGCGGACGAGTGTGGGTGATCCCCACGTCGCGATCGTCGCAACCCGTACCTGAGCCGAGCAGTGGCCACACGGGTGTCCTGCCCCGTTGGCCAGCGTCACGACGCGCGGTTCCAGGCCGTTGCAAACAGCTCGCCACGCGCCAGCCACGCCGTGGGGCGATGTCGTGCCAGTTCCCGATAGATCCGTCGACCGCGCGCTGACGGAACGAAGTCCGTGTAGACGAAGTCGCCGAACCTGACCTCAACCCGTTGGTAGCCGACGCGTCTCAGAACCCGCCGGAGGGACGATCGTGTCTGCTCGTTGACGTGCATCGACTGCTCGTAGCTGTTGCGGGGCTCGGCCGGCCACGAGCGACCGGCGAGCCGAGCGCCGAACCGCATGACCCGATACGTCACGTCGTATATAGAACGATTCGGCATCGTGTGGATGAACAGTCGTCCGGACGGCCCGAGGACTCGTCGGACCTCCGTGAGGACGTCCTCCAGCTCGGCTGGCGAGAGATGCTCGACGACGTCGACCATCGTCACCAGGTCGATGGAGCCATCGTCGACTGGCAGGTTCCGTGCGTCGCCCAACCGGACTTGTGCTCGGTCGGCGACTCCCTGCGCCTGCAGGGTCTGAGACGCCAGCCGGACGGCCGCCTCGGAGTAGTCGATGCCAATTGCACGCGACGCACCCTGGGCAGCTGCCACCGCCACCAGCTCCCCGCGGCCGGCGCCGATGTCCAACAGCGACTCGCCGGCTCGGAACCCGGCCTTGGCCATGATCCCGGGATAGAGGCCCGCGACATCTGCTCCGTTGTGCCATTCGTCGCTGCCGGCACAGGCGTGCCGGTAGTACTCCTCGTCATAGAGAGTCGGCGGCACCTCGGGAGGCGGCGGCTGCGACAAGGTTCGGGCCGTTCGCGTCGGACGCTTGGAGGCTATCCAGCGCCCGAATCCTCGCCGTGCCGGCCGTCCTCGTCCGCCAGCGCCCAAGCAGGCAGTTTCTCAGGCGTCCAGGTGCCGCGCAGGTGCTCGAGATCGTTGGCGTAGGCAGCCCGCAGCCGACGTCGGCTGGTCGTTGGCATGGGCGGATTCGGGCTCTTCCTGCGATTCAGCTCGTCGAGCAGGAACCCGAGGCGTCCGGGAAGTCGACGCCACAGGTGGTGCTTCAGCATGAACTCGTTCAATCGGGGAGATCGCAACCGGTGCGATGCGTTCTGGACCGTTCCGACCGGCTTGGGAACTGGTTCCTCGGTTACGCCCAAGCGTGCGCAGATGTCCGTGAAGACGTCCTGGGGGCGGGTCGCGACGTCATCGAATGACACGATCATCAGGCGCTCCCGTCCAACGCTTCGCGTCCAACGATCGACGTGCTTTCCGTAGAGCCCGTGGACGAGGATCCCCCCTTCAGGAAAACCGGCCGCCACCTCGGACGCGACCATCTCATCGAAGGCTGGGCGGGACGCTCCCGATCGCCCCGCGAACCAGTGATGCGACCAAGCACGTTCCACCGGGTCCCGGAGGATCGCGAGAAAGAGCGTGTCCGTCAGTTCGCGGGCTCGCTCAGGGGCACTCGGGTGTGCGAAGTACGTCGGCGTGGCGTCGACCCGGATGCGGCCTCCTGAGTCCGATTCGAACTGGTCTCGATACCAGTCGAACCCACGTTCCCAATGACGATCGAGGAACTGGACCTCCTTCTGGAACGCAACGACGAAGTCGTCACGATCCTCGAACCACCGGGCAACCGTCGTGGTCGCCGCCTTCGGTGGGCCGACGATGACGAGGCTGGAGAAGGTGTGATCGCGCATCAACGAGGCGGGGGCTCCGGGCAATCCGAGCGTAGTGCTCGTCTACCCTCGGACCGCCGTCGAGGAGCCGATTCATTCAGACCCTCATTCTTTGCGGTGGCAAGGGAACGCGTGCCTACCCGCACACGGAGACCGTTCCGAAGCCGTTGCTGGAGGTTGATGGCGAGCCGATACTCGGCCATGTCCTCGAGATCTACGCGCGCCAGGGTTTCACGGAGTTCATTCTGGCTGCCGGTTACCTGGCTGACCGAATCGACGCGTTTGCCCAGACACTGCCGGCAGAATGGAAGCTCACTGTCATCGACACGGGCGAGGAGACGAACACCGGCGAGCGAGTCGCCCGCTGCCGCGAACACCTGCGCGACCGGTTCATGGTCAACTACGCGGACGGGTTGGGAAACGTCGACGTCCACAAGCTCCTCGCATTCCACGATTCGCACCCGGGGTCGGCAACGCTGACAACGGTTCCGCTTCCGTCCCAGTACGGAACGATCGAGACGGATGATGCGAGCCGCGTCACGACGTTTCGCGAGAAACCCCGGCTGCCAGATCACCACATCAACGGGGGCTACTTCGTCTTCGACCAACGTGCGTTCGAACACTGGGACGGGCATGATCTCGAACGCGACGTGCTCCCGGCCCTCGGCGCCGCCGGGGAGCTCTTCGCCTTCCGCCACGACGGCTTCTGGAAGTCGATGGACACCTACAAGGATGCAATCGAGCTCACGGCAATCGCAGCCGACGACCCTCCTTGGCTGAAGCTTCCAGCGCCCGACTGAGCGTTTGGACGGGCATCGCCACGTCGGTGGCGACCATCCCGCCGAGAGCTCGGCCAGAATGGATCTACTCGAACGGGTTGATCTCGTCCGCACCCGCCAGGCCGGCCTCGCGCGCTGGAACGGGCTGGCCGTTCAGTGTGAAGTTGGCTCTGAAGTCGACGACCCCCATGCCGGTCGATCGACCACGCACGTGGAAGTGGAGTGGGGCCGTCAGGGCGAGCGGCCGGCGGCGGCCGGTTGCTCGCAGCACGAGCCGCAGGCTGTAGTCGCCGGCCTTCAGCGGCAGCTGGGCGAGATGGATGGAGGCATCGAGCGGTTGGGACGGCCCGTGTGTTGCCGTGTAGGCAGTCGGATCGGTGCCGTTTGCGTAGATGACGCCCAGCTGCGCCTTGTCCAGCGCAAAGCCGATGGACACGCCCGTCACCTCCTCGGCGAAGGTCGCGCGAACGTGGACGCGAATCGGATCGCCCTCAGCCAGCTGCTCGGTCGGATCTCCGTCGGGATCCAGGAGGGACACGTCGACGGCTGCTGACGGCATTCCAACCCCCGGCGCGGCAGCGTCCGTCTCACGGTCGCGAAGCAATCTCATGTAGTGCCGGATGGCCTCCGACGTCTCCCCGTCAAAGAGTGCGCGCCCGTTGTCGAGCAGGATGGTCCGCTCCGCCATCCGCTCGACCATGTTCAGGTTGTGCGTCACGAGCACGATGGTGGTACCGCTCCCCCGGATCTGGCGGAGCCGCTCGTCGCACTTGGCTTGGAAGCCGGCATCGCCGACGGCGAGGATCTCGTCCACGATCAGGATGTCGGGATCCGTGTGAATGGCGACGGCGAACGCCAGGCGGAGAAACATTCCGGAGCTGTAGAACTTCACGGGCACGTTCATGAAGTCCGGCAGTTCGCTGAAGGCAACGATCGATTCGTACCGGTCCTCGATCTGTGCGGGGGTCAGCCCGAGAAGCCGACCATTCACAAAGACGTTCTCGCGGCCGGTCAACTCGTTGTTGAAGCCGACGCCGATCCCGATGAGCGGTGCGACCCGCCCGACGACGCGGATGCGCCCGGACGTGGGTCCGGAAACGCCCGACAGCAGCCGCAGCAGGGTCGTCTTGCCCGATCCGTTCCGCCCGATGATGCCCAGCGTGTCGCCTCGCTCGACCGCGAATGAGAGGCCATCGAGCGCGGTGATCTCCTGGATCTGGCGGACGGCCCACGGCATGGCCAGCCGCTTGAGGAGCATCTCGTCATCGCGGTATTGGCGGTAGCGCTTGCTGACGTCGGCGACCTCGATGGAGTTCACAACCGGTCCACGCAAATTCGATCGAATCGTCGAAAGGCCGTCATTCCGATGGCACCCAGGACCAGCGTCCAACCAGCCATCCATGCGACCGGGACGAGGAGAGGTTCCGACGAGCCGAGGAGGCTCCAGCGGATGAGCAGGACGACACCCGAGAACGGGTTCGCATGGAGCAGCGGCTCGAAGCGGCCTGCCATGGAGGCGGGGTAGATGATCGGGGTCGCGTAGAAGACCATGAGCATCCCGCTCTGGACCAGATGCCCGATGTCCCGGAAGTAGACGTGGAGCAGGCTGAGGCACATCGCCATGGAGAAGACCAGCAGGAGCGCTGCGATCAGCGCCACGGGAAGTGCAAGCAGGCGCACCGTCGGCGGGGCCCCGAATCCGGCCGCGACGCCAATGACGACAACCAGCGTGATGCCGAAGCTGGGCAGCGACGCGGCAGCCGGCATGGCCGGCAGGATCAGGCGCGGGAAGTACACGCGGCCGGCCAGCCCGGCGGTCGCGACGATGGAGGTGGTACCTCCTGTGACGGATTGGCTGATCCAGGCCCACGTCGCGGTTCCTGCCAGGACGAAGGCGGGATAGGGCGAATCGGTCTCGATCCGGACGATCTGGGTGAAGACGAACGCGAGGACGGCTCCGCGAATGAGCGGTTGGATCGCGGTCCAGAGGAGCCCCAGCCGGGCAGCGCGGTAGCCGCCCACGAAATGCTGCCGGGCGAGCACAGGCAACATTGCACGAGCCTTCAATGCTTCCCGAAGAAGCTCCCGCAGCGAAGGTGGTTGATCGGACAACTCCAGGACCGGAGGAGCAGCCGTCGTCAACCTGACACCAGTGTCCGGGGAAGGGTCCGGAGGATACGGGTCGGCCTCATCGTCCCGGCGTTGGATGGCCCCGGTCATCGCCCGTTGGCGACGTGGTCGCCCAGGAGTCGGAGATAGATCTCCTCCACTCGGGGGGCAACGACCGTGTGCCAGTCGTGCTCGCGTGCTCGGCCACGACAGCGTGCGACGGTGTCATGCTTCGAGCTCAAGTTCAAGGCTGACTCGAGGGCATCGGCGAGCGAGTCCGGGTTCCCCTCGGCCAGCGCGCCCACTGAGGCGTCCAGGAAGTCGGCCGGTCCTTCGCCGACGAGTCCGACGGCCGGTGTCCCGCACGCGAGCGACTCGAGCGCGACCAATCCGAAGGCTTCGCCGGTCGACGGTTGTGCCGTCACCCAGGCCCGGCTGTAGTCAGCGCCAAGCTCGTGCGCCGACGAACGGCTTCGCCGCGTGACGAGATCGGCCATGGTCGGGTGGCGGTCGACGAGCGCGTCCACGTCGCCGGGGCCGACGAACCACAGCTGGAGCTCCGGCAGTCGCGCTCGGAGGAGCGCGCAGGCCTCGAGGAGCAGGTCGGCGTTCTTCCACGGTTGGTTCACGTCGGACGCAAACAGCACGGTTGGCCGGTGTTCGCGTGGGGCGCACGGCCGAAATCGGGCCAGGTCGACCCCGCCGCCGACAACGGTGCTCGTGCGTCCTGTCGACTCACGAAGTCGCCGCTGGACCGCCGCGGAGAGACACAGGTAGGCGTCGACCTTGCGGCTGACCCGACGATGCAGCCCTCCGATCGGCCATGGGACGTCCGGCGCGATGGGACCCGGGCCCAGGTGGGTGTAGACCGAGGCCACACCGGGGAGCGTCGTCGCTGCGGCGCCATCGCCGATCGTGAACGCATGCCAGACGTCCGGCGGATCCTGCCGCAGGTGTCGGCGGACGTCGAGTCCGAACCAGACATGTGGCGCCCAGAAGCCGCCGAGCCAGCGCTGGCCACGGTGGCGCCGCTGGAGGCGCGTCACGTCCACCCCGAGCTGGCGGTCCCGCCCAGGCGCACGTCCGGTTGTGACGATGGTGACGTCGTGGCCACGACCGGCGAGTGCCGCCCCCAGCTCGTGCAGGTAGCGCTCGCCGCCTCGTCGCACATCGGGCCAGGCATGCGTGCTCGTCAGGGCGATCCGCAGGGCCGTTCGGCTCACGATGGCAGGCGTTCCATGTGCAGTTCCACGAGCCCGTGCTGGCGAAATCGCGCTCGCCAGACGCGGGTGGCGGGACCCTCGTGGACATTGACGACGACGATCATGGTTCCCGAGGTGTGCAGCGTCGCGCCCACGATCGGTCGCGTGAGAACCGGGTCGTCCCGTACGGCCGCGAGCAACTCGTCGACGGTGTCGAGCCGGACCACGTCGCCGGCTTCGTCCTTCATCTCGATGTTCACGCTGGCAGGAATCAGCGCTCGGATGTCATCGCCGTTCAAGGACCCCGTCCGCAGTGCGGCGAGCAGTCGATCGACGTGGTACTGGCGCTCCGCCGCAGTCGCATGGGGCGGCGGCCCCGGAGCCGGAACAGGCTGGGTGCGCGGGGGCCTGGGTCGTGTGACGGTGGTCGGTTCGTAGCCGAGCTCTGCCATCAGGTCACCGGCGATGTGGTTGAAGGCTCGTTGCTGACGATGCGAGAGCCGACCGGGCGATCCGTGCGGGCGGTTGCCGCGAACCGCGGCCTCCTGGTCTGCTCGCCGGAGCACATCATCATCCACGTCGAGGTCCAGAAAGTCGAGGATGCGGCGAACCTCGTTCCGGAGTTGTGCCTGCAGGCGCTCGTACCGGATCTCGAGGACCTGTTCGCCGCCGTGCGATCGCCCTGCCACCACGGCGTCTCGCCACTCGGCGGCCGCGGCTCGGACGTCATTGGGCCCAAACTCCTGATGCAGCAGCGACGCCACCGCTTGGCGGCCATCCCGGACGATGTGGAGAAACCGGGCGCCAGGAAAGAGTGCCAGGATCAGTTCGATGCACTTGACGTGCTCAGGGGTTCGTTCGAGCAGGCGCGATCCCTCGGTGCCCGGCATGTGGGAGGAGAGGACGGTGTCGCACAGTTCGCGCAACGCGTCCAGGAGGATGGGCTCCTCGACGTAGAACGTCCCAGTTGTCGGTGTGGCTGGCGTGCCATGCGTGAATCGATCCAGCAGTGGTTGGATGCCGCCGTCGAACAGGTGGGTTTCGCCCGGGAGGCTGTGGATCCCTGGGTGGGATCCGAGAATCCGCTGCAGCCAGTTGGTGCCGCTGCGGCGAGCTCCGACGACAAAGACGAGCCTGTCGCCGGTGCCGATCACTCTCTGGCCCATCTCGCACCGATCACGCTGGGTTGTCCGCCGAGCGCCGCCCTCGATCACCACAATGGCCAGGTCGGGCACGACGTCGTGGTGCTGTGTCGCCGGTCACCTTCCCGCGCCGATCCCGGCCTGGCAGTGCAATCGGTGTGTCGCGGCCCGCGGAAGTCTAGAGGTGGGATGCATTAGCGTCGCCGTCCCCATTGAAGGGGCAGTCATCAGCGCGACGGCCACCGGTTCCCAACCCCACATGAGGCGGCAACGACTCGACCTCCTGCTGGAACTGACGCGCCATGAGGTCACGGTCAGCTACAAGGGGAGCGTCCTGGGCCTCGCGTGGTCGCAAGCGGCGGTCGCCATGCAGTTCTTCGTCCTGACGGTTCTGTTCACACGTGTTGTCGACCTGGGCATCGAGCACTATCCGGCCTTCCTTCTCATCGGCCTCGTTGCGTGGCAACTCTTCAGCACCGGCATGACCGCTGGGACACAGAGCCTTGTCCAGGGACGTGACCTTTTTCGAACACCGCGGATCCCGGCTTGGCTGCTCCCCTCGGCGGCGGTCGGCGCAGCGTTGACTCGATTCGTGCTCGCCGTTCCTCTGCTCGTCGTTGTTCTCGCCATCACGGTTGGGATGCCAACGATGCACGTGGTCGCCATCCCGCTCGTGCTCGCCGTCCAACTCCTGGTCATTGCGGGGCCGGCCGTGCTTCTGGGTGCGGCGCACGTGCGCTACCGGGATGTGGGCCACCTTGTCGGCGTCGTGCTGGTGCCGCTGTTCTACCTCACACCTGTCTTCTATCCACCTGAGCGCGTCCCGGATGGCTTGTCGGTGCTGGTGACGATCAACCCCATGGCTCACGTCATCACCGCGTATCGCGACATCCTGATCGCCGGCCAGTGGCCCGACGCGGGCCTGGGCGTTGTCGCGCTCGTCCACGCCGCCATCCTGGTTGCCGCACTCTTCATGTTGGAGCGCGCGCGGACGTCGCTGGTGGACCTGCTGTGACGCAGGCAGTTTCTGTTGGGCATCTCACCAAGTCGTTTCGGCGGGCTCCCCCCATGACGCTGCTCGAGGCAGTCCGAGGAACCCTGCCGGGGCTGAACGGTCACCGACGCGAACGTCCACGCACCGTTGCCCTGGAGGACGTGTCGCTCGACGTGGCCCGTGGCGAGGGCCTGGCGATCCTCGGTCCCAACGGGGCCGGCAAGACGACCCTGCTGCGATTGATTGCCGGCGTGGGCGCGCCCGACGAGGGAAGCATCGTCGTCGACGGTCGCGTCGGGACGCTCCTCGAGCTGGGGCGTGGCTTTCACCCCGACACGACCGGACGTCGCAGTGCGGCATTGAGTGCGGTCATCGCCGGGCTCACGCGACAGGAGGCTGATCATCGACTCGAGCGAATCATCGAGTTCGCCGGGTTGGCGGACGTCGTGGACGACCCCGTCCGAACCTACAGCGCCGGCATGAAGGCGCGGCTGGCCTTCTCGGTCGCTGTGCACGTCGACGCCGACATCCTGTTGGTGGACGAGGTCCTGGCCGTCGGCGACCTGGCGTTTCGCCAGAGGTGCATCGAACGCGTCCGGGACCTCCGTGCGACAGGCGCCACGCTCCTTTTCTCCTCGCACGATCTGGACCTTGCATCGGAGATGTGCGAGCGCGCGATCTGGCTGCATTCGGGCCGAATCGTCACGTCGGGTCCGACGAACACGATCGTCGGCGAGTACGAGCGCTGGGTCGACGAGAAGATGCGTGAGCAGACGTCCGATGAACTCCCCGGTGCGCCGTCAGGTGGAGGGGCACGACTGGTGCCCGGAGAAACTCGTTGGGGAACCGGTCATGCATTGGTGGAACGCGTGGAGCTCATGGACAGGGATGGCGCCCGCGCCGGAACCATTGGCGTCGGCGATGCCATCAGCGTCGGTTTCCGTGTGCGTCGACAGGACGGGACGGGCAAGCGCGAGGCCCTCAACCTCATCGTCAAGCTGCTCGGAGACCAGGAGTTCGTGTGCTTCGAGACCACGACACTTCTGGAGCTCGAGCCGGGCGGCCAGGCGGACGTCTCCCTCGAGATCGAGCGACTCGACCTTGCATCGGGGTCGTACGGGTTCGACATCGGGCTTTTCAACGAGCAGTGGGACACTGTCCACGACTACCACCACGGGGTCTACCCGCTGCGGGTCGTCGGCCGGAACGCCGGCTCGGGAGTCGTCGCACCTCCCTCCCGCTGGATTCACGTCGCGGGCGCGGACGGCGCGTGAGCACCGCCACGCTCGATGTTGAGCTCATCGGCCTTGACGGCGCATTGTGCGTCGCGCCACACGCGGAGGCGCACGTCGTGCTGCGGGTTCTGCAGCAACCGGTCGGCGTGGTCTGGATGTCGCCCGCTGCTGGCGTCATCGAGCCGGCGCAGCTTTGGGCGATCATTCGCGACGACGAGGAACTCCACCGCCGGGTCCTGGAGAGGGTGGCGTTCGCGCAGCTCGCCCCACCCGAGCACGAGCCGCATCCCTCCGCGACCTGGTCGGTGGCCGTGTGCACCCGCGATCGCCCGCAGCGCCTGGCTCGCACGTTGGCGTCCCTGGCCGAGCTGCGAGGGAACCCAGCTTCGGTCGTCGTCGTCGACAACGCGTCCTCGACGGACGAGACGCGTCGCGTTGCTGCCCGCTTCGACGTCGAGTACGTCGAGGAGCCTCGACCCGGCCTCAATCACGCGCGCCGTCGTGCTGCGACGTCAACCACCAGCGATGTTCTGGTCTACACGGACGATGACGTCCTGGTCGAGCCGGATTGGGGGATCAACCTGGTTCGTGAGTTCACGGGTCCGCGCGTGGGCGCAGCCACCGGCCTGGTGCTCCCCCACGAGCTGGAAACGGCGGCGCAACGCGCCTTCGAGCTCCGGGGTGCGCACTCACGGGGATTTCGACGCAGGGACGTCGACTTCAGGACCCGGCCGCCGCGACTGGCAGGCGGGCTCGGCGCTGGTGCGAGCCTTGCCGTTCGTCGCGAGCTGGTCGAACAACTCGGGCTCTTCGATGCCGCGCTCGACATGGGGAGCCCGGCTCGAACGGGTGGGGACACCTACGCGATCTACCTGGTGATGCGATCGGGCCACCGAGTTGTCTACACGCCGGCGGCTGTGGCGTCGCATGTGCACCGACGCACGATGGCGGAGCTGGAGGCGATGGTCGCCAACTACAGCACAGGCGGCTACACGTGGATGCTCCACGCGCTCATCTCCTGTGGAGACCTGTCTGTCGTGAAGACCGGACTCGACTGGTTCCGTCTGCATCACCTGGGCAGGAACTGGCGAGCCAGACCCGGACATCCTGCACCTCCTCCGCGTCGGGTCGCCCTGGCAGAGCTGCGTGGCATTCCGCGAGTCCCAAGCGCTTACCTGCGCAGCCGGCGAAGCACCTGACGTGGCCCCGCGCCTGTCGGTTGTCGTCGCGAGTGCAGGGGACGCACAGCGCCTGGATGAGGTCGTCGCACCGCTGATCGACGAGGTGGCGGGGACCGGCGGCGAGATCGTTGTCGTGGTGTTTGGACGTGGCGGGCGAGATCTGCGGCAGGTCGGCTGGCAACCGCCCGCGACCGCTGCAGTCCGTGTCGTCGCGGAGTCTGTCGGCGGCATCAACGCCGCGCGAAACAGGGGAGCTCGGGAGGCCTCCGGGGAGGTCCTCCTCTTCCTCGATGACGATGTCGTCCCCGAACCCGGACTGGTCGCCAGCCACATCCGCGGGCAGGCGCCCAACAAGTTCACCGTTGGCGATCGCCGTGCGCCGTCGCCGACCCGGCGCACAATCGCGTCGCGTCGGGACTGGCTCGAAGGCGCAGTTGCGTGGGCCGAGTACCTGGATCATCGCGGACAACACGACACCCCGGCCAGCCTGGGCTTCCGCGACGTCACGGGTTGCAACCTGGCGCTTTCCCGGGCCGATTTCCTTGCTCAAGGCGGCTTCGACGAGGCCTTGGCTTCCGGCCTGCGGGGAGGGTGGGAGCTGGGTCATCGGCTGATGGCGGCCGGGTTCGAGCTGGTGTATGTCCCGGTCGCCCGTGTCTCTCGACGACTGGGCTCGCCGAGCATCAGATCGTTGGTCGCCGGGGCCAGGGGCGACGGCATGTCCGACGTGGGCATCGCGAGGAGGCATCCCGACCTGGTTCGTGGTCTGCCGATCGCGGAGCCAGTCCGTGGGTGGCGAGGGCGACTGGGCCGGGCCGTGCTCCGCGCGCCATGGCTCGCCGCGTTGGCCAACGTCATCGCTGTGGCCCAGCTGTTGGCGCGCGTTGCGGGGCTCAGTGACCTGTCGCGTCGACTCCGCGACGCGATGTTGACCGCGGCGTACTGGGGGGGCGTGCGAGCGGCCCTCGACACCCGGTGGGCGCTGCAGGAGATCATCGCGTGCGCACCCGCTCCCGAACGCATTCTGGTTGACCTCGAACACGCGCTGCCCGACCGGCTCCCCGTTCCGACGGGCGTGCCCGCCGAGTTGGTGGTCCGGCTGGACGGCAAGGAGCTGGACAGCGTCGATCTTCCTGCTTGGGCATCCCGCTCGCGAACCGACGTCGCTCGCCGGATCGTCGCGGGATTGGACACCGACGCTCTCGCGCGCAACGTCGCGGTGCAGCGGTCGCTGCCACTCGACCCCGGAGCGGATGACGAGCATGGCTGACGGCTTGATGTCACGAAACGCCTACCGGCGGACGGACGACCACGTTCGGAGCCTTCCGCCAGCGAACTCGAACTGGTGGTGCCGGAGGGCCAGCAACAGGGTCATGACCTGGTTCGCCACGTGGGCACCGACATACCGCAGCCAGGGAAGTGGAGTCGCCGTACCACGGAGCTCGCGCCGGCTCCTCCAGTAGTGCCGCAGCTGGGGTCGGAGGAGCTGCGAGAGGCGGTCTCCGTCCCGTCGGACACCGCGCCGTCGCAGCTCCGCCCGGCCAGCAAGGATCCGGCGGTTCTTCCTCCACAGCTCGCGCAGGCTGCGACGCGCTGGGTGCGCGACGACGACGTCCGGCGAGAAGTGGACGGGAATGCCTGCCTGCGCTGCGCGCCAGCCCCATTCCATGTCCCCGCCGCTCTGCAGCGTCGCGTCGAACGGCCCGACGACGTCCCACTCGGCCCGCCGGACGAGGAGGTTGGCGGTCGCACCGGCGTTCCGGTGTCGGGCGTAGAACTCCTGGGGAAAGCCGTGGCGCTGGTCGAAGATCTCCACGCCGGACGGGCGGTCGCCGATCGTGACGTTGACTGCCCCAGCGATCACGGTGCCCGGCGCGGCGAGAAGTGCCCGGGCGCCCGCGGCAAGCCAGCCCGGGCTCGGGATCGTGTCGGAGTCCGTGAAGGCGAGAATGTCGCCGTCGGCCTGGGCCGCCCCAGCATTCCTGGCTGCGTAGGAGCCCCTGTGATCCACGCGAAGGACGTGTGCGGCAACGCCAGACCGAGGCTTCATCGGAGGGTCGGAACCATCGTCGACGACGATGATCTGCGTCCTGCCGGCGGGGTGGGTCTGGCGGGCCAACGCGTCCAGGCAGTCATCCAAACCAGCCTGATTGTCACGAACCGGGATGATCACGGAAATCCGCGGCGTCCCACCGGAGGCCGGTGATTCGTTGTCAGTCATGACGGCCGCGATCCCGGCGTAGTCTGGACGCTGTCGGCTCGGACGGTTCGCCTTCAGCCACGGGCCGCGGGAGGCTACAGGTGGCCCGACTGGCTTGACTCGCCGAGACGTTCTTCCTCGAGTTGGCGGCGCCCGGGACGGGTGAGGTGTCGCGAGAGCGGAGTTTGGACACGGTGACCAACGACCGGCCACTCGACGTCCTCTACGTTCTCCGGAGCTACCCGGAGCGCTCCCAGACCTTCGTCATCGACGAAATTTCCATGATGCGGGAGCGCGGCTGGAACGTCGCCGTCGTCCATCTGGAGGAGCCGAAGGATCGGTACACCGACCATCCGGTCGAGGGCCGGCTGATTCCGTTCCCGCAGCCGGGTGCCCCGACGGCGACGACATCGGTCAGGCGGCTTCGCAAGCTGGGCCGCCTGGCCCGGCTCTGGGCTCGTCGATTCATGCGGCGCCCCGCGAACACCCTCCGGGCGACTCTTCTGGCCGCCGCGTCCGCGCGCCGGTACGGCATCGCCCACGTGCTGCATGCCCTCGCGATCGCCGACGTTGTTCCCCGGGATGTCCGTCGCGTCCATGCGCACTTCGCATGGGAGTCGGCAAGCATCGCCCTGCTGGTCGCCGAGCTCCTGGGAGCTCCATTCTCGGTGACGGTGCACGGAAACGACCTGTACGACCAGCGATTCGACCTTGAGCGAAAGCTTCGCCGAGCCCAGCCGGTCATCACGACGTGCGACTACTTCCGCCGTGAGCTCGCCGCCATCGAGCCGAGCGTTTCGGTGGCGGTCGTTCCGTTGCCGGTCGACCCGCAACGATTCGAGCGCTCCAGCGCGTGGCGCCACGATCCGTTCACGATCGTCAGCGTCGGAAGATTGGTGGAGAAGAAGGGGTATGCCGACCTTGTCTCGGCGATGGAGCTGGTCCATCGTGAAGTGCCCGGCGCCAGGTGCATCATTGGCGGCGATGGGCCACTCCGAGAGGAGCTGGAGGCGCAGGTTGTCGCGCTCGGCCTCGATGACGTGGTGGCCTTCCGCGGTTCGTTGTCGCACGAGTCGGTCCGCGAGCTCATGGAAACGGGCACGGTGTTCGCGGCCCCGTTCGTGGTCGCGCGCAATGGTGATCGCGATGCGATGCCGGTCGTCCTCAAGGAGGCGATGTCACTCAGAATGCCGATTGTCTCGACGATGGAGGTCGGCGTCCCGGAGCTGGTGGACGACACCATGGGACGGCTGGTTCCGCCGCACGAGCCTGCCGCCTTGGCCGACGCGATCATCGAACTCGCACGCATGCCGGCTGAGAAGCTTCGAGCCATGGGAGATGCCGGGCGGGATCGGGTCCTTTCGGGCTACACGCCGGCGGTCACCCTTCCCCGAATCGAGCGGCTCTTCGGTCTCGTTGCCGACTGAACCTGGACACCCGCCGTCATCCCTCGAAGGGCGGCGCCGCCTTCGATTGCGTCGGGTGTGCCCGGGGCACCGGTGGGCCGAAGACTGTCGTCCGTGCGTTGACTGCCAGGGCGTGCCGGAGCTGTCGATGCAGGCCAGTGTCCCCCTGGCCGCGCATGCGACCCAGGAGGAGTTGGCCAAGTACGCCGATTGTCGAGAGGAGCGCATAGAGCCGGGTGAACATGCGGCCCTTTTCGCGCCGGCACCAGTCGTAGGACTCGCCGAGGTAGCGGGCCATCCGTCGATCAGCGAACGCCTGCTGTCCGGACACGTTTCCGACGTGAACCACCTTGATGTCAGGCTCGAGGGTCACTCTCCATCCAGCGTTGCGCAGCCGCCAGCACAGGTCGAGATCCTCGACGTAGATGAACCAGCGTTCCCGGTAGGGATGTTCCGCGTCGACAGCGCGTGCACGGATCACGTGCACGGCTCCGATGGCCCATGGCACGTCCATGCTCGTCGTCGGCATTTCTGCTCCGGCGAGCAGGTGTCGGTTGCGCATCCGCTGGCTGCGAAACCGTGATGGCAGCAGGTTGGCAACCAGTCCGAGCCGGATCGATGGGAAGCTCTGGACGGTCTGCTGCCGTCGACCGTCATCTCCGACCAGCTGTGGAGTCACGAGCCCGATGTCGGACGAGTTGTGAAGACGCTCGGTCAGCGCCCGAAGGGACCCCGGTGTCGGGATGGTGTCGGGATTGAGAGCGATGAGCGTCTCGGACACGCTCCCGGCCAGCGCCTGGTTCATCGCTCGCGCGTAGCCGACGTTCGTGTCGTTGCGGATCAGCGTGACGTCCGAACGATTGGCCGCGAGGTTCGCGCTGTCGTCGGACGAGTCGTTGTCGACCACGACGATCTCGGCAGTCAGGCCGTCGAGCGCTTCGGGCAGGGCGGCGAGGCAGCGCCCGAGGTGGTCGCCGCCGTTCCAGTTGACGATTCCGATGCGTACATCAGCGGGTTCCGGGACGCGTCGTTGCAGCTCAGGCGGCAGCGCTGGGCGCGTGGTGGGCGGTGGGCCGTCGCCGTGTCCGGCGGCGTGGCTGTGCCATGCGAGCGTTCGTTCGTGGAAGGCGTCCCAACTCAGCCACGAGGCAACATCCATGCCATTCCGGGTCAGCCGCTCTCGGAGCTCGGGATCGGCAGCGAGCCGAGAGATGGCTCCGACGAGCGCCTCCACGTCCCCGGCTCGATACCGGACGCAGGTCAGGCCGTCGACGAGAAACTCCCGGGAGCCGCCGGTTCCTGTGCCGACCACCGGTAGGCCACTTGCCATTGCTTCAACGGGGACCATGCCGAATGGCTCGCTCCATTCGGACGGGAAGACGAGAGCATCGGAGCGCGCATGTGCTTCGCGCACGAAGGCCTTGGGTTGGTCCCCCCTCCAGGTGATGCGGTCGTGGACGTCGAGGTGATCGGCGAGCTCGTGGAGCGTCCGTTCGGCTTCCGGGGCACCGCTTCCGATCACCTCGAGCCGGAGTTCGGGGACCCGTGAGAGTGCGCGAATCACGGTGTGCACGCCCTTGCGCGGGTCCAGCCGACCCACGTAGAGCAGTCGACCTGACCATTCCGTCGGCCGCTGTGGTTCGGTCACCGGGAAGGCGACGTGGTCGATTCCCTGCGGGATCACGGCCGTGTGACGGAATTCCCAACGATGACCTGTTTGGGCATGCCGGGCGAGGAAATCGCTGACGAAGCAGGCTGTCGGGGGTTCGCCGAGCGACGTCACCGAGGTCGACAGCCCCGTCATGCGGCGCACGATCCTGGCCGCCAGGCGGCGCCCGGCCCGCTGGCTCGAGAATGCCCGCGCCCATGGGTCGAGATCGCGTCCGAACGACAGCCACTGATCACAGATCACGAGCACGACTGGGGCGCCTTGCCGATCCCAGTACATGAACTGGCCGAACGAGAGCGCGGCCGCATTCCAGATCGAGATCACGTCCGGCCGAAATCGTGAGGCCGTCTGCTCGACCACGCGGCGGGTTTGTCGCTCCATCGCCAGACGTTCGCCCCACGAGGACGACGGCAACTCGTGGTTGTCCCAATGGATGGGAAGGGTTCGCTCGATGCGTTCGTCCCCTGGCCCCGGCGCGTCCGGGACGATGCCATCCCGCCTCCAGGTGGAGGTCAGGACCTCGACCTCGTGCCCGGCCGCGCGCCAGGCGCCAACGGTTCCCGCGCACGCCAGCCCGTAGCCACCGAGGTGGTGCGGCGGATACAGGTTGGTGACGACGAGTATCCGCACGAACGCTCCGCTCCGCGTTCAGTCGCTCTCCCGGGCATCGGGCTCGGACTGGGTCAGGGGCTACGGTGCGGCCCATTCCCCGGTCCCCGAGGGAGCCGCGTGAACCGCCCGCTGAGACCGTACTGCGCCATCGGCCGGGGCCCCCGACCTCGGATCCGTTCTCGTCGCGACAATGCAGTGCACGGCTGACGTGGACACTGGCCGCGGCCCCGAAATCGCGGAGGCGACGAGCGCGAGCTGGGGTGGACGTGCGCCCGACGTGGCCGTTGCCATCTCCAGCTATCAGCGCGCGGGCATGCTGAGAGAGCTCGTCGTTGCACTTGAGGGCCAGGAGTTCCAGGAGTCCCGTTTCGAAGTCGTGATCGTCGACAACGGGTCGACGGATGAAACATGGGAGCTGCTCCAGGCCCTGGCGGAAGAGACCAGTCTTCGACTCAAGGTGGTTCGAGTGGCCACCAACCTCGGGCCCGGCGGGGGACGGAACGTGGCCATTGCGCACTGCCGGGCGGCCGTCGTCGCCTTCACGGACGATGACTGTCTTCCGACGCCGGGTTGGCTGGGGGCGCTGCAACAGGCCTTCGCTGATCCTGATGTGGCCGCTGTCCAGGGTGCCACGAGGCCCCATCCTGCTGACCTGCGAGGCGCCGGACCGTGGGCTCACACGATCCGGGTGACGACGGCAACCCCACTGTTCGAGACGGCGAACGTGGCCTACCGGCGAGCGCGGTTGGCCCAGGTCGGCGGCTTCGTCGAACGAGACCCGCTGTTCGACGCCGATCGACTGGGTCCGTTCGGCGAGGACGCTGAGCTCGGTGCCCGTGTCCTCGCCTCCGGCGGCAGGCACGTGTTCGTCCCGGAGGCCGTCGTGCACCATCGTGTGCTTCCAGCCAGCTGGCGGGACTGGCTTCGAGAGCAACGACGCGGTGGTGGCTTCGCAGGGCTCGCCCGGCGGAGCCCGCTGGTGGCGGACTGGCTGCGACTCGGGATCTTTCTGTCTCCGACGTCTGCGGCCTTCAGTGCTGGGGTGACCGCCGTTGTCGTGGCGGTCGCGACAGGCCAGTGGACGCTGCTGGCTGCCGTGTTCCCCTGGGCGTGGCTTCGCGGGCGACTGGCATGGCGTCGAACCCAACGTGACCCGATCACGACGGCCATCCGACTGCTCCAGTTCGGGGTTGGCGACCTCATCCTGTTCCTCTCACTTCTCGAGGGCAGCGTTCGTCACCGTCGTTTGGTCCTGTGACACGAGGTTGACCCCGGGTCACATGCGTACCCGGTGCTCCGCTGCTCCGACCGGATGGTCCCGTAGATCCCGTCGGGACCGGCA
>JAWWBG010000003.1:0-33348 GCA_033721095.1 Nitriliruptorales bacterium
CACCAGTTCCAACAACGACGCAGGATCACCCGCGGTGCCGACGAGCTCGATGCTGTCCTCGTTGTCGAGGAGGGCGCGAGCCCCCTCGCGAACGAGCAGGTCGTCCTCGGCGATCATCAACCGGATCGGTGTCATCGTTCCTCGCAGCTGCTCGGCCAAACGGACGCGCATGGTGGTGCCAGTACCACCATGGAAACACACCTGTCTCCCGGGTTTCGACACGGGCCGTCGCCTGTTTGAGTATGTACTGCGCGGGTCACGCCGGTACAGGGGCACCGACCAGCGCGTGACCCGGCAGCGTGGGTTGCGGTCCGCGCAAACTGCGTCAACCGTCGTCCGACTCCGACGGTCGACACACAGGGGCACCAGGGACGGGCTTTGTGCCCGTCCCTGACCTGTTTCCGGGCCCTTTCGCGACGTCAACCATCCGCGTCAGTCCGATGGTCGTGTCCCGTCACGAAACCACCGCGAACGTGCGTATGCGGTGATGCCCACGACGGCGATCGCCGCAAACGAGAACCACTGGATCGCATAGGACAGGTGGTTGGCCTCGTCGAAGGAGAGCGGCGGCAGCGGTTCAGGCAATCGGCCCGGCGACCCAGCCGACGGATCGAGATCGACGACGATGTCCACGAGTGATTCCGTCGTCTGGTCGTCGAGCCGTCGCGGGTCGATCCAGAACACCCGTTCCAGCACGCCATCCGCGGGGTTCGACGGCCCGAACCCGCCGGGGCGCTCCGGTGCCCGGAGCACCCCCGTCACGGCCACCGTGCCTTCCGGCGGCAGGGACTCGACCACCGGCGGGTCGTCGAGGGCAGCGGGCACCCACCCTCGTCGCACCATCACCGCCCGTCCCTCGTCGAACACGAGCGGCGTGACGACGTGGAAGCCGGCCTGCCCCTCGTGCGCACGGTTGCGCTGGAGCACTTCCTCCGCCGGTCGGTAGGTGCCCTCGACGATGACGCGCCGGAATTCGAGCTGTGTCGCGGGGGTCCCCTCGTCGAGGGCGGCGATCACCTCGGCCATGCTCAACGCCGGCAGCTCGCCACGCGCTTCGAGGGCAGCATTGAGGTCGCGCCGCTCCTCGAGTCGTGCCAGCTGCCACCGACCGAGGAGGACACAGGCGACAGCCACGGCCATGACGAACGCAATCGTTCCCAGGCGCGATGGACGCAGCAGGACTTCTCGTGCCCTGCTCACGATCCGTGGGCGCCCATGCGGACGTCGGGGGCTCCCATCCGGGCAGCGTCCGCGGTGCGGTCGTCGGGCTTGGTCTGGCTCTCGAGCTCGGCGGCCACGCGCGCCTGGTAGTGCTCGATCTCGCGGGCGATGGTGTCCTCGTCCCACCCGAGGGCCTCGCCCACGATGGGGGCCACTTGGGTGGCGGCATCCACGCCCCGGCCCCAGGCCTCGATCGAGATGCGCGTGCGACGGGCAAGTACGTCCTCGAGGTGGAGGGCGCCCTCGTGCGAGGCGGCGTACAGGGCCTCGACTTCCAGGTAGCTGTCCGAACCCGCGAGCGGACGAGCCAGTTCCGGCCGATCGGCGATGATGTCCAGCAGGTCGGTCGCGAGGGTTCCGTACCGGTTCAGCAGGTGCTCGACCCGTGCGACGTGCACGCCGGACTCGGCCGCAAGGTCGCGACGCTGGTTCCAGAGCGCGTGGTAGCCCTCTGCTCCGACCAGTGGGATCCGCGCTGTCGGGGAGGGCGGCACACGCCGGTCGAGGTTCCTCGCGGCCGCGTCGACGGCGTCAGCCGCCATGATGCGATAGGTCGTGTACTTGCCACCGGCGACCGTGATCATCCCGGCAACGGCCGACCCCACGGCGTGCTCGCGCGAGAGCTTGCTCGTCGCGGCGGACTCGCCGTAGAGCAGGGGGCGAAGGCCGGCGAAGACGCCCTCGACGTCCTCGTGCGTGAGCGGCGTGACCAGGACGCGATTCACACGGTCGAGCAGGTACTGGATGTCCGTCGCGCTCGCGGCCGGATGCGACAGGTCGAGGTCCCAGTCGGTGTCGGTGGTGCCGACCATCCAGTGGCGACCCCACGGGATGACGAACAGAACGGACGTCTCGGTTCGGAGGATGAGGCCCGTGTCCATGTGGATGCGGTCGCGGGGGACGACGAGGTGGATGCCCTTCGAGGAGCGCACCCGGACGCGGCCCCGTCCGGCCAGTTGCTGGACCTCGTTGGCCCACACGCCGGTGGCATTGATGACCTGCCGGGCCCGGATCTCGAGGTCGTCGCCGCCCTCGAGGTCGCGCGCCACGACACCGACGACGCGCTCACCCTCGCGGAGCAGGTCGTTCACGCGGGCGCTCGTGGCCACGGCGGCGCCATACGTGGCCGCCGTGCGGGCCAGGCTCATCGTGTGCCGTGCGTCGTCCACCTGGGCGTCCCAGTACTGGACGGCGCCGACGAGCGCATCCGGCCGCAGTGCCGGAGCCGCGTGCAGCGCCTGGCGGCGTGAGAGGTGCCTGTGTCGGGGCAGTTGCCGCGCGCCGCCCATCGTGTCGTACAGGGTGATGCCAGCGCCCACGTAGGCCCGCTCCCAGACCCGACGCGTCAACGGGAACAGGAACGGGACGGGCTTCACCAGGTGAGGAGCCAGCCGCTCGAGGATCAGCCCACGTTCCTGGAGGGCTTCCCGCACGAGCGCGAAGTTGTACTGCTCGAGGTAGCGCAGCCCGCCGTGGATGAGCTTGCTCGAGCGGCTCGACGTCCCGGAGGCGAAATCGCGCTGCTCGACGAGAGCCACGCTCAGGCCGCGCGCGGCGGCATCGAGTGCGATGCCGCACCCGGTCACGCCGCCGCCGATGACGAGGATGTCGAACTGCTCGCGCCGCATGCGCTCCAGCGAGGACGTCCGGAACGCGGGGGAGAGGCTCGCGATCTTCATCGAGAAACCTGGAAAGGGGGCGATTGGGCAGCGTAGTGAGGGCGATGCACGGGTTCCCGGGTGATGTCACAGGCAGTCCGTACGGTGCTGGAGCCATCGTCGGAGGGAATCGTGTGATGGAGGCCGTGGCCGCCGTGGCCGTCCTCGGGGTGCTGATCGGAGGCTGGCTGCTCGTGCGTGAACGTGGCCGGCAGCAGCAGGCCATCGCCGCGCTTCGCGCCGACCTGCTCCGCGACCGCGAGGCGGCGAACCGTTCCGTGATCGAGGCGACGGTGGCGATCGCGCGACAGCAACTGGAGGCGTCCCAGGTCCGTGCACAGGAGGCCGACACGGGTCGCGACGCCGTCATCACGCGCCAGATGACCTCGATGTCCGAGGAGCTCGATCGGGTTCGACGCCTGGTGGTCGACATGGACCAGCAACGCAGGGACGACCAGGGAGCCGTCAAGGAGCAGCTGCGCGAAGCCATCCGCAACGCCCAGTTGTTGGCCGAGACGACGGATGGGTTGCGGGCGGCGCTCGAGAACTCGCGAGTCCGGGGCCAGTGGGGCGAGCGCATGGCCGAGGACGTCCTGCGCGCGTTCGGGTTCCGCGAGGGCATCAACTATCGCACGCAGGCAACCACTGACCAGGGCCGCCCGGACTTCGAGATCCTGCTCCCGGACGACACCAGCCTGTTCATGGACGTCAAGTTTCCGCTGGACAACTACCTGCGCTGGCACGACGCCGAAACAGAAGACGCAGCCGACCAGGCGGCGACCGCGTTCGTTCGTGACGCGCGCGGCCGGATCCGGGAGCTGGCCGGCCGGGGCTACGCGGAATCAGTCGATGCGCTCTCGGTCGTGCTGCTGTTCCTGCCCAACGATGCCGTCCTCGCGTTCGCGCTCGAACGAGAACCACGCCTGCTGGACGAGGCACTCGAGGCAGGCGTCCTCCTCTGCTCGCCGTCCACGCTCTTCGGGGTGCTGGCGGTGGTCCGGCAGGCCATGGACCTGTTCCACGTCGATCGTTCATCCACGGAGATCCTCGAGGCCCTGGCCGGGTTCGAGCAGCAGTGGGAGCGCTTCACGGACGAGCTGGACCGGCACGGCCGGCAGCTGGCCACCGTCAACCGCTCGTTCGAGGCACTGGCGACCACGCGCCGGAACCAGCTCGAGCGGTCACTCGAGCAGGTCGGGCGCCTCCGCGAGGCCCAGGGACTGGCCGGGTCGCCCGACCGGATCATCGCGCTGCCGATGGCCGAGGAGGGTGACACTCCCGCGCGGGCCAGCTGAGCGTCGACGGCCGCCCGGAGGCCCGACCTCCCGGGCGTTAGCCTGCGCGCCGACAAGGGACAGTGCGTGCACGTTGTCGAACCCGATCGCCTGATCGCCGGCTGGTGGTCCGTGATGAGCTCCCTGCTGGTCGCCGGTGCTCTCTGGCTGGTCGTCGACGGTGGCTTCTCATGGCACGCGACTGGGCTGCTGATCGTGAGCCTGATCGCCTGGAGCTGGTTCGTCGTCCAGGCCCTGGTGCCCCATCGACTGCGGTTCGAGATCGACGAGGTGGGCCTTCGCGGTCACGCCCTGTGGCGTCGCATCGAGCTGTCGTGGTCAGACGTCAGGATGCTTCGGGTCGACCGGTTGGTTGGCGAGCCCGTGCTCGAGGTCGCGCTGCACGCCGACGCGACCAACCGGATCATCCCGCTGCCGATCGGCACGCCGCTGGCGCAACTGCATGCCGCACTCGAGCGGCTCCTGGGGCCGCCGACGTCCACGCCCGACGCGACGCGCCACTGAGTCGGCGCCGTCGGGCGGCGGCGTGCCTGCTGGAGGGACGGCCGGGCGTCGTGGCGTACCCTGTACGAGGACCGGAAGGTGATGCGGTCCGCGGTGGCCGCCACCCCGAGTGGAGGTCCCGTGTCCGACATCCCGCAAGCCCTCAGCTACGACGACGTCCTCCTCGTTCCCCGTGACTCGGCGGTCCTGCCGCGCGACGTCGACGTCTCGACCCGACTCCATCCGCGGTTGACGCTTGGCCTGCCGCTGATCGCCGCGGCGATGGACAAGGTCACCGAGGCCGAGATGGCGATCGCCATGGCGCGACAGGGCGGCCTCGGTGTCGTGCACAAGAACGCGAGCATTGACGACCAGGCGGCGATGGTCGAGGCCGTGAAGCGTTCCGAGTCCGGCTTCATCTCCGATCCCATCACCCTTCACCCGGACGAGCCCGTGGCTCGTGCCGAGGAGCTGATGGCCAAGTACAAGGTCAGCGGCTTCCCGGTCGTGGACGCAGACCACAACCTCGTCGGCATCGTCACCAACCGCGACCTGCGCATCGGGGCGGAGGCCGACCGTCCCGTCAGTGACTACATGACGTCGGACCGGCTGGTGACCGCGCCGGAGGGGACGACGCTCGCCCAGGCGCGCGACCTGATGCAGGAACATCGCGTCGAGAAGCTGCCCATCGTCGACGGCACGGGCGAACGGCCGCGCCTCGTCGGCATGTTCACGTTCAAGGACGTGGAGAAGGTTCGCCAGTATCCGTCCTCGGCCAAGGACGAACGCGGTCGACTGCTCGTTGCTGCCGCGGTCGGGGTCGGACCCGATGGCGACGCCCGCGCAGAAGCCCTCGTCCACGCCGACGTCGACCTGCTGGCCGTCGACTCAGCCCACGGCCATTCAGCGGCTGTGCTGGAGTTCGCGAAGAAGCTCAAGGACCGCTACCCCGAAACCGCGCTGATGGTCGGCAACGTCGCCACGGCAGAGGGCGTGCGGGCCTGCGTCGATCACGGCGCCGACGTCGTCAAGATCGGGGTCGGCCCCGGCTCCATCTGCACCACGAGGATCGTCACCGGCGTCGGGATGCCGCAGTTCACGGCGGTTTTCGAATGTGCGGCGGCCGCCAGCGAGCTGGGCGTTTCATCCGTCGCGGATGGCGGCATCCGCTACTCGGGCGACCTGGTCAAGGCCTTGGCCGCAGGCGCGACGGCCGTCATGGTGGGCAATCTGCTGGCCGGCACGGATGAGTCGCCCGGCGATCTCGTCCTCGTCGGTGGCCGGCGCTACAAGGAGTACCGCGGCATGGGGTCGGTCGACGCCATGCGTGCGGGTTCGGCGGATCGCTACTTCCAGGGCTCCGACGACGACGAACCGGCCAAGCTGGTCCCCGAGGGCGTGTCGGGCCTTCTGCCGTATCGCGGACCGGTTGCTGGGGTCACCGACCAGCTCGCCGGAGGACTTCGGTCCGGCATGGGCTACCTCGGCGCCGGCAGCCTCCCTGCCCTGACCGAGCGCGCGCGCTTCGTGCGCCAATCCGCCGCCGGCGCCCGCGAATCGCACGTCCACGACCTCGACGTCGTCCACGAGGCCCCGAACTACCAGGTCCCCGACCGCAGCTGAGCTCTCACTCGCACATGTGATCGAGTCCTCCCAGAGAAGCCAGACGCTGGGGCGTCAGGTTTGCGGCGACGATGTCCGCCATTTCCTGGGTTGCCAGGAGAGCCTGAACCCCCGAGAAGGCCCATCCGATCCACACGACAGTCCAGTCGTGCCCTCCACGCGATTCGGCGCGGCCCGTGACAAGTTCGCGACTGTTGCCACCGATGTCGATGCAGCCCCAGGTCACGACCGCGGTTGGCTCCCCGTCCGGCGGCCCGTCTTCCTGGAAGCCATCCTGGAGGCGCAGGCGATTCCCGTCGGCAGTCGTGACGACAACGAGCCGTTCGTCCACCCATCGCGCGATGTTGCCGGCGGCCGTGGAACTGGCATCGTCACCGAAGACGATCTCCTCGGCGCCGTCCCGCTCGATGTCGATCACGAGCGAATACCCACCGCCACCGATCCAGGCAAGACGGTGCTGTGTCACCCCCCGACACGCGATGAGTTCGCCAGCGATGGGGTCGAATGCGACATGTTCGGAGATCCCGTCGCCATCCAGGTCTGCCTGGTGGATCCAGTCGACGCAGACGGATGTGTCACTCAGGGGCGAGAACTGTTCCGTCGTGATCCCCGATGCCATTTCCGGGCCAGTTTCGAAGCCTGGTTGGCGACGGACCTGACCCGATTCCGGCGAACAGGCGACGAGCGCGAGCCCGGCGGTCACAGCCGCAGCCACGAGACGGATGGGCTTGATCAAACGCGGGTCCGGCGCGCACGTTCTCGGCGTCGCTCCAGCAATCGCCGCCACGCCGTTCGCAGGGTCGCGACCAGCAGAGCGGCCACCGTCAGGCTCGTGATCGTCAGCACCAGGGCGATGATCAGCGCCACCTCTGGCGCGGCGAGTGCCAAGGCGACCACGCCCGCGACGACGACATCCTCGAGCAGCGAAACGAGGATGTTGCTGGCCGGCTCGGGACTCGTGTTCACAGCCGCTCGCACGGACGCCTTCGCGGCGTGGGCCGCCAGGCCGAACAGCCCGCCGCCCGCGGTCAGCATCGCCTGCTCGAGTGACGTCGCATCACCGGCAAGGACGAGGGCGACAGCCGCGGCACCAACCGGTCGGATGGCCGTGTGCACCACGTCCCACGCCGAATCGAGCCACGGGATCTTGTCGACGACGAACTCCACGGCGTAGAGGGCACCGGCAACGGCGAGGACCTCGATCCGCTCGAGGTCGGAGGGCACGTCGGCCAGCCCGAGCCGACCCGCGATCCCGAGCATGGCCACGACGGCATACAGGTTGATGCCCGACGCCCACCCTGACGACAGCACCAGGCCGTACAGGCTCATGCGACGTATCGGCGTTCGAGGCGGGCAGCGGCCGCGGGGGTCAGCAGGTCGGCGAACGCGGACACGGGCGCAACGCCGGCCTCAACGAGGCTGGCAACGATCCACGCGCGGTTCACGGCGCTGTCGAAGCAGCCCACGACGGCGCGTGCGTTCGACTCGGTGACGTGGCCGTCGGCGATCAGCGCGAGCACGGCCCGGCGCCGGATCCACGTCGCCTGCAGGTGACCGAGGACGCTCGCCTGCTCCCGCGGGGACAGGGCCACGAACTCGGCAAGGGCGGCGCGAAGAACGCGAAGCTGTTCGATCGGCCGCTCCGCCGCTCGGAGTCGCTCCCCGAGGTCCGTTCGCGGCACCGCGACTCGTTCGACGTCGAGCTCCGCTGCGGTGAACCACGACTGCTCCACACTCGGTGGCGTTGGGGACGACGGGCTGGCGTGGCGTCGTTCCTCCGGGGTCTGTAGGGGCGGGAACGAGAAGAGGTCTGAGTCGGCACCGCTGGCGCGCCATGCGGTCATCTCCGGCAAGCCCGTTCGGTATTCGCTGACGGGGGTCGGCTGGACCTGAGGTTCCGGCGGAGAGCGCGGTCCGTCCGGTGGCTCGACTGGTGCGATCGCGACGGTGCTGTCCTCAGCGGGCGAGGGAGCGGCTGACGTCGGCTCCATCTCCGCGGCGTCGGCGGCTGCCTGCCCGTCCAGGTCGTGCTGCCCGTCGCGGTTCCCGAGGGCGAGACCGTCGTCGGTGTCGAGTGCTTGTTCGACGTCGCCTGCCGAGGGTGGGGGCAGCGTCTCCGACAGGTTCACGTCGCCCAGTTCGACGCCGGCGTCCGCGAGCACCTCGTCGGCGCTGCCGAGCACACGGGCTGCCGCGCGTCGTTGCCACTCGGGATCGCGAACCGAGGACCGCAGGCCCTCGACGTCGTCCCGATCCATGTTGCCGACCATCTCGATCACGGCGCGCAACTGCGCTGGCGACAGGTCGACGTCGGCGTCCTGTTCGATTCGCTCGACGAGGTGGGGTGCGGCTCGCTGGGCGACGTCGACGGCCAGCTGGCGGCGCTGCGCTGGTTCCAGGCGCCGCAGAGCCTGGGTGAGCTGGACGGCGACGCGCGCCCGTCCACCCACGCCCCGGGTCTCGCGGAACTCGGCCAGCAGGTCGAGGACATCCTCGATGGCGTCGGCTCCATGCGCAGCGTCGGCCACGTTCTACTCGCCGTCCGTCACTTCCTCGACGTCGGACACCTCGGTACCCGTCGCCTTGGCCAGAGCACCCCGCAACAGGTCGGCGAGGTCAATGCCTGCCAGGTCCTTGACGACGGGCACGGTCGTGGTCAGCACCTCGGTCACGTCGCGGGTGAGCTTTGCCGCGCCGGTGCCGCCGGCGCCGTTCCCGTTGCTGATGATCGTGGTCTTCCCGGCCCGCGACAGCGGCTCGGACGCGGCCGCGATCACGTCCGGGAGGACCTTGAGCGCCTCGATCGACAAGCCGGCTTCCGTGTACTGGCGCAGCGCCTCGGCCAGCTTCTGCCGGGCAAGCGCTTCCGCCTCGCCCTTGGCCTGGATGGCTTCGGCTTCGGCCAGGCCGACGTCGCGAGCACGTTTGGCGTCGGCAGCGGCCTCCAGTTCGACGGCCTGGGCGGCCTTCGCGCGCTGGATGCGTTCGGCCTCGGCCTCCTGCTCGGAGCGGTACAGCGCCGCCGACGCGGCCTGCTCGGCAGAGAAGCGCTGCGCTTCCGCCTTGCGCTCCTCGGCGAACTTCTCGGCCTCGGCGCGCTCGCGGACGGTCGCGTCGAGCTCCTTGCGCTGCCGTTCGGCTTCGCGCTGGGCGATCTCGATGTCCTGGAGCTTGGCCTCGATCTCACCTGCCTTGGTGGCCTTGGCCTGGGCGACGTCGACCTCCTCCTTGATCGCTGCCCGCTTGAGCGACAGGCCCTTGTCGGCCTCGGCGATGCTCTCCTCGACGGTGATCCGGCGTTCCTCCTTCTCGAGGCGCGCCTGCTCCTCCTGGAGGGTGGCGTCGCGGTCGTTGTCGGCCTGGGCAATCCGCGCGTCGCGCCGAGCGCGTTCGATCTCGGGCACGCCGAGCGCGTCCAGGTAGCCGTTGTCGTCGGTGATGGACTCGAACACGAACGACAGGAACACGTAGCCCAGGTCCTGGA
Source organism: Nitriliruptorales bacterium (assembly GCA_033721095.1). Lineage (GTDB taxonomy): Bacteria > Actinomycetota > Nitriliruptoria > Nitriliruptorales > Nitriliruptoraceae > JAWWBG01. Next base: position 9,765 of record JAWWBG010000003.1, read on the forward strand.
GTTCGGCCGCGGCCTTGGCCTTGAGGTCCTCGGTGAACTTGGCCTGGTCGGTGTACAGCTCGACGACCGACAGGCCCGCGACGATCGTGCGGAGGTGGCCGGCCACGACCTTGGTGAGGGCGTCACGGATGGCGTTGACCTCGAGGCCCAGGAAGTTGGACGCAGCCGTACGCACGCTCGGGAAGCCCTCGGCGCGCTCGTTCGGCGTCACCGGGACCTTGACGGTTGCCGTCCCGTTGACGTTGATCGGCGTGCGGGCGTCGCCGGCGAGGACACCGAGCAGCTGCACGTCGAGCTGCATCGCGTGCAGCGGGAACTTCTCGGCCTCCTCGATGAACGGCACGACGAACGTGCCTCCACCGACGATGACGCGGAAGCCGTCCTTGTCCTTCTTGGCTCGCCGTCCGTAGACGACCAGGGCTTCGTCGGGCCCGATGCGCCGGTACCGGCGGCGGTCGATGAGCCACAGGACGAGGAAGAGGAAGAGGACCGCGAGCACGGTTCCGGCAAAGTTGAGGATCGTGTCCATGAGGCTCCTGACTGCGCCCGGACGGCCACCTAGCGGCCCGGTCTCAAACTACCGGGCGCCCACCACCCATGGTGGCGCAAATGTGGGCGTGGCGTCCGGGCGGAGGAGGCTCAGAGATGGGCCAGCGCCCGCAGGCTGACCGCGGCACCGTCGTCGGCCACCGCGGGAGCCACAAGGTGCGCCGCTGCCCGCACGTCGGGGTGTGCCTGGCCCATGGCGATGGCCGTTCCCGCGCGCAGCAGCATGGAGATGTCGTTGTGTGCATCCCCGATCGCAGCGGTGCCCGACAGGTCTGTCCCGGCATGCTCGGCGGCCACCGCGAGTGCCGCTCCCTTGTTGGCTGCCGGGTGCGTCACGTTGATGTAGCTGATCCCGGGGGTGACGGGGGAGTGGGCGGATCCCGCGCCCAGGCCGTGGGCGGCCACGGCGGCGCTGACAGCGTCGGCCAGCTCGAGATCATCGAACACGGCGAACGTCGCCTTCAACGGCACGTCCGAGAGGTCCGTGGCCGCTGCGAGGACGCCCAGTGGTTCTCGACCCAGGAGCTGCCAGTGTGGCAGGGCGCGCTCGTCGTCCCGCGTGACGAGGTACCCATCGTCCACGTAGATCTCCGCGTAGGCGCCGAGCTCGTTGCCGATCGCGAGGACGGTCTCGAGCTGTTCGGTCGTCAGTGGCCACGCGTCGAGCCGCTGTCCGTTCCGGCGAACCTCGGCGCCATTGTGGAGGACGTGAGGTCCGGTCGATCCGATCGCGCGGGCAACCGGTTCGGCCGACAGCCGCATCCGACCGGTTGCGACGCCCACGAGCACCCCCGCTGCCTGCGCTTCACGGACAGCGGCACACACGTCGGCATTGGGCGTGTTGTCGTTGCCCACCAGCGTTCCGTCGACGTCGGCCACGCAGTAGGCGACCGACGACGGCGACCACTCGTCGAACCGTCCGCCGGGAACCAGCCCGGGCGGCACCTGCATCGTGGCCACCATCGTCGGGGGTCATCACGGTACGACCTAGTGTTGGTTCCGACGGGAGCAGCCACGTGCCAAGCCAACGGGTCCTGATGAGTGCCTGCCTGGCTGGGCGTGCCTGCACGCACCGCGGTGGCGACAATGCCGTGGAGGACCTGCTCCCGCTGGCCGCGGAAGCCGTGCTGGTCTGTCCCGAGGTCGAGGGCGGACTTGGAACGCCGCGGCCCGCGGCCGAGATCGTTGGTGGCGATGGCCACGACGTGCTGGACGGCCGCGCTCGTGTGCTCACCGTCGACGGCGAGGACGTCACCGATCAGTTCGTGCGCGGGGCCGAGGTTGCCGTCGCGGCCGCGCGGGCGGCAGGCGTGGCGCAGGCGATCCTCAAGTCCCGCAGCCCGTCCTGCGGGTGCGGCGGCACCTACGACGGCACATTCACGCACACGCTCGTGACCGGCGATGGCGTGGCCGCGGCGGCCCTGCGCCGTGCGGGCATCGAGGTTCGAACCGAGGAGGACCACCATGACGGATCCTGACGCCTGGCCCCAGCGTGCCGCCGACGCCTTGGGTCTCGCCGCACTCACGGACGACGAGATCGAGGTGGTGCTCGATCTCGCCCGGGACGTGGCGCACGGCACCGAACGCCGATTCGCACCGCTGACAACCTTCCTTGCTGGCTTGGCCGTCGGCAGGTCGGAAACCGACACCCTGGAGGAGGTCGCGGCCACGATCGCCGGACTCCTTGCCGACTGATCAGCGCGGCATGGGCTCCAGCACGGGCTGACGCCTCGGTGCGAGGACGGCCACCCGGCGTCCGGCTGCATGCGCGGCCGATGCCAGCTCGATGGCCTGTTTGCCGACGAACACCGCCGGGCCGTCACTGCTGTCGTCGCGAGTGCCCCGCACGATCGGGACGCCCTCCCACGGCTCGGTGAGGACCGGGACCAGTGGTGCGCCGGGTCGCCAATGGGCGAGCGAGATGACCTCGCGATCGGCAAGTGCGTCGGCGACGAGGTCGCGTGGGAGCCCCGCGTGTGCTCGTGCCAGCGTCTCGGGTCGTGCGGCGACGGCCACGGGCCCGTCGGAGAGGTCGCAGACCTCCTTGGCGCGAGCCGAGAGGGTCTCGGTCCCGATGCGTCGCGACCAGTCGATGATTTCCTGCTTGGTGAGCCCGGCGAGGGGACGCAGGACCGTGCGGGTCACCATGCGATCGATCTGCGCCAGGTGTGCCATGGTCTGGCTGGACACCTGCCCGACGGACTCGCCTGTCACCAACGCCGCGATCCCGAGCTCGTCCGCCAGCTCGTCGGCCGCGGCGAACATGAGCTGCTTGAGGACGATCTGGCGGAGGCGCGGCGGCGTGCTCGCGAACAACTGCGACTTGACCGGTTGGAACTCGACCTTCCAGACTGCCGGCGAGCTGCCGTGGCCCCAGCGTGACCAGAGGTCCTTGGCCACGAGCAGCGCATGGTCGCTGGCTGCGCACTCCAACGTGAAGTGCACGAAGTCGACGGGCGCGCCGCGCCGCATCATCATCCAGGCGGCGACTGGCGAGTCGAATCCACCGGAAAGGAGCGCGAGGATGGGTTCCTGGGTGCCCAGCGGAAGGCCGGCAGGTCCGGGCCAGGTGCGGTCGACAACCCACGCCTCCCGGCCGTAGACCTCGACACGCACCTCCACGTCGGGCTCGTCCAGATCCACGCCGGCCGAGTCACCGAGCAGGGCCGCCCCGATGGCGCGCGTCGCGTCCGGCGAGCGCCAGTCGTGCTGGCCGCGGCGTTGGAGCCGCACGGCGAAGGTCCGGTTCCGGACCAGGGGTCGTGCAATCGCCGAAGTCTCGTCACGCAACGTGTCGAGACTGGCGGCAGAGACGCGAGTCCCACGGTCGACGCGCTGGACGCCCATGACGGTCGCGAGGCGCTCGGCAGTGGCGTCCGGGTCGGCCGTCTGCACGACGATGACGCGACCACGGTCCTCGACCGTGACCTCCTCGTCGCCGACGGCGCGTCGCATGTGGTCGAGCAGGACACGGCGGAACCACCGACTGGTCCGGCGAGACTTCGTGTGGATCTCGCCGGACAGCGTCACGAGCAGGCTGCGCTCGGCCATGGCCGTCCGGTGGGGGATTGGGAACAGGGTACGGCGTCCAGCACCTGCTCGATGGGCGTTACCGTTCGTGCCGCCGAGCCCGGGACGAGCCCCATGGGATGGACAGAAGCGGACATTCCCGACCAGTCAGGACGAGTGGCGGTGATCACCGGAGCAAACGGTGGGCTCGGTCTGTGGACGGCACGGGGGCTGGCCCGAGCCGGTGCCCACGTCGTGATGGCGGTGCGAAACCTCGAGAAGGCCGACCGGGCGCGCACATGGCTCCTCGACAAGGTCCCGGGGGCCTCACTGGAGGTCGTCGAGCTCGACCTGGCGTCGCTGGCGTCGGTTCGCAAGGCAGCCGACGGGATCGTCGCAGCGCACGCCGTCATCGACATCCTCGTCAACAACGCTGGCCTGATGGCGATCAGCGAACAGCAGACCGCCGATGGCTTCGAGATGCAGTTCGGAACCAATCACCTGGGGCATTTCGCGTTGACCGCGCACCTGCTCGGCTCGATCCTGCGCGCCCCGGCCGCACGTGTCGTCACTGTCAGCAGCGTTGCCCATCACTTTGGCCTGCCCGTGAATCCACGCAACCCGCACCTGCATGGCAACTACGGGCCCTGGCGCGCGTACGGGCAGTCGAAGCTGGCGAACTTCCACTTCGGACTCGGACTCGACAAGCGTTTCCGTGCTGCTGGGGTCGCCGCCGCGAGCCTCGTCGCCCACCCGGGCTACACCAGGACCGACCTCTACGAGGTCAGCGCCACGCACGGACGCGGACCGACGCAGCGTGCCGCCAGGCGGATCGTCGAGTCTGCCGGCACGTCGGTGCGTGACGGCGCTCGACCGCAGCTGCGTGCGGCCACGGACCCGGCGGCGCGGGGAGGCGAGTTCTGGGGACCTCGCTTCATGATGGCAGGGCCACCGGTTCGCCTCCCGATCCTTCGCCGCTGGCGGATGGACCGGATCATCGACAGCCTCTGGCGCGTCTCTGAACGCGAGACGGGCGTGGTCCTCGATGTCGGAGCGGTCGCCCGGAGCCTCAACGGCTGATCAGGCGTCAGCAGCCGCCCGGTTGGACTGGATCCGGTCGGCGAGCTGTCCAGCCTCGCCGAAGAGCAGTGGTCGCCACTCCTCCAGGAGCGCGGTCGCGTCGTGGTCGTCGGGATGGAAGCCATGCCGGTTGTAGTCGCGGATGCGCCGAATGACGTCGCGCCGAAGCCACGGGCTCGCGGGAAGGCGGGCGAGCCCGCGCAACATGCGCAGCGGTCGTCGGTACGTGCCGCCGTCTGCGACGACACCGATCGTGGTCCAGCCGATGGCGACGGCAAGGAAGATTGCCGTGGTCAGGTTCATGATCGCCGCTCGCAGTCGCTCGTTGCCGACGGCCGTCGCGTAGACGTCGAAGGCGACGGCCTTGTGCTCTGACTCCTCGAAGGCGTGCCACAACAGCAGGGAGCGAATCTCCTCGTCCGTGATCTTCCCGCGCGCTTCCGGGTCACCGAGCAGGACCTCCGCCAGGGTCGCCGTGTAGTGCTCGAGGGCTGCCGTCACGGCCAGCTGCCAGGACCGGGGAGTGGTCGCCGAGACCAACCCGAGGAGCCATCGGGTGAACGTGTCGACGCCGCGCGTGCGGAAGCCCAGCTCGGCAAGGCGGGCGTTGAAGGCCTCGTGCTCTCGGCTGTGGAGCGCCTCCTGGCCGATGAAGCCGCTGACCTGGCGCTTGAGCTCCGGATCGGTGATCCGGGAGCGGTAGGCCTTCACGGACTCGACGAAGAAGTCCTCGCCCTCGGGGAACAGGGCGGAGAGGGTCGCGACGACGTGGCTCATGATGGGGTCGCCCGCGGCGAAGTACTTGTCCGTCGTTCGCTCGGGCTCGAACCCGATTCGTCGGGCCTTGATCTCCCGCTGGGGAATGGCGGTCGCGCTCACGGGCCCTCCTCACGATTCAGTGTACGTATGTGCACCATGCAAGTGGGATTTCGGGGCCAAGTTGTGCTGGGTGTGGTGGGCGGGGAGGGTCTTGATCCCCCGGCCTTCGCGGTGGAAGGGGGGCCGAGTTGTGCTGGGTGTGGTGGGCGGGGAGGGTCTTGATCCCCCGGCCTTCGCGGTGTAAACGCGACGCTCTTCCAACTGAGCTACCCGCCCGATTCGCTCGTGAGCCTACGAGGCGGCCGTAGTCTTCCGGCCGAACCGGAGAGCCGATGGACGACGTCCGAGCATGGCAGCAGCTCGTGAACGAGCTCTACCCCGAGTCCACCGCGGCGTCGTGGGACAACGTCGGCCTCCAGGTCGGCGATCCCGACTGGCCGATCGACCGCGTGCTGGTCACCCTCGACGTGACGCACGCCGTCGTCGACGAGGCCGCCAACCACCCCAACACGTTGGTCCTGGCGCACCACCCGCTGCTGTTCCGGCCGCTGGCGAGACTGACGCCGGACACGGTTGCCGGCCGCACGGCGTTGGCCGCGGCGACTGCCCGCGTGGCTGTCCTGGCCGCCCACACGAACCTGGATGCGGCGACCGACGGTGCCGGCACCTCGCAGCCGGTCGCCGACATCCTGGGGCTGGTCGACACCCGCCCCCTCACGACTGCCGATGGGCCCGCATCGCACAAGCTGGTGACGTTCGTCCCCGAGGAGCACGTCGATGCGGTGATCGACGCACTGGCAGCCACCGGTGCCGGCACGATCGGGGACTACGAGCGCTGCTCGTTTCGGTCGCAGGGCATCGGCACGTTCACGCCGGGGGAGGGGACCGATCCCCACACGGGCACCATCGGCGAGGCGAACAGCGAACCCGAGTGGCGTGTCGAGATGGTCGTGGCTGGTTCGTCGCTGTCGACCGTGATCCGAGCCCTCGAACGGGCACACCCCTACGAGGAGGTTGCCTGGGATCTCTATCCGCTGGTCGAGCTTCCCCGGCCCGGCCTGGGCATCGTCGGCCGCCTCCCGACCGCCATGCCCTTGCGTGCGGTCGCCAACGTCCTCCGTGACGAACTGCCCTCGCCGCACCTTCGCGTCGCCGGTGAGCGCGAGCGACTGATCCACACCGTCGCGACGGTTGGTGGGGCCGGCGACTCGCTGATCGATGCTGCCCTCGACGCCGGCGTCGACCTCTGTGTCACCGGCGACCTGCGCCACCACGTCACGCTCGATGCCCTCGAGATGGGGATGGCGCTGATCGACGCCGGCCACCATGGCACCGAGCATGCCGCCCTGGCGCCGTGGCGCGATCGCCTCGAGGCTGCTGCACGCGAGCGAGGCCTGACAGCCTCACTGGTAGTTTCGTCCGTCTCCACCGACCCGTGGTCAGCTTGACCGCAGATCCGGTGGACGGGCCGGAGCAGACGTGAGCGACGACGAGGCCGTCACCGACGAAGTTCTCGACGGGCTGCTCGCGCTCCAGGCAGCGGAGACGACGTTGCGTCGCGTGGCCCGCAAGCTCGATGACCTCCCGGAGCAACAGGTCCTCGACGACATCGCCAAGCGCCACGAGCAGTTGCTCGACGAGCAGGCCGACGTCCGCGTCTCGCTCGAGCAGGAACAGGCCGAGCAGCGACGCCTCGAAAAGGACCTCGAGCTGCTGCGCACGCGCCTCGAGGACGAGAACCAGCGGATGTACAGCGGCGCCATCACCACGCCCAAGGAGCTCCAGTCCCAACGTGCCGAGATCGACTCGACGGAACGCCTCATCTCCGAGCACGAGGACGACCTGCTGGCGGCCATGGAGCGCACGGAGAACCTCGAGACGCGCAGCAACGCACTCGCCGAGGCGGAGGTGGCCCTGGAGGGCGAACGGGCCGCGGCGGAACAGGCCCGGGACGACGCGGCGCGAGACCTCCTCGCCGAGAAGGCCGAGTCCGAGGTCGAACGCGATCGCCTCCGCGGTTCGTTGCCGGCGGAGGTCCTGGACCGCTTTGACGTGACCGCCGACAAGCGGGGTGGGATCGCGATCGGCGAGCTCGTCGAGGAGTCCTGCACGGCCTGTCGGCTCGAGCTGCCGCGGGCGGATCTCAACGAGCTGCGCGAGGGCGGACCGCTCGCCACCTGTCCCGAGTGCCGTCGCATGCTCGTGGTCCGCTGAGGGCTCCGGGCGCTGGCGACAACGTTTCCGGGTTGATCAGATCAACCGGTCGCGTGCGCGAAGCTCCTGGTCGATGGCAGTGGCGGCCATGATCAGCCCCATGTGCGTGAAGGCCTGCGGGAAGTTCCCCAGCTGTTCGTGGGTCGTGGTGTCGAGCTCCTCCGCGTAGAGGCCGAGGGGCCCGGCGAACTCGCGCAGGCGTTCGAAGAGCCGGATGGCCTCGTCCAGGTCGCCCATCCGCGCGAGGACCTCGATCAGCCAGAAGGAGCAGAGGAGGAACGCGCCCTCGTGACCCGGCAGGCCGTCCTCGGATCGGTAGCGCAGCAGGAGGCCGTCGGAGACCTCCAGCTCCTGTCGGATGGCTTCGACGGTCCCGCGCACGCGGGGGTCGTCGGCGGGAAGGAACCCGCGGAGCGGCAGCAGGAGCAACGACGCGTCGAGCTGGGGCTGGCCGTATGCCTGCACGAACGTGTTGCGCGTCGCGTCGAAGCCGTTGGCCAGGATGGACTCGCGAATCTGGCGGCGTGTGCGCTCCCAGCGCCGGAAGGGCGCCTGCAGGCCGAGCTCGACGGCGAGCCGGATCGCCCGGTCGACGGCCAGCCAGCACTGGAACTTCGAGAACGTGTGGTGGCGGGGCTCGGACCGGATCTCCCACAGGCCGGCGTCCGGCTCGGCCCAGCGGCGGCTGACGGTCTCGACGAGCTCGGTCGTGACGTCCCACCGGGCCGTCGGTACCTGCTCGCCCGCGTTCACGGTCAACCACGCCAGCTCCATCGCCGCGCCGAAGATGTCCAGCTGGAGCTGCCCGGCTGCCCCGTTGCCGACCCGGACCGGCCTGGAGTCGCGATAGCCACGGAGGTGATCGAGCTCGAACTCGATGAGGTCCTCCTCGCCGGTCACCCGGTAGAGCGGCTGGAGTGCGTGGGCGCCGCCGATCCGGTCGGCGAGCTCGGTGAGCCAGCGGATGAACGTCTCGGCCTCGCTCGTGTGCCCGATTCGCAGGAAGCACTCGAGGGACCAGGCGCTGTCTCGGATCCAGGCGTAGCGGTAGTCCCAGTTGCGGGAGCCGCCGATGCCCTCCGGCAGGCTCGTCGTGGCGGCCGCCACCATCGCGCCCGTCGGCTCGTACACCAGTGCCTTGAGGACCAGGGCCGAGCGAATCACGTCGCGGCGCCAGCGTCCGTCGTACTCGATGTTGCGGGCCCAACGGCCCCAGGTCCGCACGGTCAGGTTGAGCAGTTGCGGGGCGGTCAGGTGCGTGTGGGGCCCCTGGTCGGCCCCGGTGGTGCGCAGGGTCGTCCAGGTCGACGTCCCGGCCCCGAGCGTCACGCGGCCGATGCCGCTGGCCTGTCCATCCGTGCCGATCTTCAGCTCGAGCGGCAGCCCGGGATTGGACAGCTGCATCCACATGGTGCCGGAGCGAGCCGTGGTCAGGTCGCCGCTGATGGTCAGCTCGGTCGTGGCGCGTCCGTAGTCGAAGCGGGGCGAGAACTCGACCTCGACCTCGACATCCTCGTGGGCGTCGACGCGCCGGCCGACCGTGTGGCCGGTCATGGAGGGGTTGAACGCGTTGACCCGCGAATAGACGAGGAAGTCGGTGATCGTGAGGACCGGTTCGCCGTCGCGCACGAACCGTGTCACGAGCACGTTGGTGTCGCCGACGTAGGCCCGCTGCACCGCGAGGTGCTCGACGGGCCGGATCCGGAACCGTCCGCCACGGTCGGGGTCGAGGATGGCACCGAAGACGCTGGGGGAGTCGAATCGGGGTGCGCACATCCAGTCGATCGAGCCGTCCGGCGAGACGAGTGCGCACGTCCGATTGTCGCCGATGATCCCGTACTCGCCGATCGGGTGGAACTCGTCACGGCCCGGCATCACCTCGGACTGGCCACGGCTCTGTTCGGTGAGCCGTCGGAGCATCGAGGCGACGCGGCTGGGGCGGTCGAGGCGGAACGTGGCACTCGTCTCGCGGGGCCGCATGGCGACGAGGATTCCGAACCCCCCGTGTGTCTCGGCGTAGGAGAAGGCGTCCTCGTCGGTCACGTCGTCGCCCACGACCAGCAGCGATCGCCCGTCGAACACCTCGTCGACCATCGCCAGGGCCGCGCCCTTGTTGACGCCGCGAGGACGCATCTCGACGACGGACTTGCCGTCGAGCAACTCCCAGGAGGGGGGTTCGCCCGTCAGGTCGACGAGGGCTGACCGCGCCTTCGGGAGGATCTCGGCCACCAGGGGCAGCGGCACGATCCGGTGGTGCAGGGCGATCGAGGCCGTCTTGCGCTCGATGATCCAGCCGTCGGCGGGATCCACGATCTCCCGCAGCGCCTGCTCGGCACGGTCGAGGACCGGCGCCGTCACCTCGGGGTCAACCAGCGCCATGGCATGGCCGTCACGGCGCAGGATCTGGGCCCCATGCCCGCCGATCCAGCTCACGTCCTCGACCGGCAGTCGGCTGCGCAGGTCGTCGAGCGGACGCCCCGAGACCACGACGACCTCGGTCAGTCGTGCAACCTCCTGCAGGGCCTCGACGACGCCCTTGACCGGCTCGGCGTCGTCGGGGTGCTCGACGAGATCGCTGATCGTCCCGTCGAAATCCACCACGACCACGTGGTCACGCAGGTGACCGATGCTCGCCGCGATCGTCTGGAGGTCATCCTGCACCGGACGACCCCCTGGCGGCGAAGCCCTCCTCGATGTCGGTGAGGCAGCCCGCGACCCACGCATGCACGTCGTTCTGCCGGACGTGCGCAGCCATCCTCGCGAGGCGCTCGCGCCGATACGCCTCGTCGAGCGCGAGTGCCGACTCCATCCGCAGCGACAGCCCCTCGACGTCGAACGGGTTGCAGCCGATCGCGTCGTCGAACTCGAGGATGGCTCCGGTGAACTCCGACAGCAGGAGGGCACCGCTGCATCCACCGGCGTCCTGCGACACGACGAATTCCTTGGCCACCAGGTTCATGCCGTCCTTGAGGGGGGTCACGCACAGGACGTCGGCGAGCTGGTAGTACGCCGACAGGCTCGTTCGCGACAGTCCCCGGTAGAGGTAGTGGACGGGAACGTCCGATCCCGGCTCGGTGAAGCGTCCGTTGATGCGCCCCACCTCACCCTCGACCTGCTGGCGCAGCTCGCGATACTCGCTGACGTTGGCGCGCGAGGGCACCGCGATCTGGATGAACGCGAACCTGCTGCGCAGGTCACGGTTTCGTTCCAGCAGGCTCTCGATGGCCTTGAGGCGGTGCCGAATCCCCTTGGTGTAGTCGAGGCGGTCCACGCCCATGAACACCCTGCGGCCCGCGAACTGCTGGCGCAGCTCGGCCAGCTCGGTCCGCGTGGCCTCGGAGGTGGCGATCTCGTCGAAGGCTTGGGCATCGATGCTGATCGGGCGTGAGGACGTGAGGACTCGTCGACCGTCGGGGAGGACCAGCGTCGTGCCCTCGACGGACGCCCCGTGCGTCAGCCGAAGCACGGACCGGATGAAGTTGTCCCGATAGCGCTCGGTGTGGAACGTCACGGTGTCCGCGCCCAGCACGCCGTTGAGGAGCTGCGTGCGCCACGGGAGCCGTGCCACCAGCTCCGGCGGCGGGAAGGGGACATGCAGGAAGAACCCGATGGGGCAGTCGTCGAACTCCTGCCGGAGCATCTCGGGTGCCAGCATGAGGTGGTAGTCGTGGACCCACACCAGGGGCTTGTCGCCGTCCAGTGCCCGCTTGGCTTCGGCGACGAACGCGGCGTTTGCCTCCTCGTAGGAGCGCCACCAGGCCCGATCGATGACGGGCTGGACGACGAGGTCGTGCAACAACGGCCAGAGGGTGCGGTTCGCGAAGCCGTGGTAGTAGCCGTCGGCAAGGCTGCGCGACAACGTGACAGGGTGGAGCCGGACATCGAGTCCGGCCACGCGGGACGGCACGTCCTCCACGCCGTCGTCCCACCCCACCCATGACCCGCCGGCCTCGTTCATCACGGGCCGAAGCGCCGTGGTCAATCCGCCTGCGGACGGACGCCATCCGACGGCCCCGGCGTCCTCGCTCCGGGAGATGGGCAGCCGATTCGCGAGGACGAGCAGCTGTCGGGTCATGGCAGGGGATCCAATGTCTCGTCGACATGAGCCGCCAGGGCCTCGGCGACATCGGCCGCGACCGGGCCGGGCACCTGCCACGTGGCCTCGTCGATTGCGTGGACCGGCACGGCCAGCCGCGTCGCGGACAGGACGAACACCTCGTCGGCGTCGAGGACCTCGTCGATGGTCACGATGGTCCGCTTGACGTCGCGGATCTCGCCCAGGGTGCGCGCCGTGACGGAGTCGAGGATCGGGAGCTGATCGGGGTCCGGCGTGTGGAACATGCCGTCCCGGACGACACAGATGGCAGCCGTCGGCAGCTCGAGGACCCGGCCGGCACCATCGACGATCAGGGCGTCGTCTGCGTCACGGCGCTGTGCCTCGTGGGTGCACCACTGGTTCGGGCCGTAGCTGAGGGTCTTGGCGCCGCTGATGGCCGTCTGCCACGGCACGGCGAGGACCGTCAGCGCCATCGGACGGACCTCGCGTCGGGGCACCAACAGGCCGCGGACCATGCCGGAGCGCGAGACGATGAGCTTCAGCTGGCCGTCCGAGTCACCCCACGCCGCCAGCAGGTCACGCATCACGGCCACCATGCTCGGCACCCGGATGCCCGTGATCTGCCCCGACCGACGCAGCCGTTCCAAGTGGGCCTCGGACGCATGCGTTCGGCCGTGACGCACGAGCATCGTCTCGAAGATCGCGTCGCCGCGCTGGAAACCGTCATCGAGAAACGGGACGGTCGCCTTCTGTGCAGGCACGACACGCCCATCGACCCATGCGAGTGGCGCGGGGGTGCGAGGCTGGTCGGCGTCCATGCCGCGAGTCTGCCATGAATGACGAGACGCCTCGGCCGGAGGCATGAGGCGCCCCGTACCCTGACGATTCGGGAGGAGTTGGACAGGCGACCGCGGCTGCGTGCAGCCGAGGAAAGTCCGGACTCCACAGGGAAGGATGCTGGGCAACTCCCAGGCGTGGTGACACGCGGCAAGCGCAACAGAAAGCAGACCGCCTCCCGGTTCGCCGGGCGGCAAGGGTGAAACGGTGGTGTAAGAGACCACCGGCATCGCAGGTGACTGCGATGGCCAGGCAAGCCCCATCCGGAGCAAGGCCAAGCAGGAACCGGGCGTCCCGTCCAATGGTTCCAGGTGGGCCGCATCGAGGCGTTCGAGCAATCGGCGTCCCAGACAGATGGTCGCCCGCGACAGAATCCGGCTTATCGTCCGGCTCCTCCCACCATCCGTCGCCGTTGGGCGGCGCGGGTGCGTGGTTCGTGGCGGTAGTGTTCGCCACCATGTCCTCTCCGTTCCTGGCCGCCTGCCGCGGCGAATCCCACGACGTGATGCCGGTCTGGTTCATGCGCCAGGCCGGTCGAGCGCTGCCCGAGTATCGAGCGATTCGCGAGAAGCATTCGTTCGAGGACGTGATGACGACCCCGGAGCTGGCCGCCGAGGTCACGCTCCAGCCGATCCGCTACTACGACGTGGACGCGGCGATCCTGTTCAGCGACATCATGACGCCGCTGATCGGGCTCGACATGGGCGTGAGCATCCAACCCGGCAAGGGCCCCGTGATCGAGCAGCCAATCCGGTCGCGCGAGGACGTGGCGCGGATACGCGAGCTCGAACCGTCCAACGACATCCCGTACGTGATGGAGACCATCGAGATCCTCGTCAAGGAACTCGACGTACCCCTGATCGGGTTCGCGGGCGCGCCCTTCACGTTGGCCAGCTACCTCATCGAGGGCGGCGCCTCGCGCAGCTACGCGATGACGAAGTCGCTGATGTACGCCGACGAGGACCTCTGGCACGACCTGATGTCGCGCCTCGCGAACCTTTCGGCCGCGACACTGCGCGCCCAGGTTCGGGCCGGCGCCCGCGCCGTCCAACTCTTCGACTCGTGGGTCGGCAATCTCAGTCCGTTCGACTACACCCGCTACGTGCTCCCGCACTCGAAGAAGGTGTTCGAGTCCATCGAGCACCTCAATGTGCCGCGGATCCACTTCGGGGTCGGCACCGGTGAGCTGCTCCAGTTGATGGCTGCGGCCGGGGCCGACGTCGTCGGTGTCGACTGGCGCGTGCCACTGGACGCGGCCCGACAGCGACTGCCCGACCAGGTCGGCACGCAGGGCAACCTCGACCCGGCGGCCGCCCTCGGTCCCTGGGAGAGCGTCGAGGAACAGGTGCGCGCCGTGCTGCGGCGTGCCCGCACGAAGCGCCACATCTTCAACCTCGGCCATGGCGTGCTGCCCCAGACGCCGCCCGACACGCTCAAGCGCATCGTCGAACTCGTGCACGAAGAGGGCTCCACTGGCGTCTTCGACCGCTGACGTAGTCGTCGTCGGCGGGGGGCTCGCCGGCCTCGCCGTCGCCACGAGACTGCACGACGCCGGCGTGGACGTCCTCGTCCTCGAGGCGAGCGACCATCCCGGGGGGAAGCTCGCCGGCCGGACGGTTGCGGACAGCGACCTCGATGTCGGGGCCGATGCCTGGCTCGATCGCGACGAGGCGATGCGGGACCTCGTGGCCCTGTGCGGCCTCGAGGGGCGACTCATCCCGATGGCCACCTCCGGTGTGTGGCTGTGGAATCACCGGGGGCTGCATCGGCTGCCACCGACTGCGGTGATGGGCCTGCCGAGCCGTCCCGCCGCAGCCGTCGAGGTGCTTGGCATTCGCGGTGCGATGCGGGCTGCTGCCGAGCGTTTCCTGCCGCGCTCACGACTCGAAAGCGACGTGTCGGTCGGCGAGTTCGTGTCGCGTCGGTTCGGTCGTTCCGTCACGACCGAGCTCGTCGATCCGTTGCTCGGAGGCGTCTACGCCGGACATGTCGATGGCCTGTCGCTCAACGCCACGATCCCAGCGCTCGCCGAGATGTCCTCGGCCCGGACGGTCACCGCGGCACTGCGCTCCCGCCAGGCTGCTCCGCCGGCATTCCTGACGCTTCGCGGTGGCCTGCACCAGCTTCCGTCGGCGCTGGCAGATCGCCTTGGCGACCGGTTGCAGGTCGCAAGGCCGGTGCAAGCAATCGAAGGCCGCGATGGCTGGGTGGTCCACACCGACGAGGGGCCCGTGACCGCTCGCCGGGTTGTCCTCGCCTGTCCGGCCCCGGCTGTCGAAGCGCTCACCCGACCCCATGACGAGCATGCCGCCGACCAGGCTGCCGGCATCGCCTACACCTCGGTTGGTGTCGTGGCGTGCGCCTACCCGCCCGACGCATCGGAGGTCCTTCCCGACGGAACCGGGATGCTCGTTGCGCGGTCTGCTGGTCGGTTCATCAAGGCTGCGACCTGGGTCTCGCAGAAGTGGGGCCGACCGGTCGGTCCCGAGCCCCTGTTGGTCCGTTCGAGCGTCGGCCGCGTTGACGACCAACGCCATCGGGACATGGGTGACGACGAGGTCATCGAACGCGTCGCAACCGACCTGGCAGACGCCGTTGGTCTCCGTGACCACACGGATGCCGTCGTCGTTCGTTGGGACAACGCGCTGCCGCAGTACGAGGTCGGCCACCTCGAGAAGGTCGACGCCGTGCGCGCCTCGCTGGCCAGGTCGATGCCCAACGTCCATGTCGTCGGGGCCGCCTGGGACGGCGTCGGCGTCGGGCCGCTTGCCACGGCTGCCGCGCGTCTCGCCGACCAGCTCGTCGCCTGATCAGTCCTCGATCGTCCCGGGCTCGACCAGCTCGGGGCCCTCGTTCCGCACGTTGTTCACCCTGCCAGTGACGCTGGTGGCCACGAGGTCGGGTGGTCCCAGTGCCTCGATGGCCTCTCGCAGGTGCGGGGTGTCGCCCGGGTCCGCGGTCAGCCAGTCCTGCCAGAGCGTGCGCGGCAGGATCACCGGCATGCGGTCGTGCAGCTCCTCCATGCGCCCACGGGCTTCGGTCGTCACGATCGCTGTCGTGAACACCGGATCAGGGTCGTCGGTGGTCGGGTCCCGCCACACCGACCAGATGCCAGCGAACGCCAGCGGGCTCCCATCGGGCGCGGCGATGTGGAACGGCTGGCGCCTGCGGCCCTCACCGCGGTCCTGCCACTCCCAGAAGGCGTCGGCGGGCAGCAGGCAGCGGTGCCGTTGCCACGCATCGCGGAACATGCCGTTGGTGTCGATGGACTCGATTCGCGCATTGATGGGCGTGCGCCCCTTGAACTCCTTCGCGAAGTGCGGCACGAAACCCCACCGCAGCTTGCCCAGGCGACGCGAGCCCTTCGTCTCGATGACCGAGTAGACGTCCAGGCTGGGCGCGACGTTCCACCGCTCGCCCAGCGACTCCGTCCGGACCTCGTCCACCCCAAAGTGTTCGGCGAGCTGCTCCGGGGACGTGATCGACACGTACCGACCGCAGATGTGCCACTCCTCGTCAGACTCGACCCTGCCAGTCAAGCCTGACTTTGGTAGACACGCGCCCATGGACAGGCTCACGGACGAACAGGTTGCCGCCGGGCTCGAAGCGCTCGACAACTGGCAACGTGACGGCGACGCGATCACCAGGACGTTCCGCGCCGACAGCTATCCGGACGCGGTTGCCTTCGTCGTGCGGATGGCGTTTGCTGCGGAGGAGGCCAATCATCACCCCGACATCACCTGGTCGTGGGTGAACGTGACCGTGTCGCTGTCCACGCACGACGCTGGCGGCATCACGCAGAACGACCTCGACCTGGCCGCAACCATCGACCGCTTGGCCTGAACACGGCCGACCTCGGTCACGACGACGGAGCACGAACGCATGGAAGCGCGACTTGACGGCAAGGTGGCCCTGGTCACCGGGGGTGGACGTGGCATCGGCGAGGGCATCGTCCGCGAGTTCGTCGCGAGCGGCGCCGAGGGCGTCATGATCACCGGACGCAAACAGGAGCAGCTGACCCAGCTGGCCGACGAGCTCGGTCCGACCGTCCAGGTGTGCGCGGGGAACGTCTCGAGTGACGATGATGCCAAGGCCATGGTGGATGCGACCATGGACGTGTTCGGGCGCCTCGACATCCTGGTCAACAACGCTGGCACGAGCGTGTCCAGCGGGTGGCTGCCCGAGGTCGACATGGGCGCGGTCGACAAGACGTGGGCCGTGAACCTGCGAGCACCGCTCGTCCTCTCCCAGCTGGCCTGGGCGGCCTGGATGAAGGAGCACGGCGGGGTGATCCTGAGCACCGGCTCCGTGGGTGGGCTCATGCCCAGCCCGATCCTCGGTGGCTACAACGTCTCCAAGGCGGCGCTCCACTACCTGACCCGCCAACTCGCCATGGAGATGGCACCCAACGTGCGGGTCAACGCGATTGCCGCGGCGATCGTCAAGACGCGGCTGTCGCAGATGCTCTGGGAGTCGGGAGAGGAAGCAGCGGCGAACGCCCATCCACTCCGCCGCCTCGGGACCGTCGAGGATGTCGCCAACGCGGCGACCTTCCTGTGCTCGGATGCCGCCTCGTGGCTCACCGGCGTCATCCTGCCCGTCGACGGTGGGATGTTCGGGGCGGGCGGCTCCTTTGCATCGACTGCGGGCTGAGTGTGCCGCCCGTCCACTGGCACGAACTCGACGACGGGGCACGCATGCCCTGGATCGAATTCGGGCCGTCGGACGGCGTGCCGGTCGTCATCGTGCCGGGCCTGACCGACGGCCTTGGCCCCGTGTCCGAGCCTGCCATTGCTGCCGCGATCCCGGCTCCGCCCGCCGCCTGGGCCGACGTGCGCGTCGTCGTCGTCTCCCACCGCCACCCCATCGGAGACGACGTCACGACCAGGAGCCTGGGCCGCGACCTGGCTGCGTTCGTGGAAACAGTCCTCGGCCGGCCCGCAGAGCTGGTGGCGGCCCATTCGATGGGCACGATGATCGCCACCCACCTGGCGGTCGATCGGCCCGACGCCGTTCGACGCCTCGTCCTGTCAGCCCCCGTCGCCGTTCCTGACGTGCATCTCGCAGGACATGTTCGACGGTGGGCCACGCTCGTCGCGGAAGGCGATTGGAAGGGCTTTGCCGTCGCTGCATGCACGGCTGCCTACACCGGCCGGGAACGGGAGCGGCAGCTGGCGGCCATCGAGGTCGTCGGGCCACCTGCAGCCACCCACCTCGCCGACCGGCACCTGGCCCTGAGCGCCGTGGCCCTCGCACACGACGCAACAACGGTCCTCCCGACGGTCGACCAGCCCACGCTGCTGCTCGGGGGTACTGCCGATCCGGTCGTCACGCCAACGGCCGTCGCGCGCGTCGCAGACCTGGTGCCCCACGCCGAGATCGGCTGGTTCGAGGGGCTGGCGCACGGCTTCCCGGAGCAGGATCGGGCCGGCTACCAGTCCGCCCTCCGAGAGTTTCTCGTCGACACGCCCGTGGCGGCACGTCCGTGACGCGCTCGCTGTGGGGCTGGGGGAACGCCGAGGATGCGCTTGACGAGGCCGCCATCGACGGTCTCGCCGCACTCGTCAGGGAGCGCTTCGGCGAGGTCCCGAACCCGCCGACTGCGCCGCCGGAACCCGATGCGGTCGAGGTCCCCGACGTCCGCGTCGATGCACCGGAGGCCTTGGCGGGCCTGTTCGGAGCAGACCCCGTGGATCGCTACCGCCACGCCCACGGCCAGGCGTTCCGCGACATCGTGCCCGCCCTGCACGGTGAACTGTCGACCTTCCCGGATGCGGTTGTTCGCCCGCACACGTCCGACGACGTCGCGCGGGTGCTCGACTGGTGTTCGTCAGTGGGGGTCGCCTGCACCCCCTGGGGTGGCGGTTCCTCCGTGGTGGGCGGTGTCCGCCCGCCCGATGGCCCCAACGTGTGCCTCGACCTCGAGCACTTCGACGACCTCCACGACCTCGACACGACCAGCCAGCAGGCCCACCTGGGTGCGGGCCTGTACGGGCCGGCTCTCGAGCGGCGCCTCGCCGAGCACGGACTGACGCTACGGCACTACCCACAGTCGTTCGAGTTCTCGACCCTCGGTGGCTGGATCGCAACGCGTGCGGGCGGACACTTCGCCACGGGTCCCACGCACATCGACGACCTGGTTGCGGCCATCAGCGCCGTGACCCCGACGGGGACGTGGGAGAGCCGTCGCCTGCCCGCGTCGGGTGCCGGCCCGAGTCCCGACCGCTTGCTGCTGGGCAGTGAGGGGACGCTGGGTGTCATCACCGACGCGTGGGTCCGCGTGCGCCCGCGACCGGTCCATCGTTCCCAGGCGACGATGGTGTTCGCGTCGTTCGAGGCCGGACTGGAGGCGGTCCGGATGGTCGTGCAGGCTGGCCTGCTGCCGGCCAACTGCCGACTGCTCGACCCGGTCGAGGCCTCCCTCAATGGCGCCGGGACGCAGACCACGCTCGTGCTGGGCTTCGAGTCGGCCACGCTGCCGCAGGTGCCGCAACTCGACGACGCGCTCACCATCGCGCGCGATGCTGGCGGCGAGGTCACGGATGGTCCGCATCATCGTGGTGGCGATGCATCCGGAAGCTCGACCGGTGGTGCGGCCGACTGGCGGGCGTCGTTTCTCGCGGGGCCGTACCTGCGCGACGCCCTCGTGCGTCTCGGGATGGTGGTCGAGACGGTCGAGACCGCGATCACCTGGGACCGTGCCCAGCAGCTGGTGCACGGTGTGCGCGATCGCCTGCGCGAGGCCCGGTCCGATCTCGGGTTCGAGCCGATCGTGAGCGTGCGGGCAACCCACGCCTATCGGGACGGGATCGCGCCCTACTTCACGATCATCCTGCCCGGATCGAGGGGGAGCGAGGTCGCGATCTGGGACGACCTCAAGGCCGCGGCCGGTGACGCCCTCACCGAGGGCGGTGCGACCATCACCCACCACCATGCCGTGGGCCGGGACCACGCTCCGTGGCTGGATCGGCAGCACCCGGAACCATTCCGTCGCGTGCTCGCGGCGGCCAAGGCCGAGGTGGACCCGTCCGCCGTCCTCAACCCCGGGGTCCTCGGACTCTGATCGGCAGTGGCTAGCCTCCCGTCGCGCTCAACGCCGGAGCCCACCCACGTGTCGTCGTCCCTTGCCGAGGCAGTTGCATCCATCGGCTGGTACCACACGTTCGAACTGCCGGGTGGCGTCGTGACACCGGGACTCTTCGATCATCGCCGGGTCGTGGATCGGCTCCTGCTCCCCACGGACATGACCGGACTTCGGTGCCTGGATGCAGCCTCGGCTGACGGCTTCTTCGCCTTCGAGATGAAGCGCCGAGGGGCCGACGAAGTGATTTCGCTCGATGTCGACGACACGTCGAGGCGCGACTGGCAGGGATCGCCCTCGGAGACGTCACGGGACAGGCCCGACAACGGACGCGCCACGCGCGCCTTCAACATCGTTCGCGAGGCAACGGGCCTCGACGTTGAGCGCGTCGACC
This sequence comes from Nitriliruptorales bacterium, assembly GCA_033721095.1. Taxonomy (GTDB): domain Bacteria; phylum Actinomycetota; class Nitriliruptoria; order Nitriliruptorales; family Nitriliruptoraceae; genus JAWWBG01. The sequence continues at coordinate 29,805 of JAWWBG010000003.1, forward strand.
TCTCGTTGTACGACATCTCTGAACGGGAGCTCGGACGATTCGATCTCGTCTTCCTGGGCAATGTCCTGCTCCACCTGCGGAATCCCCAGGCTGTCCTGCACGCCATCCACGGGGTCACGGACGGCGAGTTCGTCTCGTACGAAGCGATCTCGTTGGTCGACACGATCCTGCACCCGTTCCGTCCAGCGGGTCGCCTCTACGACGGCCCACCTGCGTCCCAATGGTGGACACCGAATCTCGTCGGTCACCGACACCTGCTGAGCATCTCGGGATTCGACGTGGTGGAGAAGTCCGGTGTGCTGCGCCAGCCCTTCGGGCCCGGGGCACCGCGTTCTCGATTCCCCAGACGACCGCGGCAGGTGGGCCATGCCCTGTTCACGCGTCCCCTCGGGGCGCCATCGTCCTGTCTCAGGAGCAGGCCACGCGGGTGACGGTTCACCCGGGGTCCTCGGACTCGGCGGCGCCTGACCTCATCCGCCCGTGGGTGTCTCGCTCGGCGCGGGGCTGGTCGTGGGTTCCGGGTCCGGTGTCGGCGAGGGTGAGGGTGAGGGGGACGGATCCGGCTCGCCCGGCAGCGGGGGAGCCTTGGGGCCCGGGGGCTTCGGGGGCGGTTGCGGGTCCTCGGTCTGCGTGGGGCCTGGATCGGTTGTCGGTGACGGTGACGGAGACACCTCGACGCAGGGTCGACCCTCCGCGTCCTCGGTGTCGGACTGGATGTCGGGATACCAGCCATTGTCGTCGACGCTGTCCGGGGGATGGCGCCGTTCGTAGCCGTCCTCGCACTCCTCCGGCTCCCCGTTGAGGACCTCGCCGTCGTCGGTCGCCGGCGGGAACTCGAGGACCTCGAGGCCCTCGTGGGCAGCGGCCATCGCGTCTGCCCACACCTGCGCAGGCACGGAGCCCCCCGTGAGCCCATCCGTGGGGCTGTTGTCGAGGTTGCCGATCCAGACGGCTGCAGACAGCTGCGGGGTGTACCCGGCGAACCAGACGTTCCGGTTGTCGTTCGTCGTCCCCGTCTTGCCGGCCTGCGGGCGCCCGATGGAGGCGCTTCGACCGGTTCCGCTGCTGACCACGTCTCGCAGGACGTCGGTCACGAGCGCGGCGTCACCAGGGGACATCGCCTGCTCCGTCTGGAGCTCGGGCTCCCAGATGACGTCGCCGCGGAGGTCCACGACGCGGGTGACCAGGTGCGTCGTCGAACGAGACCCATTGGCTGCGAGCGTTGCGTAGGCCGCGGCCATCTCCAATGGCGTGAAGCTCGCGACACCCAGGGTCAGCGTGGGGACCGGTTCCATGACCTGGCCCTCGAGGCCCGATCGTTCCGTGGGCAACCCGAGGTTCGCGGCCATGTCGATCACCCGTTCCGCGCCGAGCTCCTCCTGCATCTGCACGTACACCGTGTTGATCGACGCCCGGGTCGCGTCTCGCACCGTGCGCGTTCCGTACGAGCGATTGTCGTAGTTGCGGACCTCGTGCGTGCCACCGGTGCCGTCGGGGACCTCGTAGGTGGCCGGCCCGGGGAATTGGGAGCGGACCGAGAGCCCATCCTCGACCCATGCCGCCAGCGTGACGGTCTTGAACGACGAGCCGACCTGGCGGGGTTCGCGGATGGCAGTGTTGTACGGCTGCCTGGTGATGTCGGGTCCGCCGACGAGGGCGCGGACCGCGCCGGTCGCGGGATCGACGATGACGATCGCGCCTGTGTAGTCCTGTCCTGCGAGCCCGGTGGCCAGCGCTGTCTCAGCCGCGGCCTGGATGTCCTGGTCGAGTGTCGTGTGGATGCGCAGCCCCCGGAAGAGGTCTGCGGCCTCCACCTGGTTGACGAGCGTGTGTCGGATCGCATCGATGAAGTAGGCGTTCGGACCACGGTTCACCACCGTGCGTTCCGTGACCTCGGGGAGGCCCCTGTTGACGATCTGGGCGTGCTTCTGCTCGTCGAGCCAACCCATTTCCAGCATCCCGTCGAGTGCGACGATGCGCCGGTTGTCAGCTCCCTCCGGGTTCTCGATCGGGTCGAGTCTCTCGGGAGCCTGGATGATCCCTGCCAGCAGGGCTGCCTGGTTGACGGTGAGGTCCTCGGCCGGTCGGCCGAAGTAGGTCCGTGCGGCGGCCTCGATCCCGTAGGCGCCCCGACCCCAGTAGATCGAGTTGAGGTACAGCTCGAGGATCGTGTCCTTGTCGTACTGACGCTCGAGCTTGATGGCCAGCGACGCCTCTCTGACCTTGCGGAGGAGAGTCCGCTCACTGCCGACCACGGCATTCTTGATGTACTGCTGGGTGATCGTGGAGCCGCCCTGCTGGATCTCGCCGGCCCGGGCGTTGGTGAAGATGGCACGGAGAATGCCGGTGGCGGAGATGCCACCATGCTCGTGGAAGTTGCGATCCTCGGCTGCGAGGACGGCATACGAGATGTGCTCGGGGAGTTCCTCGAGGTCGACGTCCGTGCGTGCGACCTCGGCGTTGAGCGTGCCGACCTCGCGGCCGTCCGCATCGATGACGACCGTGGACGCCGCGGCGATGTCCTCGGGCAGCGGGATGGTCGCAAAGACGACGAAGAAGACGATCAGGCCGACCAGGCCCAGCAGGAGGGCGGGCAGCACGAGCAGGGCCGCCCACCAGGTCTTCCACCAGGGCCGGGTTCGACCGGACCGCTTGCTGCTGGAAGCCGCCTTCTTCGTTGCCATGAGGAGAGTCTTCCCGCTGCGCGGGGTTTGATACCTGTGCCGCTACGGCCGTTGGGGCAGGTGGCCGATCGGCGGAGGACCGATCAGAAGGCAGCCTCGGGCAGTTCCATGAGGGCGCCGTCCTGGGCCTCCGCGAGCCCGCGACGCAGGGCGACCTTGGGCAGGACGTTGCGCGCGAACCAGCGGGCGGATGCGACCTTGCCCACGTAGAAGGGGTCGTCGGATCCGTCGTCGATCGCGTTCTGGGCGACCTCGGCGTGCTCGAGCAGCAGCCAGCCGATCACGACCTCGGCCAGCGAGAAGAGGAAGTCGGTCGAGTTCAGGCCGGCCTTGTAGATCTCGGCGCGGTGCTCGTCGTCCAGCGACTTCATCGCGTGGCCGATCAGCGTCCCGAGGTGGGCCTGCGCGTCCTCGAGGGCGGTGTCGAGCATCTCGCGTTCGGCCTCGAACGGGTCCGCGGAGCCGCCGCCCTTGATGAACTCGGTGATCCGCTCGGCGAACCAGGTCAGGGTGGCGCCCTGGTCCTTCACGATCTTGCGGAACAGCAGATCGAGGCCCTGGATGGCCGTCGTGCCCTCGTAGAGGGTGTCGATCTTGGCATCGCGGATGTACTGCTCGATGGGGTAGTCCTGGGTGAAGCCGGAGCCCCCGAAGGTCTGCAGCGACAAGGCCAGCATCTCGTAGGCCTTCTCGGAGCAGTAGCCCTTGACCAGTGGCAGCAGCAGGTCCTCACGGGCCAGCCAGGCGTCGTGCTCCTCGTCGCTGGCGAGCTCGGCCTGGTCCTGGACCCAGCCGGTGTAGAGCACCAGCGCGCGCATGCCCTCGCTGTGGGCCTTCTGCTCCATGAGGATGCGGCGGAC
>JAWWBG010000004.1:0-32058 GCA_033721095.1 Nitriliruptorales bacterium
CACCGCCCGTTGTTTCGGTCATCCCGTAAAATTGTGTAAATTCCGCATTCGGCATCGCCGCCATCGCTGCATCGAGAAGCGATTCTGGCATTGGCGCGGCGCCATAGCTGACATTGACAAAATTGGTGAGCGGCTTCTCCATCTGTTTTGCCGCTTCCAAAATCATCATGATCATGGCGGGTACGAGAAAAGAGCATAATGGCTTGCCCGATTGCGCCTCGGTTACGATCGCGCCCGGATCAAACTGGCGATGCTGAATAATCGGCATACTGCGCGACACGCCAATAAGGCCGAAGGCGACGCCGGCAAGATGTCGTGCCCAGCGGGATCGGTTCGGCAGTCGTGCTCGTGCCGGGACGCGCCGTCCGGCGATCTCGAACCTGGGCCCGGGTCGTGGATCCGCTGCGGGCGCGGTCGTGCGGTCGTGGTCCACGAGCAGCAGCCACGCCCCGAGCGCCACGAAGAAGGCGAGGTGGATGTCCAGCATCGCGATCCGGGCCTGCGCGAAGAACAGGCCGTCCGCCGCCAGCAGCAGCGCTGCCATCAGCGCCGGCCCGTCGCGGCGGAACAGCCGTCGTCCGATCAGGAACGCCAGCATCACGGTCAGTGCGCCGGCGACCGCCCCCATGAAGCGCCAGCCGAACGGATTCTCCTGCCCGAACAGGAGCATCCCGACGGAGATGATGACCTTGCCCAGGGGCGGGTGGACGACGAAGCCGTCCTCCACGCCCCGGTTGAGGATGTCCTGGGCGTCGTTGACGTAGTAGACCTCGTCGAAGTAGATGCGATCGGGATGCCCGAGGTTGGCGAGCAGCATCGCCAACGAGGCGCCGAGGACGACGAGGGGGAGCACCCAGGGGTGCAGGCGGGAGGGGCTCATGTGCGCTCGGAGGCTATCTGTGGACCTCCGCGGAGTTGGCGCGGCGGGCTGGTGCCTGTGCTCGTGTGGTTGGCTGGAGGGCGCCGAGCAGGGGACAGAGCCGTGGCGACAGGTGTGCTGGTGGTCGTCGCCACGCCGATCGGCAACCTCGCCGACCTGTCTCCCCGCGCGGCGGACGCCCTGCGAACAGCCGATCTCGTGTTGGCCGAGGACACGCGGCGCACTGCGACGCTCATGCGGCACGTCGGATCATCGGTACGGATGCGGGCGCTGCACGATCACAACGAGGATGCCGAGGTCGACGACGTCGTTGCCCGCCTGGCCGCGGGCGCCACGATCGTCCTGGTCAGCGACGCCGGGACGCCAACGGTGTCGGACCCCGGCGTCCGCGTGATCCGAGCCGCGAGCGCCGCGGGCATGGCGGTGTCCACGGTTCCCGGCCCATCGGCCGTCCTGGCCGCCCTCAGCGTCGCCGGACTGCCCACCGACCGATTCGTGTTCGAGGGTTTCCTGCCCAGGCGCGGCGCTGTCCGGACCGCTCGCCTCGAGGAGATCGCCCGGGAGACCCGGACGATCGTGGTCTTCGTCTCGGTGCACCGTGCCGGCGACGACCTCGCCGACCTCGCCGATGCGATGGGCAGGGATCGCGCCGCCGTCGCCTGCCGCGAGCTGACGAAGCTGCACGAGGAGATCGTCAGCGCGACGCTCGGTGAGCTGGCCGACCGCGTCGGCTCCAGCGGGCTCAAGGGCGAGCTCACGTTGGTGATCGCAGGAGCCGAGCCCGCGCCCGTTCCCGGCCTCGACCGGCTCGTCGACGAGGTCCGTGCCCGCGAGGCGGCCGGGCAGTCCCGCCGGGATGCGGTCAGGACGGTGGCCGAGGAGCTGGGCGTCTCCCGCCGCAAGCTCTACCAGGCGGTGCTGGGAGCCTCGCCCGAGGCCTGAGTGGCCTCGACGGGGGTCGGCGATTCGGCTGCCTGGCGCGGCGCCAACGGACTCTCGGTGTAGGGCCGAGGCGCACCCCCATGGCGGTCGGCGCTGGCGGGCGCTGGTCGCGAGGTCTTTGGCGGGAGGTCCCACGCGGGGAGTCCGCGGGTCGGTTCCGGCGCCGCCGGCGCAGCACTGGGCGCGGGGTCGGTTGCGGGTTGCCGGAGGTCACCATCGAGCACGCCGACCGACGCCACGCACGGCCGGCACACGAGCTTCTCGCGGAACGCGTGAAGCGGCGGCTCATCGGAACCACAGAACACGCACCGGTCGGCCGGCTTGGCGAGCACCACGCGATCGCCGTCCACCCAGACGTCGACGGCATCACCCTCGCGGATGGACAGGCTCTTGCGAATCCCGGCGGGGATGACGATGCGGCCGAGGTCGTCGACCTTGCGGCGGATGCCTGTGGACTTCATCGAGCTCCCGACCTTCGCCGACCTCAGACGGCCGAGCCTACGAGCCGGGCGTGACGATGGCCAAGGCGATCCTCATCGCGCAGACGGCCTCCAGATCGCCACTGCTAGCCTTTTCGCGCCCTCGGAACTGTGCCCTGCCGAGGTCCCCCGAACCCGACGCCCGGAGCGCGGCTTGTCCGATGTCGGATACGTCGACACCCACTGCCACCTGGATCACCACTGGGAGGCGTCCGTCGACGAGCAGGTGGCTCGCGCCAGGGCGGCCGGCGTCCATCGACTCGTCACGATTGGAACCGACCTGGTGTCCTCGCGCCAGGCGGTCGACGCGGCCTTCTCGCACGATGGCGTCTGGGCTGTCGTGGGGATCCATCCCAACGACGCAGACGAGGCCACGGGTTCCGTGCTGGCCGAGATCGAGGAGCTGGCCGCCGATCCTCGCGTCGTCGGCGTTGGCGAAACCGGTCTTGACCGCTATCGCGACGCCACGACGCCCGAGCAGCAGGACGAGGCCTTCCGGGCGCACATCGAGATCGCCAAGCGGACCGGACGGACGCTCGTGATCCACTGCCGTGACGCGTGGGAGCCGTGCCTGGAGACGCTCGAGGACCAGGGCGCGCCGGATCGCGTCGTCATGCACTGCTTCTCCGGGGATGCAGGGATCGTGGCCCGTTGTGCCGAACATGGTTGGTTCATGTCCTTTGCCGGGAACGTCACCTTCACCAACGCCGGGCCGCTGCGTGCGGCCGCGGCCAGCGTGCCTGCCGAGCTCCTGCTCACGGAGACCGACAGCCCGTTCCTGACCCCGCACCCCCATCGCGGGACCCCCAACGAGCCCCGCCACGTGCCCCTGGTCATCGAGGCGCTGGCGGCCGTGCACGAGCGGTCCCCGGACTGGATGCGTGAGCAGGTGTGGGAAAACTCCGGTCGTGCATTCGCATTCGCCGAGGCGGGCGTGAACTGATGCGGATCGACGCTCGTCGTGCCACGCAGCTGCTTGCCGTCGCAGCCGCTGTCCTGCTGGCCGGCAACGTGCTCGTGCTCCAACTGGTCCGCGAGGTGACGGTCATCGTCGACGGCGAGCCGGTCACCGTCCGCACCTTCGAGGACACGGTCATCGAGGCCGTCGCGTCCCTGGGCATCGAGCCCGACCAGCGGGACCTGCTGGTGCCCGCGGGCGACCAGCAGCTGGTGGGTGGCGAGACCATCCAGTTCGTGGATGCCCGACCGGTCCCCGTGATGCTCGACGGCCAGCCGCTCGCCTTCAACGCGCCCGTGCTGACCGTCGCCGACGTCGTGTCGGTCCTCGACCTCCCGTATCCGACGAGTGAGCTGTGGCTCAACCAGCCGCTCGGCGCCGATGTGGGCGAGGCGATGCTCCGGATCCGCCTGCCACGAGACGTCACGATCGCCGTCGACGGCCAGGTGCACGAGGTCACGACCACGATGCTGACCGTGAGCGCCGCCCTCGATGAGGCCGGCGTGGAGCTGGGTCCCGACGACATGGTGGATCCCGGCCTGCGGGCGCCACTGGAGGACGGCGACACGATCCTGATCGCCCGCGTCGAGGAGCAGACCATCACGGTCGAGGAGTCCATTCCGTTCGAGACCGTGACCAGGAAGACCGATGAGCTGTACCGAGGCCACAGTCGGACCGTGCAGAAGGGTGTGAACGGCGTGCTGGAGGTCACGTACCGCCTCACGCTGGTGGATGGGGAGGAGACCGAGCGCGAGCGGCTGGACAGCCAGGTCGTCCGAGAGCCCACGACCCGGATCATCGAGAAGGGCACGAAGGACTACCCGCCGGGTGTCAACGGCATCGACGAGGGCCTCGCCTCCTACTACGGCTGCGACGACGGGTTGCACGGCAATCGCACGGCCAACGGCGAGGTCTTCGACGAGAACGCGATGACGGCCGCCCACCGGACCCTGCCGTTCGGCACGATGGTGACCGTCGAGTCGCACCGGACGGGGCGGACCGTCCAGGTCCGGATCAACGACCGCGGCCCGGCCGCCTGGACGGGCAAGATCATCGACCTGTCCTGCGGTGCCATGAAGGAGCTCGCCGGCGTTGCCGACGGCAGGCATCCGGTCACGATCACCTGGTGAGCGGCGGGCCCGACCCGGAGCTCGCGCCGCTGACGCCGACGACCACCCGCCAGCTGCTCGACGCGCACGGGCTCGCGCCGCGCCGGACCGACGGGCAGAGCTTCCTCGTGGACCCCAACCTCGTGGAGCGGATCGTCACGTCGGCTGCCCTGCCGGCTGGCGCGCACGTCCTCGAGGTCGGGCCCGGCCTGGGCGCACTGACGCGCGGGCTGCTCCGGGCCGGTCACGGTGTGACGGCCATCGAGATCGACGCTGGGTTCGTGCGCGTCCTGGCCGAGACCCTGGGCGGCCACGAGCGGCTCCATGTCGTCCACGCGGACGCGATGGAGGCCGACCTCGATGGGCTCCTCGCTGATGTGCGGCCGCCGGCTGCCGACGGGGCACAAAGCGAGCGCCGAGCGGTCCCGGTCGTCGCGAACCTGCCCTACAACGTTGCGACACCCCTCCTGTTCCACCTGTTGGCCGCCCGAACGGTCGGCGACATGTTGCTGATGGTCCAGGCGGAGGTCGGTGACAGGTGGACGGCGATGCCCGGGGAGCGGTCGTACGGCGCCGTGTCGCTGAAGCTGGCCCTGCTCGCTGATGCCGAAGCCGTCTTTCGCGTGCCCCCCTCCGTGTTCCTGCCGGTCCCACGAGTTGACTCGGTGATGGTGCGTGTCGTCCGTCGCAGCGAGGCACCGGACGACGAGGCTCGCGCGCGCGTGCTGCGCCTCGTGGACGAGTGCTTCCGTCAGCCGCGCAAGACGCTCCGCAACAACCTTCTCGTGACGCGGCCAACCGACGCGGTCGACGCTGCCCTCGAGGCGGCGGGCCTCGATCCGGCGGTCCGTCCCGGCCGGCTGGGAACCTCCGAGGTGCTCGCCCTTGACGCGGCGCTCGGGGTCCGCTGAGCCGCTGGCCGGGGTGTCGGGAGCCCCTCGACCGACTGCCTACCCTCGTCCGAGCGCACGGTCCGGTGCGACGTCGGCGGGAGCGGGCAATGACGGCGGCCAACCTCCGGGTTCGGGTGCGGGTCCCCGCCAAGATCAACCTGTTCCTGGGCGTGCGAGGACGCCGCGACGACGGCTACCACGACCTTGTCAGCGTCATGCAGACCATTGGCGTGCACGACCGGCTCACCGCCAGCATGAGCGAGGTCGGGGGCCTGCACCCGACCGTCCGATCGCGGATGAGCATCTCGTTGACGCACTCGGACGCGGTGCACCTGCCGTGCGACTCGAGCAACCTTGCTGTCCGCGCAGCCGAGGCGCTGTTGGCGTCGCTCGGCGGCGGCGGGAACGGCGATCACGACGACGGCCCGGTGACGCGACTGCACCTCCGCAAGCGGATCCCGATCGCCGGAGGCATGGCTGGCGGCAGCGCCGACGCGGCAGCGGCCCTCGTGGCCCTCAACGAGCTCTGGGACTGCGGCCTCGACACGGCCGAGCTCCGACGCGTCGCGGCCGACCTTGGAGCGGACGTGCCCTTCTGCGTCCTGGGTGGTACAGCGCTAGCGACCGGCACCGGCACCCAGACGGCCCAGGTGCTCTGTCGCACGCAGGCCCACTGGGTCGTCGGGATCAACCAGGAGCCGCTGTCGACGCGGGAGGTCTATGCCGCGTGGGACGAGCATTGCGAGCCCTCGCAGACCGAGCCCGATGCCGTGCTCACCGCCCTGGGGACCGGTGACCTGGAGGCGCTCGGGGCGGCCCTGCACAACGACCTCGAACCGGCCGCGTTCTCGCTGCGGCCCATCCTGGAGAAGCAGCGGGATCGGTTGGTCACCGAAGGTGCACTGGGCGCGGTCGTGAGCGGCTCCGGCCCCACGGTCCTCGGTCTTGCTCCGGACCAGGTCAACGCCCAACGCCTCGCGGCTGCCGTGGAGGACGAGTTCGACCGTGTGCTCGTCGCGAGCGCCCCTGCGGGCGGCCCGGAGCTGCTCGCCGAGCTGGGCTGAGCAACCCCAACCGCCTCCTACCCTCCGCCGTGCCGGTTCCTCGGCGATGTCGAGGACCACTGGGAGGTGGTGTAACTGGCAACACGCCGTCCTTTGGAGTCGGTATTCAGGGTTCGAGCCCCTGCCTCCCAGCCATCGATCGCGCGTTGCCTGACCCTGCGGTTGACCCGGCCCGATCAACGGGCCATGATGAGTGCAGCCGGGTGTCGCAGGGTGACGCATGACTCCACTCACGGATTCCGACAGTGTCCTTCGCTCGGTTGGCGCCACAAGGCTTGCCGCGCTGTGTGGGCTCCTGTGGCCGATCCTCGCGGTCACGCGTCTGCCCCTCACCGGTGAGCCTGATCTGCCGGGCTGGACCGAGACGCCAGAGGCCATCGTCGCCTTCTACCGAGACTCGTCGTTCGATGGCCAGTTCGTCGCCGGGGTCGGGTTGGTCACGCTCGGCTACATGCTCCTGCTCGTCTTCGTGTCGAAGCTCTCGGTGCTGATCGGGGAGGACCGGAACGGCGCCCCGTGGCTCGGCCGCAGCGTGCTGGCCTTCGCGATCGTGTCGGTGATCGCTTCCGTCGGCTACCTCATGGCGTTCGCCACGGCCGTCTTCTGGTCGTCGCATGGCGGGCTGGGCGACGATGGCTATCTGGTGCTGCACGGGCTCTCGTTCGCGGCCTACTGGGCCGTGCTGCCCGCCGACCTGATGCTCGGCCTGACCCTCGGCGGCGCCATCCTGCTGACGCGGATGTTTCCCCGCTGGCTCGGATGGGCCATGATCCTGACCGGCGTGGCCGAGGGCGTCTCGTGGTTCGCCTCGCCTGATGCCTGGAATGCCACGTCCGGCCTTCCGTATGTCTGGTTCCTGATCGCCGCGATCATCGTCCTGCGGAAACCGGAGGAGTACGTCAGCCGCTGAGGGAGAAATTGGGGCGGTCGATCGGCCCGCGCCGAGGCCAAAGGTCCACGCCGGGCCGGCATCAAGGGTCCTCACGAGCGTCGTCGTTAGGCTGGACTGATGACGAAGAGGGCCAGGATTTCAGCGGTGGCCCTCCTCGTCGTGGGGCTGCTGGTCAACACGTTCCTGGTTTCTCAGGCCACGCGTGAGGCGGAACCGTTCGCCGGTGGTGAGGTCCTCGAGCTGCCCGGCCCGGATCTCAACGTTCGTCACTGGGGCCCGAAGGACGGGCCAGCAGTCGTCCTGATCCACGGGTACGCCGCGTCGATGGCGTGGTGGGGGACGGTCCCGGCGGCGCTCGCAGCGCAGGGCCACCGTGTGATCGCCATCGATGTCGTCGGACACGGAGGCTCGGAGGCCCCCGGGGACGACGCGGCCTTCGGCGCCGATGGCCAGTCGACCGCCATCCTCGAGGCCCTGGACGCACTGGGCGTCGACCATGCCACGCTGGTAGGGCACTCGATGGGTGGGCACATCGCCACGGCCATCGCAGAGCGAGCACCGGATCGAATCGTCGCGGTCGCCGTTATCGACACCTTCGCGGACACGGGGCTGGTGAACCGCTCGCTGCTGAACAAGGCAGGCTGCTGGCCGGTGCTGGGGGCACTGATCGACCGCTTTCGAGGCGTCGACGTCCTGACGGAAGGGTCACTCCAGGATGGCTTCGCCGACGACTTCGAGGTGCCCGACATCGCCCACGCGTCGCTCGAACAGCTCACCCACCGGGCGTTGTGCCACTCCTCGGCCGCGAACGACCTCCACGAGGAACGTGCGACTGCCGACCGCCTCGCGGACCTGGGCAAGCCGGTGCTCGTCGTGTGGGGCGACCGTGACGTGCTCACCCCGCCCGAGCCGAACCTCGCGCGCTACCGCGAGGCTGGCCTCGAGCCCCACGTGATCGAGGGGTCAGGTCACACGCCGATGCTGGAGCGACCGGACGATCTCCTGGCGATCCTGGTTCCGTTCCTGGCCGATCTGGAAGCCTGAGGCCAGGAGGCCGGCTCGCTCCTCAGGCGCGGCCCGTCGCATGAAGGGCAGCGATCGCGGCCACCGAGCGGCGGACGTCCTCGCTGGTCGTGCGGTGGTTGCTGACGCTGATGCGCATGACGGCGCCACCGCCCCATGTCGAGGGTGTCGGGAAGCAGGTGCCCTCGTCCTGCACCGCCTTGACCAGCCACTGGGTGTGGGCGTCGTCGTCGAGATCGGCTGGATCCGCGAAGCGCACCGTCAGTTGGTTCAGCACGACCTCGTGGAGGACCTCGCACCCGGGCAACGCGCCGAGCTGCTCGGCGTACTCGCGGGTCCGTGCGCGCAGGCTGTCGACGAGCTCGGCGACGCCGCTGCGACCGAGTTGGCGCAGGGCAGCCCAGACCGTCACACCACGACCTCGACGCGACATCTCGGGCGCGTACGCGATGGAGTCGTGCGCCGCCTCACCGTCAGGGATGTACTCGGCATGGATGTTCATGGCCCGTTCGTGGGCCACCCGGTCGGCGGTGATGGCGATCCCGCAGTCGTAGGGCGTGTTGAGCCACTTGTGTCCGTCCGTGGACCACGAATCGGCCCGTTCGAGTCCGTCGAGCCGACTGAGGAGGTCCGGGTCCTGCGACGCCCGGCCCCACAGCCCGATGGCCCCGTCGACGTGCAGCCAGGCCCGCTGGCGATTGTCGGCGCAGCGCTGATCGAGAACTTCGGCCAGCGCGCCGATCGGGTCGACGTCGCCCGTGTGGATGGACCCCGCGGCAGCCACGACCAGCACCGGGCCCATGACACCCTCGAGGGCTTCGTCGACGGCGTCGGGCAGCATGCGGTCCTGGCTGTCGATGGCCGTGATGCGGACCTGGTCCTCGCCAATCCCGAGGTAGCGCAGGGCCGTACCGATGGTCGAGTGGCGCGCCTCACCAACGATCACCGTCAGGGGAGGAGCGCCCTGGAGCCCGACGGCCTGCAGATCCACGCCGACCGCGTCGTACACGCGCTGGCGACCGGCTGCCAGGCACGTGAAGTTGGCCATCTGGCCGCCGGTCACGAACCCCACGGACGCGTCGCGCGGAAGGTCCAGCAGCTCCTTGAGCCAGCGGCCGGCCATCCATTCCAGGCCCACGGTCACGGGCGTCACCTCGACCATGGCGCTGTTCTGGTCCCACGCCGTGAGCATCCAGTCGGCCGCCTGGGCTGCCGGCAGCGCGCCGCCGATCACCCATCCATGGAAGCGTGGCGAGCCCATGGCGATGAGCCCGTCCTCGGCGATCGTGCGCAACTCCTCGACGACTTCCAGGGGATCGCTGCCGGCCTCGGGGAGCCGGTCCGGAATGCGGTCGAGCACCTGCGCTGCGTCCAGCTCCGGTCGAATGGGGCGGTCGTCGAGCGTCGACAACCATGGCATCACGGCATCGCGGACGGCATCCAGCAGGACATCGGGGTCGGGACGGTCGGCCACGGCGCGCTCCGGTCGCGGGCATCCAAACGTACGTCGATTCTTCGCACTCTTGGAGGGATTGCGCGAATCGCGAATCAGCCACAGCGCGGCCGGATGACGAGGTGGGCCGAGGGTCAGGCGTGCCCGGCGCTCGCGTGTCGTAGGGTTCGCGGGGCCACAGCGTTCGTGTCGCTGCCGACAACGGAGGGAACATGGCCGCGACGGCAGCCGTCGTCCTCGCGGCGGGCAAGGGCACGCGGTTCAAGTCCGACCTCGCCAAGGTTCTCCATCGAGTGGGTGGCCGCTCGCTGCTCCACCACGTCCTCGCGTCGCTCGAGCCCGTCGGGTTTGACCAGACCATCGTGGTGATCGGCCACCAGGCAGGCGACGTGCGCGCGGAGGTCGATGCCATCGGCGCCGCCGTGGACCTCGTCGTCCAGGAGGAACAGCTCGGGACCGGTCACGCAGCCGAGGTCGCCCTGGCGGCGTTGCGCGCCGACATCGAGCGGGTGGTCGTGTTGCCCGGGGACTCACCGTTGCTGCTGCCCTCGACGCTCGAGGCGCTGTTGGCCGACCCGGCGGACGTCGTGATGCTCATGACCGAGCTCGACGATCCGTCCGGCTACGTCCGGGTCGTTCGCCGGGGTGACACGGTTGCCCGCATCGTCGAGCACAAGGACGCCTCCCACGACGAGCTCGCGATCCGGGAGGTCAACGCCGGCATGTACCGGTTCCCGGTCGACGGGCTGGCAGACGTGCTGGCCTCGATCGGAACGGAGAACGTGCAGGGCGAGCGCTACCTGACCGATGCCATTGCCGTCTTCCTGGACCGCGGCGCGTCGGTCACGGCGCTGACGGCACCGTCGGAGGAGGTCGCGGGCGTCAACGACCGGGCCCAGCTCGCGGCCGCCGGTGCGGTCCTGCGACAGCGCATCCTGCGTCGCCATCTCGTCGATGGCGTCACGATCGTCGACCCGACCACGACCTGGATCGAGGCCGACGTGACGATCGGTTCAGACGCCACGATCCTCCCCAACACCCACCTGGAGGGCGCAACAGCCGTCGCCGAAGGCGCCTCGGTCGGGCCGAACTGCCGGCTGGTCGACACGACCGTCGGGGCGGAGGCCACCGTGACGTGGACCGTGACCGACGGAGCTGAGATCGGGGCACGCGCAACGGTTGGACCCTTCACCTACCTCCGACCCGGAACCCGGCTGGCGGCGGGAGCAAAGGCTGGCGGGTTCGTCGAGATGAAGAACGCGACGGTGGGTGAGGGCTCCAAGGTGCCGCACCTGTCCTACATCGGTGATGCGACGATCGGCCGGGACGTCAACGTCGGTGCCGGGACGATCACGTGCAACTACGACGGGTTCGACAAGCACGAGACGATCATCGGCGACGGCGCCTTCATCGGCTCCGACACGATGCTCGTGGCGCCGGTCGAGATCGGACCGGGTGCCGTGACGGGCGCCGGGTCCGCCATCGCCGAGGACGTGCCGGCAGACGCGCTCGGCATCGAACGAACATCCCAGGAGAACGTCGAGGGCTGGGCTGCTCGTCGACGTGCGAAGCACGGCGAGGATTCCGACAGCTGAGTCAGCCCGTGCGCTTGCGTGCCTGCCGAGCGGCGGCGCTGCCCGAGTTGCGCGCCTGGCGAGCTGCAGCGCGCCGCTTGGCGTCCTTGTCCCGGCGCCCCGCGACCTGGCTCGACGGGCACAGGTGCTCGACCACGCAGTCGGCACAGGCCGGGCGCTGGGCATCGCAGGTTCGGCGCCCGTGATGGATGAGCAGGTCGGAGACCTCCAGCCACCGCTCCTGTGGGAACAGGCGCATCAGGTCCTGTTCGATCTTGGGCGGCGTTTCCTCGCGTGTGAACAACAGCCGCCGTGCCAACCGCGTCACGTGGGTGTCGACGACGACGCCGGCGTTGATCCCGAAGCCATTCGAGAGCACCACGTTGGCGGTCTTGCGGGCGACGCCCGGCAGGGCCGTCAGCTCCTCCATCGTGCCGGGGACATCACCGCCATGACGTTCGAGGATCAGGCGCGCCGACTCCTGGAGGCTCCTTGCCTTCTGGCGGAATAGGCCCAGCGAACCGATCAGCTCCTCGATCCGTTCGAGGCGCGCCTCGGCGACGGCGGTGACGTTCGGAAGTTCGCGGAAGAGCGTCTCGGTGACCTCGTTGACCTTCACGTCGGTCGCCTGCGCCGACAGGATCGTGGCGACCAGCAGCTCCCAGCGGTTCGAGAAGTGCAGGGCGATCTCGGCCTCGGGCAGTTCCTCGCGCAACAGGTCGAGGATCACCGGCGCGCGCCGGGTCTTGCCGGAGTCGCGATGAAGCTCGGTCAACGGCGCCCCCGGACGATGGCGACGATGTAGCCGAGCATCGCGAACGCCGTCATGAACTCCAGCCGTCCCAGCCACATCTGCACGAGATACGTGGCCTTCAGGACGGCGGGATTGTCCGGTGACAGCACGCCGGCGGACAGGCCCCCATTGGCCGTCGCCGACACCGATTCGAACAGCGCACGATCGAGCGGGAACCCGTAGTAGACGCCCACCACGGCGCCGAGGAGGTAGGTCCCGAGGAACAGGACGATGATCGTCATCGCCGCCCGAACGTCGCCATCCGTGAGCACGCGACGTGTGCGGGCTCGGTACGAGGTCACGATCACGGCCGCGTCGGGGGCGAGCGTGCTGCGAATGTCACGGACGGTCGACTTGGCCGCCAGGGCAATCCGGATCCCCTTCATCCCGCCGGCAGTCGACGATGCCATGCCGCCCAGCGACATGGTGATCACCAGGATCGCGGGTGCCACCAGCCCCCAGTGCTCGCCGATCATGTTGGGGTGCACCGTCGAGAACCCCGTGGTCGTGTGGGCGGACAGGATCATGAACACGCCCGTCCGCAGGCTCGACCCCATCCCGTCCAGCACGCCGACCTGCGCGAGCGCCACGAGCAGCAGGCTGCACGTGACCAGGAACGTCACGGCGAGCGAACGCGTCTCGATGTTCTCGATCAGGTCTCGCCGTCGCCCCCGCCACAGCTCGTAGTGGAGCCCGAACGACAGCGTGCCCGCGATCATCAGGACGATCACGACGGCCTCGACGCCGGCTGAGTGGTAGAACTTGATCGAGGTCGAGTTGGTCGCGAATCCACCCGTGTCGAACGACGCCATGAACAGGTTGAGCGAGTGGAGGAGCGAGCGGATCGGGGACAGGCCCGCCACCATCCCGGCGGCCATGAGCGCGAGCGTGCCGATAACCAGGTAGGTGCCCGCCACCAGGTAGATGAAGCGTGCCGCACGGATGATGTTGGGAACGATCCGGTCGTCGCGACCCTCACCGACGTAGAGCGTTCCGACGCCTGACGTCGAGGCGAACATCGTCAACACGACGATGATGATCCCCTGGCCGCCGATGAACTGGCTCAGGTGCCGCAGGAGGTTCATCGATGTCGGAAGGTGGTCGATGTCCTGGGTCAGGCTCAAGCCGGTTGCGGTCAGGCCGGACATCGCTTCGAAGGTGGCGTCGAGGTAGGAGCCCCAGTGGCCGCTGAGCCACAGCGGGATGGCCAGCAGCATCGCGCCGACGAGCCAGGCGGCTGCGACCGTGACGAGCCCGTGCGACCACAACAACTGGCGATCCGAGTGCAGTCGGATCTCCGCTGACAGACCCATCGCCATGGCACCGGCCGCACCGATGGCCAACGCCGTCGCGCTGTTCCATTCCTGCTGGAGCAGCGCCACCCCCAGGGGGATCAGCTGAACGAGACCCAGGCCGAACGCGACCTTGCCGACGTAGAGCCCAACGAGCTGCAGGTCCTCCCTGCTGGGGCGAACCAGCAGGATGCTGCGGCGTCGGGGGGCGTTCGTCACCGGCGGGCTGCCACGCGACGCTCGACGCTGAACATCGTCGCGACGATGGCGACCAGGCCCAGCGCCAGGGCCAGCTGCGCGCGGTTGACGGGCGTGTCTGCTGCTGCTGCTGGGGCGACGACGTGCATCGTGCTCGCGCGCAACGTGAGGCCGCCGCCATCCAGCTCGTCGACCCGGTGGATGATCCCGGACAGCTGGATCACGTCGCCGCGCCACCCCGGCCCACCCGGCCGTCCGAGCTCGTCCGCCATGTCACCGGGAAGCCAGACCGACAGGCCCGAGTTCGCGCCTCGCAGCTCGGCGCTGGACCCCGCCGGCCCGACCTCGAGCGCGTAGTCGTCGTCGTTGACGAGGACCCACGCGCCCCCGTCGCGACGCAGGATGTCGCCGACGACCTCACCCACGTACACGACCGACTGCTGGTCGAACAGGTCCGGGCACTCGACGACTGCCGTTGACGAGACCCTCCCGAAGTCCCGGACACCATCGGTGTCGGGGAGTGCCGGCTGGTCCGGCAGCGTGCGGCCACATCGTTCGACCGTGGTCTCGAGCTCGGCCACGTCGGCCGCCTCGGGGATCGTGAAGTCCTGCCCGCTCGTCGGCGCGTTCTGGCGCACGCCCCAGATGGCGAAGACCAGCCCGGCGGCGAGCAGGAACGAGACGATCACCCGGGCGATCGTGGCCGGACGAATCGGTGTGCTTGCACTCATGCAGTGCTCCTTGCAGGCAGGCGCCGGATGGACCAGAGGAAGCCGGCCAGCGCAAAAACAGCCATGAACTCGAGACGCCCCAGCCACATCTGGAGCACGACGACGGTTTTGAGGATCCCGGAGCTCATCGGACCCAGGATGCCGATGGACATGCCGACGTTGGACGTCGCGGAGACGGACTCGAACATCGCTTCGGTGAGGTCGAACGAATCGGCCCCGTAGAGGATCACGAGCGCACCGACCAGGTGCGTCGTCATGAACAGCAACAGCATCGTTCCCACGGCCCGGATGTGGGCGTCCGTGAGGATGCGCGGCCGGCCCTTGTGCTGGTAGGTCTCCACGACGAGCGCGTGGTCGGGCAGCAGGACACGGCGCATCTCCCGGAAGATGCCGCGGAAGATGAGGCCGAAGCGCTCGGCCTTGACGCCGCCCGCCGTGGACCGTCGCATGCCACCGATCGCCATGGCCAGGACCAGGCCAGCGGGCGCGATCAGGCCCCAGTCGGACGCCAGGACCCGTGGTTCCACGACCGTGAGCCCGGTGGTCGTCTGCGCCGAGACAACCTGGAACAGACCCCGGCGCAGCAGCGGCAAGGCATCGGTGAACGCCCCCGAACGGCCGAGGCCGACCAGCACGACGACCAGGGCAGTCGAGAACACGACTGCCAGGGACCGCGTGTCGACGTGACGAACGGCGCGTCGGACCTCGCCTCGCCACAGCAGGATGTGGAGGGGGAACGCGATGGCGCCGGCCAGCATCAGGACGATGAGGACCAGCTCGATGGACCAGGAGTGATAGCTGGCCACCGATGCCGACGACACCGAGAAACCACCGGTCGAGAACGCGCTCGTGAACAGGGCCATCGCGTGGAACGGGATGCGCAGCAGCGGGACGCCGGCCACCGCCAGCGCCAACGAGAGCGCCACGCCGCCCGCGATGGTCCAGGCAACCCCGACCTTGACCATGTGCCGGAAGGTCGTCACGAAACCGGGGACGCTGCGCTCGAGCCGCACGCCGGCGCCGTACAGGTTGGAGGCCTTCTGCGATCGCGGGGTGAACACGGTCAGTCCCGCGATCAGGATCGTGATGGCGCCGATGATCTGGATCGACTGGCGCCAGGCGGCGACGGCGTGCGGGAGATGGTCGATGTCGTGCAGGACGCTGAGCCCCGTGGTGGTGAGGCCCGACATCGCCTCGAGGAACGCGTCGCCCCAGCTGCCGGCATGTCCGGACATGGCGAACGGAACGGCGGCCAACACGGACATGACCGGATACGCGAGCCCGAGCACGACCATGCCCTCCGACCACGTGAGGTCGCGACGAGCCAGCAGCCGTCGCCGGGCGGTCAGCCCGGCCCCGAGGCCGATCGCCGCCGTGATGAGCAGGGCCGACAGGGCGTTCCATTCGCCGGCAACCACCGCCACCGGCGCGACGGCCATGGCAAGCGCGCCGAGGATCCCGAGCAGCTGTCCCTGGATCGAGACGACCGTTCGGATCTGCTCACGGGAGGTTTCGGTGCGCATCCCTCAGACGCTCGGTGCACGCATGTCCGTCAGAACACCCACGCGACGACGAGCGCCAGCCCGGCGGCGACCAGCCAGACCGCCGCGGACAACGCCACCACCAGGCCGATGCCCTCCAGCGCCTGGAGGACGGCGGGCCGCTCGTATCGTTCGCGCGTGCTCATGAGCCGCTCAGGATCCCCTGGAGCTCGTCGGCTCGTTCGGGCGTGGTGAGCGCCACGACGATGTCACCGGGATCGAGGAGCGTCACGCCGCGCGGGATGATGACCTCCTCGCCCCGGAAGATCGCCACCAACACCGAGTCCTCGGGGAGGGGCAGGTCCTGCACCATGCGCGACCGGGGGCCGCCCTCCTCGGCGGTGGGCAGGCGGATCTCCACCAGCTCGACCTTGCCGCCCCGAAGCGGTTGGAGGTGCACGAGGTCACCGGTGGCGAACTCGTGCTCGAGCAGCTCGGAGATGAGCCGGGTCGACGACACCGCCTCGATGCCGAGGGCCTCGAAGATGTCGACGTTCTTGGGGGTGTTCACCCGGGAGATCGTGCGCTTGACGTCGAACTCGATCATCGCGAGCTGGCAGGCCACGAGGTTCTCGTCGTCGTCGTGGGTCGTCGCCACGAAGACGTTGGCGCGCTCGAGGTGTGCCTGCTCCAGGTACCGCACGTCGGCCACGTCGCCCTCGATGACGAGGATGCCGGTCTCGGCGACGAGTCGCTCACAGCGCTTGCCGTCGCGCTCCACGATCGTGATCTCGTGGCCCTTCGCGACCATGTCCGCGGCGATGTGCCGACCGATGCGTCCGCCGCCGCCGATGACGATGTACATCAGCCCTCCTCCCCGTCGGCCAGCAACGGGGCCACCTTCTTGAAGGCACCGCCCTTGACCGCCGCCGCCAGCAGGTCGCCGCGCTGGAGCCGGTCGTCGGGACGAGGAACGAAGACCTTCCTGTCCCGCTGGATGGCCGCGATCCGGACCTGGCCATCGAGCTCGAAGTCATCCACCGTCACGCCGTGGCCCTGCGGCCCGACGATGAGATCCACGACCTCGATCGTGCCCGTCTCGAAGTGCACGTGCTGCGGGAACGACTCGTGGCGGAACTCGTTGAGGAACAGCTTGGCGAGCATCCCCGTGCCGGACACGTTGCGGATGCCGAGCTTGCGGTAGACGGGCTCGCGCTCGGGGCTGAACAGCCGGGCAACGGCGCGCTCAACGCCGTAGAGGTGCTTGGCGATCTGGACCGCCATCAGGTTGGCGTTGTCGGACTTCGTGACTGCCATGAAGCCGTCGGCGTAGGCGATGCCGGCCCGCTCGAGTGCGTCCCGGTCCGTCACGTCGCCGTTGACCGTTTCGCCGTTGAATGCGGCACCGAGCCGGTCAAAGGCGTGCGGGTCAATGTCGACGACGACCACGTCGTTGTCGGCGTCGTCCGACAGTCGCTCCGCGATCTCGGCGCCCAGGCGGCCGCAGCCGCCGACGATGATGTGCACGCTGGCCTCTCTCCGTTCGCAAGTATGCCCGGTGGCCCGCGCCGGTTCGCGAACGGCGAGCGCCCGATTCGCGGTCTGCGCACCGCGGCGATACAAACGCAGTCATGTCCTTCCCGTCCACCCTCCTGTTGGCGGCGCCGCGCGGTTTCTGTGCCGGCGTCGACCGCGCCGTTCTCATCGTCGAGAAGGCCCTCGAGGTGTATGGGCCGCCGGTGTACGTCCGCCACGAGATCGTCCACAACCGCCACGTGGTCGAGACGCTCCGGGGCAAGGGTGCGGTGTTCGTCGAGGATGAACGTGATGCCCCCGAGGGTGCGGTCGTCGTCTTCAGCGCCCATGGCTCGCCTCCGGAGGCGTTCGAGCATTCCGAGCAGCTCGAGCACACGCTGATCGACGCCACGTGCCCGTTGGTGACCAAGGTGCACCATGAGGCCAGGCGATATGCGGCGGCCGGCATGGACGTCGTCCTCATCGGCCACGAGGGCCACCAGGAGGTCATCGGGACCATGGGCCAGGCCCCCCGGTCGATCACCCTGGTCGAGGACACCGACGACGTGGACGCGCTGGCCTTCGACGACGACGCCAACATCGCCTACATCACCCAGACGACCCTGTCCATGGACGAGACCGAGGGAATCATCGGACGCCTTCGCGAGCGGTTTCCCCTCGTGCACCAGCCCAAGAAGGACGACATCTGTTATGCGACCACGAACCGGCAGTCGGCCGTCAAGGAGCTGGCCGGCCAGTGCGACCTCGTCCTGGTCGTGGGCTCACAGAACTCCTCGAACTCGAAGCGGCTGGTCGAGGTGTCCCGTGAGCGGGGCGTGCCGGCGTATCTCGTCGACGATGCCAGCGAGATCGACGAGGCATGGCTCGTTGACGCGGACGTGGTCGGGCTGACCTCCGGGGCGTCAGCCCCCGAGGAGCTCGTCGAGGGCGTCATCGACTGGTTCCGCCAGCGAGGCACCTCCACGGTCGAGACCATCACGGTCGTCGACGAGGACGTGGAGTTCCTGCTGCCGTCGGTCCTCAGCCGGGCGATCGAACGTCAGGCGTCGTCACCGACGTAGGCCTCCCACAGCGGTTCGGCGAGCAGCTCGGTCTGCCAGGGTCGAAGTCCCGCCGCAGCGCACAGCTCCCGTCCGTCGGCCGGCTCGGCGGCGATCGCCGACCACAGGACGCGACCGGGGCACAGCACCCCCGGGTCGATCCCGAGCTCATCGGCCACCGCGCTGCGGGCCCGGCGCATCCGGTCCTGCGCGGCTCGGTCCTCGTCCCGCCATCGGCGTGACGGACCCTCGCGCTCGATCGGATCGTCCTCGGCCCCTGCGCTGAGTGCGGTGAACAGCCGCTCGGCATTGCGCCGGAGGACGCCGCGTCGGCGATCGCTGCGCTTGACCAGTCCGTCAGGGGTCTCGGGTGGGTGCGCGGCGAGGTCGACCAGCACCTTGTCGTGCAGGATCCGGTTGGGGGCGACGTCCTGGGTCGCAGCGATCTCCTCGCGCGCGAGCCAGAGTCGGCGCAGGATTGCGCGGGCCTGCGGTCGCAGCCGTCCCGTCCCCCGCACGTCACGCCACGACCGGCTCTCGTCGGCGGCGGTCTCGAGCGTGGCCGCCAGCTCCTGCTGGTACCAGGGCATCCGACCTGCCTCCTCGAGGCGATCGGCCAGTGCCGTCCACAGCGCCGGGAGCTCCGTGACGTCCCCGGCGGCATACGCCAGCATCTCGTCGCTCAACGGCCGGTGCTCCCAGTCGGCCCGCTGGAATCGCTCCTTGTCCGGCGCCAGCTCGACGCCGAGGATCTCCTCCATGAGCGGCGCAAGTCCGGTGGGCAGGCCGAGCAGCGCAGCTGCCACCGACGTGTCGGCGACCTCCTCGGGCGCGACGCCGACCTTGGCCAGCGGCGCCAGGTCGTTCGTGAGGGCGTGGAGGATGCACAGGCGCCCGGCGATGGCGGCGTTCAGGGCGGACAGGTCGTCGATGGCCAGCGGATCGATGAGGACTGCCCGTCCGTCGGCACCGACCTGGATCAGTGCGGCACGCCGGTGGTACCGCAGCGAGTCGCCGCGCTCGACGTCGACGCCCCACGGTCCGTCGGGCAGGTCGTCGAGTGCCGACGACAGATGGTCGGCGTCGTCAACGAGCGTGAACGACACGGTCTGGCCCAGGACGGTGGTCGACGGAGGCTAACGGCGCCAGCGCAACGGTCGACGAAGCATGCCGTCAGCGCGCGGCACAATGGGCACCCCGTCGATTCGAGAACGCGTGGCCGACCTGCGGGCGCTGTTTGTCCATCCGCACCCCGACGATGAGTCCATCGCGTGTGGCGGCGTGATCGCTCGCTACCTGGAGGAGGGCGCAGACGTCCATGTCGTCACGTGCACGGGCGGCGAAGCCGGCGACAACCTGGCCGGCATCGACCTCGGTGACGAGGACATCGCGACCCATCGACGACGCGAGCTCGCCGATGCCCTCGCCGCCCTCGGGGGTCCAACCCATGACCAGCTCGGGTACCGGGACAGCGGGATGGCGGGCACAGCCGACAACAAGCACCCGGAGGCGTTCATCAACGCCCCGGTCGACGAGGCCGCCAATCGCCTGGCCGCCATCATTCGGCAGCGACGGCCGCACGTCGTCGTGTCGGATGACCAGCACGGGACCTACGGGCACCCCGACCACGTCCAGGCCAATCGCGTCACGGTTGCCGCGGTGGCTCGCGCCGCCGACCCGAGCGCGGATGTCGAGGGCGAGCCACATCGGGTCGCCAAGCGGTACGTCCATGCTCTCAACCGCCAGCGCCTGCTGCGCAACCACCGCCTGCTCCTCGAGGCAGGTGCCACTTCGCCATGGGGTCGCAACCCTGACCTCGACGTCTCCCGGCTTCCCTTCGGGGTCGACCAGGACCAGATCACGACGGTCGTGGACGTGACGGACTGGTTGGAGCGCAAGCGGGCTGCGATGGCGGCCCATCGCAGCCAGATCGGCCCCGAGTCGTTCTTCCTCAGCACGCCACCCGAACACGTGCCGAGCCACTTCGGGGTCGAGGAGTTCGTGCTCGAGGACGGGCCGCGACCACGCTCGATCGAGGACGACCTGTTCGACGGCCTCCGCTCGTGACGCGCGCGTGAGCCGCCCGTGACGCGGTGGTGGGCCATGGCGCTCGCGGCGTGCCTCGTCGTGGGCTGCACGGGTGGCGCCGGCGAGGACATCTCGCCCGCGCCCACGGGTGTGGCCAGCGAGACGTCGATCGTGCCCACGCGGGTGGCGGTGGTCCTGCCGCCGCTGGGTGCCCCGGCCGAGGACATCGCCCAGTTGCGTCGCAGCATCGATTCCGTGGTTGCGTCGTCCGCGCGCAACGTCGAGCTCCGGTTCGTCCAGCCGGACGGTCCCGAGTTCGTCGGTGACGTCGCCGCTGTCCTCGCCGGTGACGGTTGGGACCTCGTGTGCGTCCTGCATCCCGTTGGTGTGGAGGACGTGGCAGCCGTGGCCGCGAGGCTGCCGGGGACGCACTTCTGCGTGGACTCGAGCCGGGCCATCGAATCGCCCGCCAACCTGTGGGCACCTCGGCCGCGCTACGCCGAAACGAGCTTCCTGGTGGGTGTGGCTGCCGGCCTCGTCGCACGGGGCGGCGTGGTGGCTGCGCTGGTGCGCGAGGGCCAGCCGGCGCTTGCGGTGAAACGTGCCGCCCTCACGAACGGCCATGCGTCCGTGCCGGCGCCGAATCGATCCGGGGCCGTTGCTGGCCCCACCGAGGGCGAGACCCCGGCCGAGGTCGTTGCGCCCATCGTCGGCACGCTCTCCCAGCAGGAGCAGGACATCGGCCCGATCGTCGAGGCCATCCTCAGCCAGGAACCGCGCGCGATCGTCGTCGACGTCGGACCGCTGGTCGATGAGGTCGTGGCGCGGGTCGTTGCCGCGTTGCCGGATGTCCCCCTGATCGTGTGGGCCGACGACGTCCCGACAGCTGACCTGCCGGACAACGCCATCGTCGTCGACCGCAACCGGACTGTCGTGTTTCGCCTGGCCTTCGACGCGCTGCTCGCAGGCGGCTACCAGGACCTCCCGGACACGATCGGCGTCAACGAGGGCATTCATCGGATGCGCACGAGCAGCGACAGCCTCCGGGCCGTCCTCGAACAGCTCGAGGCCTGGACCGACCGCATCGCCAGCGGCGAGCTCGACGTGACCCAGACGGGGGAATGACGGCAGCGTGCGGCTGCGGACGGGCGGCTGCTCGTACGCTGACCGTCGTGCGGAGGAGCCGCATGCGCAGAGCAAAGATCGTCGCCACCCTCGGCCCTGCCGTGGATGATCGTGACGTGCTGCGCGAAACCCTCGCGGCCGGCGTCGACGTCGTCCGGCTCAACTTTTCGCACGGGACGCACGCCGACCACGAGCGGCGCCTCGAGATGGTCGAGGAGCTTGGCCGCCAGCTGGGCAAGACGATCGGGAGCGTCGGCGATCTCCAGGGGCCCAAGATCCGCCTGGGCACGCTGCCGGCCAACGGCGTGGCGCTCGAGACCGGGGCGGAGGCCGTCCTGCTGGGTGGCCGTGAGGTCCTGGACGACTACGAGGACGACGGCCGCCCGGTCCTGCCCGTCGTCTACGAGCACCTGGCCAAGGACGTCGAACCCGGCAGCCTCGTCCTCGTCGCCGACGGGATGTTGCGCCTCGTCGTCTCGGAGGTCGATGGCGACGCGATCACGTGCAACGTGGTCGCCGGCGGGCAGGCGACATCGCGCAAGGGCGTGAACCTGCCGGGCGTGGACGTGTCCGCCGGTGCGCTCACCGACAAGGACCGGGCCGACCTCGAGGCCGCCTGCCGAATGGGGATCAGCTGGGTGGCCATGTCGTTCGTGCGACGCCCCGAGGACGTCGTCGAGGCGCGCCGGATGATCCATGCCCTCGACAGCACCGCACCGGTGATCGCCAAGCTCGAACGCCCGGAGGCCGTCGAACGGCTGGAGGAAATCCTCGCTGTCACCGACGCCGTGATGGTCGCCCGCGGTGACCTCGGCGTCGAGATGGGCCCCGAACGCGTCCCCGCCCTCCAGAAGGAGATCATCGACCTGGCCAACCAGGAGGGCCGGCCGGTCATCACGGCCACCGAGATGCTCGAGTCCATGGTGACGAACCCCCGGCCGACCCGTGCCGAGGCCTCGGATGTCGCCAACGCGGTCTTCGACGGCACCGATGCCCTGATGCTGTCGGCCGAGACGGCGACGGGCGCACACCCGGTGGCCGCCGTCCGGACGATGTCGAACATCATCATCGCCGCGGAGGAGAACAGCGAGCGCATCCAGGCCCAGCGACCCGCAAAGGAGCTGTCGGTGTCGCGGTTGGTGGCGAGGGCTGCGGTCCAGGTTGCCAAGGACGCAAAGGCCAAGGCCATCCTCGTGTTCTCCTTCAGCGGTCGGTCCGTCCAATTGGTCTCCAAGTACCGGCCGCCCATCCCCATTGTCGGCCTGACGACCTCCGAAGCGCCGCTGAAGCGCTTTGCGCTGATGTGGGGGACCCATGGCGAGCTCGTCGGAGAGGAAGACCACACCGTGGCGCTGATCGAGGCTGCCAACGATGTCTGTCGGATGGGTGGCTTCGCCGCGCGGGGCGATCGTGTGGTCATCGTCTCGGGCGTGCCCGGCGGTCGTGGGGGCACGGACCGACTCCTCGTCCACCGCATCGGTGACGCCGTCGCCGGATGAGGGGCCGTGCTGTTGGCCGACCACGACGACCGCTCCTGCTGATCGTCGGCGTCGTCTACGCCGCGGTCACTGCCGTCACGACCCTGCTGTGGTGGCTCGACCTAGGCGGCTGGCTGCTGCTCCCGTTCGATCTTCTCGCCTTCTGGTGGCCGCTGCCAGCCCTGCCGCTCGCCCTGCTGGCGGCACGACGACGCGACCGACCGGCCGTGTCCCTGCTGTTGGTACCGGTCGGTTTCTGGATCGTCGTGCACGGCGGCCTGTTCCTGCCGCGCGGGACCGGGCCGGAGCCGACCCTGACGGTGGCCAGCCTCAACGTGCTGGCATCCAGCGACTCGGTCGAGCAGGTCGCCGCCCTGGTCGAGGCGCACGAACCCGACGTCCTCCTGCTCGAGGAGGTGTTCCCGTCGCGGATGGCGGCGCTCCGGGAGCGACTGGCCGCCACCCACCCGCATGCGCGCCTGTCGGAGTCACGCACCGTGGGCGGCGTGGCCCTCTTCTCGCGCCGGCCGATCGAGCGCGTCATCGAGGTCGCCCGACCGCACCAGCGGGCGCGAGGAACCTTCGTGGCCATCGTCGACGGCGTCCAGTACGTCCCGGTTCACCTGACCTCGCCCTGCCCCACCTGTGGTGACAGCCTTGCGGCCCGGCTGGCCGGCGAGGACGCTGCCCGCGAAGCCGAGATGCGGGCGATTCTCGAGGCGCTCGACCCGACCCTTCCCGCCGTTGTCGGCGGGGACTTCAACTCGACCGCACGCGGCGACCCCTACCGGCTGCTCGTCGAGGCTGGCTTCCGGGACGTGCATCGGGAGCGCGGATGGGGCCCTGGGTTCACCTGGTCGACGCGGCTGCCGTTCGAGCTGCTGCGCATCGACTGGATCCTGGCGAGGGGCCTCGAGCCGGCGAGCGCGACCGTGGGTCCTGCGGGCATCTCCGACCATCGTCCCGTGATCGTCGGGTTCATCGCCGAGTAGCCGTCAGCGCAGCAGGCGGGCGTCGGTTCGGGTCCCGACGCGGCCCTCGAGCTCGATGGGGAGCCCGAACACCTCCTCGAACATGGCGGTCTTGCGGTCGACCTCGGCTCGGGCGACGTGCAGGCCGTCGCCGTGCAGCGTCAGCACGAAGCGACCACCGGCAACGCGACCCGTCACGTCGCGAACGGACTGGTCGCGGGCACGATCGAGGCCGTCGGCCACCTGCAGGAGTGCGAGGATCCTTCGTGCTCGATCACGATCGGCGTCACCGAGCGCCTGCCACGGCGGATAGTCGCCGCCGGGCGTGGGGGACTTGTGGAAGCGGACAAGCGTCGCGAGGATGGCTGTCTCCGACGGGGAGAAGCCGCGCATCTCGGCATGTTCGACCAGGTAGGCGCCGTGCTTGTCGTGGTTGCGCAGCGCCAGGGACTCGCCCACGTCGTGCAGGCGGGCCGCGTGACCGGCGAGTTCGCGGTCCGACGTCGGCAGGCCGTGGACCTGGCTGGCCTCGTCGAAGAGGCGTTCCGTGAGCATCGCCACGTGGGGCAGGTGGGGATCGTCGGGAACGAACTTCGTTCGTGTTCGCTCGACAGCTCTCATCCTGACCTGGGCCGGCGACGGCGACGCCTCCAGGCCCAGCGTCCGCAGCAGGGTGCCTTCGCGCAGCCCCCAGTCGGAGACCAGGAACCCGTCGAGCCCAAGGCGGTCCAGCGTGCCCGCGAGCACGACGGCGGCGACATGGATGTGACCGGCCCGCCTCGTGTTCATGCCGGGCAGTGCGGCCCGTTCGACGGCCGGCATCGTCAGCAGCTCGTCGCGCATGGCCGCGAGTCGGTCCGCGGTCACCTCCAGCTGGTTGACGGTCGCCGGCAGCCACACGTGGTCCTGGGCCGCGATCGTCCGAGCCAGGCGTCGGACGGTGCCACCGACCGCGACGACCGTGTCGAAGCCCTGTGACGCGTAGTCGTCGGCAATCGTGTCGAGGACGCTGCGGACGTGCGCGTCGAGGCGCGCGATCTCTGCCGTGTTCGGCGGATCGGCCGGCGCCATCGTGGACAGCCGCGAGACGCCAAGGTCGACGGAGGTCAGTCGTGTCGGCTCGTCGCCCCGGCCTGCGGCCAGCTCGAGCGACCCGCCACCCAGGTCGAGCACGAGAGTCGTGCCCATCTCGAAACCGACCGAGCTGTGCACGCCCAGCCACGCACGCCGTGCCTCCTCCGGTCCATCGATCACGTCGATCGTGATCCCGGTTGCCCGCTCGATGGCGGCGATCACCTGGCGGCCGTTGCTGGCATCGCGCAACGCACTCGTGGCCACGGCCAGGGGCGTCTGGACGCCCGTGCGCCGTGCGAGCTCGGCCAGGTGTGCGGCGACGGCCAGGGCGCGCCGGGATGCGTCCGCCGGGATGTGGCCGCGCGCTGCCACCGCAGCGCCGAGGTGCAGCATCTCACGCTCGCGGAGGACCGGGATGATCTCGCCGTCCTCGGTCACGTCGGCGACGAGCACGTGGAAGGAGTTGCTGCCGAGGTCGAGGACGGCGCGGCGTGTCGTCGCGTTCACACCTGCTCCGCCGCCGCGACCGCAGGCGGGATGAGGTTCGCCGTTTCGGCGGCACGGTCGATGACCCAGATGGCGCCCTTCGGCGTCTCGGTGTCGATGGGCACCGGCAGGTCGCGGCGGTGGGCCCAGTCGGTGATGCGGCGGCAGACGTCTCCGTGGGTGCACAGGACGACCCGCCCGGTCAGGGACTCGAGCATGTTCTCGACGTCGGCCTGCGTGGCGCCCTCGACCAGGGCGTCGTGCAGCTGGATGTCCATGCCCACGGCCGTGGCGAACGGCTCGAGCGTGTCGATGCAGCGCACGTAGGAGCTGGTCAGCAGCCTGTCCGGGGCAAGCCCCTGGAGCGTCGCGGCAATTGCGCGGGCCTGCCGCTCGCCGGCCTCGTCGAGGGGCCGCATGTGATCGGGGCCGGTCCAGTCGCTGCGCCGACCCGCCAGCGCATGGCGCAACAGGATGATCGTTGCCGGGGCGCGGGTCATCCCTCGAGCTCCTCGAGGGCTTCCTCCAGCAGCCGCGTGTCGTGGGCGTAGGTCAGGATCCGGCGCGCTTCGGCGACGGGGAGCCACTTGGCAATGTCGACCTCGTCGTCGGGCTTGCGTCCGTTGGTCCCGTCGACCTCGGGTCGCATCAGCCACCACCGCACGACCTTCGTGACGCCCCCGACGCGGTAGCGGTCCTCGGAGAGCTTGCGGAGGGGAACGGCGCGAACGCCCGTTTCCTCCTCGACCTCCCGCAGCGCAGCCGCCTTGTGCTTCTCGCCCTTGTCGAGCTTCCCCTTCGGGAAGGACCAGTCGTCGTATCGCGGGCGGTGGACGACCAGGCATTCGGGGCCCGATGAGCCGAAGCGCATGACGACGCCGCCAGCGGCCCGAACCTCCTTCACCGCCATGCTGCCCTCCCGCGTGCCGCTTCCTGCAACGCAGCGTGGGCGACGACGATCGGCGCGCCGATCGTGGGCTGGTTTCGGATCCATGACCCGTCGGGCCGGAGCTCCCAGGACAGCGTGTTGTCGGCGAGCAGCACCTCGAGGACGCCGTCGAGCTGCTCCTTGAGCTCCGGCTGCTCGATCGGGACCACGGCCTCGTAACGTCGGATCAGGTTGCGGGGCATCCAGTCAGCCGACCCGATGAAGATGTCCACGCCCCGGTCCTCGTTGCCGAAGCGGAAGATCCGCGAGTGCTCCAGGTACCGGCCGACGACCGAGCGCACGCGAATGTTCTCGGACAGGCCTGCCAGCCCGGGCCGCAAGCAACAGATCCCGCGGACGATGAGGTCGATGGGCGTACCGGCAGCCGATGCGTCGTAGAGCGCCTCGATCACCTCGGCATCGACCAGCGAGTTCATCTTGGCGATGATGCGACCGTCCTCGCCATGGGCCGCTTCGCGCTGAATGAGCTCGAGCATGCGGGGCTTGAGCGTTGTCGGGGCGACCAACAGCTTCCGGAACTCGGATCGGCGTCCATAGCCAGTGAGCACGTTGAACAGATCGCTGAGGTCGGCGCCGATCTCGGCGTCGGCGGTCAGCAGTCCGATGTCCTCGTAGATGCGCGCCGTGCCCTCGTTGTAGTTGCCGGTCCCGATGTGGGCGTAGCGGACGACCTGGTCGCCCTCGCGGCGGACGACGAGCGCGACCTTGGTGTGCGTCTTGTAGCCGACCACGCCATAGGTGACGTGGACGCCGGCTGTTTCCAGCTGGCGCGCCCACTCGATGTTTGCCTGCTCGTCGAATCGCGCCTTCAGCTCGACGAGGACCGCGACCTGCTTGCCGGACTCGGCCGCCCGGATCAGGGCGGTGACGATGGGGCTGCCCTTCCCGGAGGTCCGGTACAGCGTCTGCTTGATCGCCAGGACGTCGGGGTCGGTCGCGGCTTCCTCGATGAAGCGCTGCACACTGGACGCGAACGAGTCGTAGGGGTGGTGCACCAGCACGTCCCCGTTGCGGATGACCGTGAAGATGTCGGTCTCCTCGACGGCGCCGCCGGCCAGTCGCGGCTGGGTCGTCGGTGCGAACGGTTCGAGCTTGAGGTCCGGGCGATCGAGGGCGTACAGCGACCACAGTCCGGACAGGTCCAGCGGGCCCGGGATGCGCAGCACGTCGTCGGGGTGGACCTCGAGCTCGCGGATGAGCAGCGCCAGTACCTCCGGTGTCATCCCCGGCTCGATCTCGAGGCGGACACACCGCCCGAACCGCCTGCGCGTCAGCTCGGACTCGATGGCGGCCAACAGGTCGTCGGCCTCCTCCTCCTCGACCGACAGGTCCGCGTTGCGCGTGACCCGGAACGGATGCGTCTCGATGATCTCGAGGCCGGGGAAGAGCCGGTCAAGGCGGTTGGCGATGACCTGCTCGAGCGGGACGTAGCGCTCGTTGTCGGGCATCACCACGAAGCGGGGGAGGATCGGGGGGATCTTGACGCGCGCGAAGCGGCGCTCGTTCTCGCTGGGGTCCCGCACGATCACGGCGAGGTTGAGCGACAGGTTCGAGATGTAGGGGAACGGATGGGCCGGGTCGACGGCCAGCGGTGTCAGGACCGGGAACACCCGTTCGTCGAACTCGGTGTCGAGGTACTTGAGGTCGTCGTCGTCCAGCTCGTCCATGCCGGACAGGACCAGGCCCGCGTCGTTGAGGCCCGGCTGCACCAGCTCGCGGAAGATCCGTGCCTGCTCCATCATGAGCTCGTGGGCGTGTGCACTGATCGCCGCGAGCTGTTCGGCGGGCGTCATCTCGTCGGCGGCTGAGCCCGGCAGCTCCGCGGCCTGCTGCTCCTTGATCGCAGCCACGCGCACCTGGAAGAACTCGTCGAGGTTGGCCGAGAAGATCGCCAGGAACTTCGCCCGCTCCAGCACCGGCATGTCCGGTGCGCGCGCGAGGTCGAGCACGCGTTCGTTGAACGACAGCCAGGACAGCTCGCGATTCAGGAACCGACGTTCGGTGCCCGTGGGAGGATGGTCGTCGAGAATCGGGCGGGAGGTCACGCCTCCGGTGGGAGCCACCATGCGCACCTCCTGGGGGTCACGTCGGATGCTGGCGGGATGCCCTCCGGCTGCGCAGGGTACGAAGCGGGGCCACGTCCGGGTGGCCGGAGGATTGCCGGAGCGGGTGTCTCGACCAGGCGTCTCCCCAGACGCGACACGAGTCGCACGCGGCGCGTCGGAGCGCATAGGTTTGCACCCCCACGCGCACCCTGGAGGACGCGGTGACCTACACGATCGCCGAGCCGTGCATCGACGTGAAGGACAAGGCCTGCATCGACGAATGCCCCGTGGACTGCATCTACGAGGGTGACCGGATGCTCTACATCCACCCCGAGGAGTGCATTGACTGCGGCGCGTGCGAACCTGTCTGCCCGGTCGAGGCCATCTTCTACGAGGAGGACGTGCCCGACGAGTGGCAGGAGTTCACGCCCATCAACGCCGAGTACTTCGAGGTGACCGGGGTTGGGTCGCCGGGCGGCGCCGCAACCGTCGGGGCGTCCGGCCAGGACCACCCGAAGATCGCCGCGTGGGAAGCGTGACCGCGGTCACCAAGTAGCATCACCGGGCCCCGGCCAGTCGCCGGGGCCCAGCCAAGTCCGGACGTGCAAAGGCCGCCGTATGACCTACGTGATCGCCGAACCCTGCGTCGACGTCAAGGACACCGCGTGCGTCGAGGAATGCCCCGTGGACTGCATCTACGAGGGTGACCGGATGCTCTACATCCACCCGACGGAATGCATCGACTGTGGTGCCTGCGAGCCGGCGTGCCCCGTCGAGGCCATCTTCTACGCCGACGACGTGCCATCCGAATGGCAGGAGTACACGCCCATCAACGCGGAGTACTTCGACGTGACCGGCGTCGGGGACCCGGGTGGCGCCGCGAACGTCGGGGCCAGCGGGGTCGACCACCCGAAGATCTCGGCCCTCGAGATCACCCAGTCCGGCGTCTGACGGCCTTCAACCGGCGATCGGCAGCAGCCCGGGTCCCGCTGCGGCCTCGGGCACCAGCTCCGTCGGCCAGCGCTTGCGGGACTTGGTGGACAGGGCGTTGAGCAGCTTCATGGCGACCGGGTCGTCCTCGCCGGGCTTCGCCTCGATCAGCCCCTCGTCGATGACGGCCTTCATCCACTCCTCGCCCCGGGCAGTCCGAACGAGGGTCAGCGTCCAGTTGTCATCCGCGCCGATCCCGCCGGTCGAGATGTCGGCGTGCTCGGCCGCAAAGTCCGGGCACATCTTGCAGCCCGGCCGCGTGTGCGGGTGCAGTTCCTTGAGCGGGATCTCGTGGTAGTCGCCGTCGCGCGTCCAGACCATGTAGCGACCCTTGACGTTCACCTTCGTGACGTCCTCGATCGCGATGCCATGCTCGGCGAGAACCTCCCGCTGGCCGTCGTAGGTGAACGTCTTGGAGCACAGCAGCCCGATCGTCAGGGCGATCTTGCGCTTGTACTTGTTGACGCCGTAGGCGCTCACGGTGCCGTTGATCGATGACTGGCAGCTCATGCCGACCAGGGCGATCTGCTTGAGCTTGTCCTCGTCGGCTTCCTTCATGGCCAGCGGGTTGGCCGAGTACGTGTAACGCGAACCGGCGGTGGCCAGGACGTCCTGTTTCGTGCGGGCCAGGAACGGTTCGGAGTCGAAGGGTCCGCGTTCGTCGACGATCTGCGAGGTGAGGGCGCCGTCGATCTTCTCGTTCTCGAGGCCCCAGATCAACAGCGTCGAGACCAGTCCGCCGTCCTGGCCTGCCTCGTGGACCGCCTTGTCCGTGGCGCGGGTGAGGAGGATCGATCGAACGATGCCGTACGGCTCGTCACCGGTGCGCTCGCGGCCGAACAGCTCCATGTCGAGGTCGGATTCCCAGTTGCGGAACCGAGGGCAGGCGCGGGTGCAGATGTCGCAGCCGCGGTCGCCGATGACGCACTGGTCGACGCCCATGCCATCGCCGACCTGGACCGGGTAGTAGTCCTTGGTGTAGCCGAGGACGTCCTGCGGACAGGCCATGACACACGCGGCACAGCCCGTGCACAGGCCCGTGTCCACGACCTCGTGGTACAGCTCGCGCCAGTGGACGTCGCCCATGTCAGCCGCCTTGTCGCTCCGGAGGGTAGATGCGTCCGGGGTCTGTGCCCGCCCGCGAAGGCCTCGACCTCAGCCCAGGGCGCTGCCGATGAGCCAGCTGGCGTCCTCGTGCAGGTTGGCCAGCTCCTCGTCGGCGGTGGCCTGGCGGAAGCGGCGCTTCGTCTCGGCGAAGGCGGCCCGGGGAAGCCCCGACAGCGCCGACGCGACCTCCATCGCCCGGTCGGTCACGTCGTCGTGTGCCGCGAGCTCGGTCGCGAAACCGACCTCGACGGCCTCGGCCGGGCTGACCGTGCGGCCCTGGATGACCAGGTCCTCGATGACGTCGTTGCGCAGGTTGTGCCGTGCGATTGCGACCCCGAAGCGCGGCAGGGGCAGCCCGACGGCGACCTCGGTCAAGCCGAGCTTCCAGGGGCCGTCGGCGACCACGGAGTGGTCGGCGGCCATGCACAGCATCGTGCCGCCGGCGATGGCGTGGCCGTGCGCGGCCACGACCACGGGACGCGGCTCGGTCCACAGGCGCAGGATGAACCGTCCGAGGCCCTCGATGAGGTCGACGGCGGCCTCGGCACCCGATTGGAGGACCTTGAGGTTCAGGCCGGCGGACAGGATGTCGTCACGGCCCGTGAGCACGATGGCGGTGACATCCTCGGGGGCGCCGTCGAGTGCGGCCGTCAGCTCGCCGAACACGGGCACGTCCAGGACGTTCTTGGCGCCGTCGTCCAACGTCACGACCAACGTGTCCTCGATTCGTTCCGTCGTGACGCTCATCGGGGTCCTTCGTCCGTCGGCGGCCCGAGGGTAGGTCCGCCGCAGCGGCCTCCTCGCCGGCAGCCGCTCGTACCCTCGCCCATTGATGGCAGGCAGACGGCGATGACGGAGCACGTGGAGACGGCGGTCGACCCTGTCGGCACACCGCGGCCATGGCGTGGCCGTGATGCTCTCGCCTCCTCCGAACGCCGGACGGTCGCGATCGCCAGCGCCGCGCCGTCGGTCGTCGTGCTGCTCGTCCTGACGCCCTTCGCGATCATGGGCCGCGCGACGTTCGCGGGGGTGATCGCTGCCGCCGCCGTCCACGGCTCGCTCCTGGGCCTCGCGGCGGGCTTCGTGACGGTGGATCGGCTCCAGGCGCGCCAGTGTCCCGGGTGCGCGACTCGCAGCGCGCGGGGCGTCCCGACGTGTCCCACGTGCGGCTACGACCTCGTCGCTCGGCCGCGCTGGGTCTGCGACCAACGCCACGACGTCCACATCGACCCGGGCCTGTGCCCGTGCGGCCGCCGCCTCCGGCCCTTGCCGCCGGGGCGCGGCATTGGCCGCGAGATCGTCGTGATGCTCAAGATCGGTGCGTGGCTGCTGGCATTCCTGATGGGGATGGGGGTGCTACTGCGCGTCGTCGGCTGAGCCAGCGCGTCGTCGGCTCGAGGCGGCTGGGGTTCAGCGGACCGGCAGGGTGTGCTGGTCCTCGTGGCCGTCGAGGAGCCGGACGCGTAC
>JAWWBG010000005.1:0-30860 GCA_033721095.1 Nitriliruptorales bacterium
GGCTGCGGTCAACCCGGCCGTGTGCCCGTGCCTCGGGATACAACCCGTTCCGGGATTGGTGAACCCGCGGTCGGCGCGGAAAATCGCGTCGAAGTGCGCCCGGGTTGGGTCGGGTTGCCCGGCGGCGTGGATGACGGCCAGCTGGTCACGCAGCTCGTGCAGCGGCGCCAGGGCCGGGTGCAGGCCGAAGGTCTCGTCGAGCATGAAGTTGGCAGCCCCGGGCACCGCGATCGTGGGGCGCAGGGCGTGATAGCGAGGGTCAGAAACCGGCACGACGGCGGACAGTCCATCCATGCCGCCTCGGAGGAACACGGTGACCAGCGTGTGGTCGGAGGCCCCCTCGGTCGCGAAGGCAGCACCGGGTGTCCACAGGCGGGCCGTGACGGTCGCCGCGTAGGCGGCGCAGGCTCCCTTGATCAGCTGGCGACGGGTGAGGGTCGTGGTCATCGGCTGCTCCTCAACGCCATTGGACGGC
The DNA here is from genome assembly GCA_033721095.1 of Nitriliruptorales bacterium. Taxonomy (GTDB): domain Bacteria; phylum Actinomycetota; class Nitriliruptoria; order Nitriliruptorales; family Nitriliruptoraceae; genus JAWWBG01. The sequence continues at coordinate 476 of JAWWBG010000005.1, forward strand.
CGGCAGCACGAGGACGAGGTGCGCGAGGTGCTCGAGCTCGTCGGGGTGGAGGTCGGTCACCGGCCGGTAGCCGCCGCCGGCGAATATCGCCAACGACTGTCGTTCCGCGGCTGTGGGTCGTCGGGACGTGAGTCGTGCCGCCAGGGCGTTGATCGCGTCGTTGACGGTCTCGGCCCCCTCGACCATGCGCGGGACATCGACCTCGACGCCCCGGAGGCGATTGCGGACCAGTCGTGAGGCTGCTGACCACCGTTCCGCCACCAGCGCCGGGCCGCTCCAGTGGCTCGCTGCCTCGGGATAACCGTCCGGGGTTGGCCAGGAGAACGGGGACTGCCCCAGGCGCCGCGTGGCCCAGTCCAGCTGCTTCGCGCCATCGGATTCCCACCCGCGCCGGATGTCGATCCGCGGCTGCAGGGCACGCAGCCAGGCGACGTACTGCTCGTGCGGTCGCCGGAGCCGTTGGCCGCGGGCTGCCCAGAACTCGTCCGAGTCGAACAGCGTCCGCAGCACGGGAACGATCTGTGTCTTGTTCTGCCGCCAGGAAGCCGCGAGCCGATCGACGAGCGCCTGGGGTGGATCCTCGCTCACGAATCGCACGGCCAGCTTGCGGGCCAGGTGCTGCGCGGTACTGGGGTGGTGCGCCAGGTAGCGCAGCAGCGACTGGCCGCGCTGTGGGGTGGTGCCGCCCGCGTGCGACCAGCCCATCACCTGCAGCGCGCGGCGGTCGTGCCAGTGGTCGACGAACGTGAACTTCTGTGTCTGCCAGTCGATCGTCCAGCCAGCGAACGCGAAGGCGGCCTCGCGGACGTCGGTTTCGTCGTACCCGCCGCTCACGCCGACCGTGTGCAGCTCGATCAGCTCGCTCGCTTAGTTCTCGTTGACGTTCGGTGCCCGTGACGAGGACTGGTCGAGGTAGAAGAGCATGGAGGGCGACGACGCGACCGACTGCAACAGCGTCTCGAACGACCCGAGTGCCTCGGGCCGGATGAGGTTCCGATCCTCCCAGGGCTTGTGCCACAGGACCCCGCCGCTGTCGATCGAGACCGAGAAGTGCTCGGACCAGAACTGGGTCATGACCTCCAGCAGCTGACGCCTCGTCCATGCCGCCCGCAGGACCGTCGCGACGCGCAGCTCCCGCGCCACCATCCCGCCGGAGATCAACGGGTCGTCCCGAAGGTCCTTCGCGGTGCGTCGAACCAGTGCAAGGTCCGCGAGCTGGGACTCGGCCTCGGAGTCGTCGATGCGATCCGGCCGAAGCTGTGTGTCGAGCCACGCGCGCGGCCCGCCGGCCTGTCGGATCTCGTGGACCAGGCTCGGCGTCGGTCCGTAGGCGGCCCGGCTGGCCACGTGCAGGATCGGGTCGTCGGGGTCGAGCAGGACGGGCTTGGCGAGGTCGAACGGATCCGGCCCGACCGCCTTGTCGACGGCCCGGTACAGGTCGTCGATCGGCTAGTTCAGCTCGTTCGGCAGCAGGATCACGACTGGCGCAAGGCTCGGCGTTGCCGCGGCCGCCTGCTCCGTAACCGTCGCTGCGCCCCCGGTCGTTGCTTCGACGACGGCGTCAACCGGCGCCAGGCTGTCGAGTCCCATCCTGCCCCTCCACGACGTGCCATCGGCACGTCACGAGGCAAACTTGAGGGTCGATTCGGTGTGGCCGGCTCGAGCCGGCCGGTCAGCCGAGCAGGCCGAGCAGTGAGCTGTTGAACGGGACATCACCCGGCACGAGCTCGAGCTGGCCCATGCCGTGCGACCTCGCAAACGCCCGCGCCCGGGCGAGGTCGCTGAAGTTGTTGCTCCCCGTCAGCGGGGCCAGCGCGATCGTGGACAGGACGCCGACCGCGTTGCCCTGGCTGTTGAGGAGGCCGCTGCCCGAGTCGCCGGGGATCCCCGGCGTGACCGTGTAGACCTGATGCGCCCACCCGCCGCCGAGCATGCCGAGGCTGATCCCCGCCTTCGGTGACAGGAGCCCGAACCGCAGGCCCGAGTCGCCATGGGAGTAGACCGACTCGCCGCCGGACGTGGCACCGCCCAGCGCTTCGGGACCGCCCCAGGACGGGACGGACGGGTTGACGTTCTCGACGTCCTCGGGGTGGATCTTCACGAGCGCGAAGTCGTTGTACTGGCACGGGCTGCCGCTCGTCCCTGCCTGTTGCATGGCGAGCCACGACGAGTACACCAGCGTGCCCGAATGCCGGGCGCCCTCGATAGAGACCGGCGTGCCGATGGGTCGCGAGGGTGTCGTGCACCCGTTCGTGTCGGACTGGCCCCCGAGCCCGGCGCAGTGCGCAGCCATGCCGATGAGGACGTCGTTGCCGTTCGTGAACACGAAATTGGTCGTGCACTGCGCCCCGGCCGTCACCACCTGGACACCGGGATGGATCGTCGCCTCGTCCGGGGAGGCCCAGTTCGGCGTGGCGGTCGTGACCTCCACCGACACGGGCAGCCCGAAGCCGTACAGCGCCGGCAGCACGAGCGCCACCGCCGCCAACGCGACGATGCTGCGAGGTGTCCTGGACATCGGCGGCCCCCAGGCGTCCGACAGCGTGATCGACCGAAGGGTAACGACCTGGTGATGATCGGGGGCGCGGCTTCGGTGTCCCCGTCAGAATCGCGAGAATCGGAGCACGGAGCGCTCCCACTGGCGAGCGCTGGCACCGCTCACCTGCCGTGCAATGCGCGTACCCAGGTCGATCAACGGTCCGATCGTGAAGCCGATGACGAGCGTCACGATGCCGACGGGTCCACCGAGGGCGATGCCGAGCACGACGAGCGTGGCCTCCAGTGACAGGCGCACCGTCTGCTTGTCGGCACCCAGCCGTGCAGCGACGGCGTCCGCCCACAGTTCACCCGTGGACGGTCCGAACCGGGCGCCGATGGCCACGCCGACACCCACGCCCATGGCGATCATCCCGATGGCGGCAAATGCGACGCGCGCCGCGAACGAGCCGGGAAAGGGCAGGACGGCCAGTGCCACGTTGATGATCGGGCCGAGCAGGGCTGCGGTCGCGATCGTGCCCGGTCCCGGGCGTCGACCCAGCAGCATCGCGACGATGATGAACGCCGTTGCCAGTGCCTGTGCCGCCGTGCCGTGCGAGACGCCGATCTGGGCCGCCATCGCGCCGATCATGACATCGCCCGGTCCGGTGCCGAGGTCCGCCCGGAGCAGCGCTGCCACGCCGGTGCCGGCCGTCACCAGTCCCGCCGCGAACAGGACCGTGCGCGCCGGTACCCGGACGGCGTCGGGCACGTTGGACCGAGCCTCGACGACAGGCGTCAGGCTGGCGACGCGACCGATCGGGATCGCTTGCAGGGTCCGGGTGTCCATCCAAGGGAGTGTGGGGCCCGGAATGGTCTGGCGGACGTCGGTGGCGGGTCCGTTGGATGGTGGCCCCGGGCCGATCGGGGCACTCGACGGCCGCTGCGAACCGCAGGAAACGCTCAGCGGGTGAGAAGCGTGACTCCCGGAGGCTCTGTCGCGAAGCCCAGGTCCGAGAACCGGTCCTCGTAGGCGGCGGCCAGGCGCTTCAGCATGGCGCCGCCGTCGCCCGTGTACGAGCTGCCGTGCATGATCGCCAGGGTCCTGGGTGCGAGGTCAGCGAGCATGCGGACGGTCGTGATCCAGGCCGACAGCGAGGAGGACTGGCGGTACATCGACTCCGCCTCGATGGCGCCCTCGATGATGTCGTCCTCGGTGAGCGCTGGCGGGTCCCCGAGCTGTGTTCCGAGGTCGCCGCTGAACAGCGTCCCGGTCGTTTCCTCGAACACGACCTGTGCCTCCCAGTTGTGGGGGACGTGCGGCGTGTCGAATCGCTGGACGCGCCGCGTGAGGGCGTGGTCGCCGATCTCGAGGACCTCGCCGTCCTCCCACACGCGCGGTGGGCGGTCAGCCATGTCGCCCAGGGAGAGGTCGACCCCCAGGCGGCCGTGGATCACCTCGGCGTTGGGGCAGGCGGCGAGAAAATCGTTCATTGCGCCGCACTCGTCCGCCTCGATGTGGCTGAACGCGATCCAGCGGAGCCGGCCCAGTCCGATGATTCGGTCAACCGCCGCCGAGACGGCCGGGTAGAGCTGGCGCATCCCGGTGTGGTAGAGCAGTGGCTCCTCGCCGGTGATCAGGAACTGGTTGAAGGTGAAGCCGTGGGGCGGGATGGCCTCGGGTGGTACGAACGTCGAGATGCGGTGGATGCCTTCGGCGATCTCGTCGATGCGCGGTTCCATGGCGTGCTCCTGGACGTTCCCCTTCCTGCTCAGCCGTCCGCGTCCAGACCGAGCTGGGTCATGATCAGGGCGGTGTCGAAGTAGTCCCGTTCCTCGCGGATCAGCCCCTCATCGTCGAGGTCGATGGCCCACGCCATCGGGACCTCGATGCGCCTGCCCGTGGCAGGGAGGGGCTCGTCGAAGCCGAGATCGAGCGCACCGTCGTTGGTGGCACTGAGGAGGGACTCGACCATGACGCGCCGCGGCTCGGAGAGAACCGTGCGGATCTTGATCGAGATGTCTCCGAAGGCGTCAAAGAGCGCCTGTTCGCCGGCGACGATCTCGTCGCGGCCGCGGGCCGGCTCCGGGAACATCGGCTCGTGCATCACGGCGTCCTCGGCGTAGAGCGCGCCGAAGGCCTCGGGATCCTCGTTCTCGACGGCCTCGACGAGCAAGCGGACAAGGTCGGTCACGATCCCACCTCCAGGGGCCGTGAGACGCTACGAGGGAGGCGTTACGGCCACCGTTACGGCAACGTCGTGGCCGGTCCACCACCCCGATCGGCTCGGGGCATGGAGGGCGTGTGGCCACAGTGCCACGCCTTCGAAGGTCAGGCGGACCCACGCCTGCGAGTACGTGCCCGCCTGGACATCGCCCTCGTTGCCCCCTGGCGCGACGCGTGGATGCACTCGTGCGCCATGGCTGCTGGCCGATCAGCAGCACCACCATCGCGGCTGCGGTGACCGAGGTCAATCGGGGATCGTCGCTTTCATGTCACCCTCCCGGGCTGCCGGCTTCTGCCGGCGCCAGCGCCAGAACTCCTCGACCGCTGCAAGAACCGTTGCGGCTACGGAGCGGTACGGTTCGAATGTCGGCAGTCCGTCCGGTCTCCCCGGGGTGCGGCTGCCCCGTAACGGAGTTGCGGCCACGACCCTCTCCATGCGGTTTCTCGGTCGCCCCGAGGTGCTCGTCGCGGGGGACCCCCTCCACGTCGACACACGCAAGTCGACGGCCCTCCTGGCCTGCCTGGCCATCGAGGGCCAAGTCCGCCGCGACGTCCTGGCCGCCCTGCTGTGGCCGGAGAGCGACCGGTCACGGGCCCGCGGCGCCTTGCGCCGCACGCTGTCGGTGACCACGCGCTCGCTTGGCGGCGTGTCGCTGGATGCCGGCCGTGACCTGTTGGCGTTGCCGCGCGACGATGTCGACTGCGACCTTTGGGCCTTCGAACGCGACCTTGGCCGGGTCACCGACCATGGAGACGAGGGCAAATGTCCCACCTGCCTGAACGCGTTGGCGGCTGCGGTGACGTTGCGGCGCGGGAGCTTCCTCGAGGCGTTCGCACTGCGGAACTGCCCGGAGTTCGAGGAGTGGCAGTCACACAACGACGAGCACCTGCGGCGTCGGACATGCGATGCCCTGGACTGGTTGGTACGCGGCCACGCTGCCAACGGGACCTTCGACGCCGCCATCACGTTCGCAGAAAGGCGTCTCGACCTCGACCCGCTCCACGAGCGCACCTACCGGCAGTTGATGCTCCTGCACACCTGGACGGGACGGCGCTCGGCCGCCGTGGATTCCTACAGACAGTGTGTGGTGGCGCTCAACCGCGAGCTCGGAGTCGAGCCCCTCGAGGAGACGACGGCGCTCTACGAACGGCTTGTCGACGGGGACGTGCCTCCGCCGCCCGCTGCCGGAGGGCTCGGCCCGACCGTCAGCCCTGGCAGGTCTCCGGTGGCGGCGCGTCCGGCCCCGCCGTTGGTCGGCCGCAACGCCGAGCTCGCGGCACTCGTCGACCAGTTCGACGGGACGGGGCCGAACGGGCGGGTCACCGTCATCGAAGGCGAGGCGGGCATCGGCAGGACGCGCCCGCTGGACGAGCTTGTTGCCCACGCGCGTGGGCAGGCGCTGGGCGCCGACGATGTCGCCGGGCTCCACGAGGCGCTCGGGGACCTGCACACGCGGGAAGGCGACCACGTGGCCGCCCTCGGCAGCTACGAAATGGCAGCCGCGCATCGAAGCGATGATCCCGCTGGTCGGGCGGTGATCGAGCAGAAGCTGGCCGGGGTGCATCTTCGCCGCGGGGACAGGCTTGCTGCCGACGCGCACCTCGGTGTGGCCCCCCACCTGATCGGCGACACGGGCGCCCTTGCCGGTCGGGCGAGGATCCTCGCGGATCGTGCACTGTCGTCCCTGCGAAGCTCGGACCCGCAGGAGGCTGAGGCCCTCGCGTCCGAGGCACTCGCGCTGGCGACGGTGACCAACGACGTCGCAGCCCTTGCGCAGGTGCACAACCTGCTCGGCATGGTCGCTCGTCGCGCCAACCGCATGGACGAGGCTCGTCAGCACGCACGGCAGAGCCTCGAGTTCGCCATCGCCTTCGGCGATCCCCCCGCGCGAATCGCCGCGACGAACAACCTCGGGTTGATCGAACGTGCGTCGGGAAACGTCGAGGCGGCAGTCGAGCTGCTCGAGGATGCCCTTCGCCGTTGCCGCTGGGCGGGAGACCGTCACGTGGAGGCGTTGCTGGCCAACAACCTCGCCGACGCCCTCTACGACGCCGGCCGTCGCGATGAGGCAATGGCACGTCTCAAGGACGCCGTGGCGCGCTTTGGCGCCGACGGCGACGCGGATGTCCTGCGTCCAGAGATCTGGAAGCTTGTCGACTGGTAGGCCGGGGTCACTCGCCGGCTGACAGGGCGGACCGAATCCGCTCGGCGGCTTCGCGGCCGTAGGCGCCCTCCAGCCGATCCATCGCCGCGTCCAGTCCGACGCGATACTCCTGCGGCCCAACCGTCTCCAGGCACTGGGTCGCGACCACACAACCCAGCTGCGCGCTGGCCTCCAACGGCAAGTCCACGCACAGCCCGGACAGGAAGCCCGCGCGCCACGCGTCTCCGGCGCCGGTCGGCTCAACCTTGACACCAGGTCGTGGCGGGACCGCAGGCAGCTCGATCGTCGCGTGGTCGCGTACTTCGATCGTGACGCCCTTCGGCCCGTGCGTCGTGACGCGGATGCGGACCCGGTCAGCAATCTCGTCGGCGGACCAGCCCGACTTGTCCTCGGTCAGCGCACGTTCGTACTCGTTGGCGATGAGGATGTCGGCCCCGTCGATCAGCTGTCGCGTCGCCGGCCCGTCCATACGTGGCAGCTGCTGGGACGGGTCGGCGATGAACGGGATCCCGAGGTGCCGCGCCTGGTCGGTGTGGCGAGCCATGGCCTCCGGGTCGTTGGCAGCCACGAGCACCCAGTCGACCGACCCAACTCGTTCGACGATCGGAGCCAGCTCGATGCGACGAGCTTCGCTCATGGCACCCGGATAGAAGGACGCCAACTGGTTTTCGTGCTCGTCGGTGGTGCACAGGAACCGCGCGGTGTGGGCGTCCTTCGACACCCAGACTCCGGAGGTGTCCACGCCGTGTCGTTGCAGCCACGCCTCGTCGTCGCCGAGGAAGTCCTGGCCCACGGCGCCCACGAGGACCGGCTCGACGCCCAGCTGCCCCATCCCGACGCAGATGTTGGCGGCGGTGCCTCCCCGCCGGATCTCGAGGTCATCGACCAAGAAGCTCAGGCTGATGCTCGACAGGTCGCCGACGAGCTGGTCGGTGAAGCTTCCGGGGAAGCTCATAAGGTGATCCTGGGCGATCGAGCCCGTGACGGCGATGCGCTTGGCGGCCAACGGCTGGGTCCTTGCGGCGGAGGTCAGGGGAAGACGACGGTGCGCCCGCCGATCAGGAAGACGCGATGCTCGGCGTGGGCGCGCACGGCCCGCGAGAGTACGAGCCGCTCGATGTCGCGACCGACGGCAACGAAGTCGTCGACGGTTGCATGGTGGGTGACGCGCTCGACGCCCTGGTCGATGATCGGGCCCTCATCGAGGCCCGCCGTGACGTAGTGGGCCGTGGCCCCGATGAGCTTCACGCCGTGCTCCCAGGCCTGGTGGTACGGCCTGGCGCCCTTGAAGCCGGGCAGGAACGAATGGTGGATGTTGATGCACCGACCAGCGAGGAGTTCGCAGAGCCCGTCCGAGAGGATCTGCATGTAGCGGGCCAGCACGACCAGCTCGACGTTCTCCTCGTCGAGGATCTCGACCAGTCGCGCCTCGGCCTGCGGCTTGGTGTCCTTGCTGATCGGGACGTGCTCGAACCGGATGCCGGCGTCCTCGACGAGCGGCGCAACGTTCGGGTGGTTCGAAACGACCGCTCGCACGTCGACGGGGAGCTCGCCGATCTGCCAGCGGTAGAGCAGGTCGCGCAGGCAGTGGTCCTGCTTGCTCACCATCACGACGGTCCGCATGCGGTCGGCCTCGCGTCGCACGTCGAGGTCCGCTCCCAGGGAGCTGGCTCGGTCGGCGAGGGCACTGGCGATCGTGGCCGGGTCCGCCTCGTCGGCCTCGAACCGCGTGCGGATGCAGAACGTGTTGGTGACCTCGTCGCTGTACTGGGCGTTCTCGAGGATGTTGCCGCCGAGCTCGAACAGTCCTTCGGCGATGCTGGCCACGATGCCGGGTCGGTCCGGACAGGTCAACGTCAGGATGTGGACGGTCATGCGGTTCCCGATCGGTCGCGACGGTGTCGGGCTGGCCGTGCCCGCGGGATCTCGTGGAGGGGTGCGCTGGTGGCCACGACCGTGTTGGTGAGCGTCCCGATGCCCTCGACGGTCATCGTGACGACATCGCCGGGAGCCAGTGGCGGAGGCGTCCGTTCCTGTCGTCGGCCCCAGAACTCGGCCAGGCACCCGGTGCCGGTCGTGCCCGACCCGAGGACATCACCCGCTCGGACCCGGGTCCCACGAGATGCGTAGGCGACCATCTCCTCGAACGACCAGGCCATGTTCGCGAAGGTGTCCTCGCCGATCCTGGAGCCGTTGACGGACACCTCGGCGGCGAGGTCCAGCCGGTCGTCGACACGGTGCCCGTCGAGCTCGTCTGCTGTCACCAGCCACGGTCCCAGCGTGTTGGCAAAGTCCTAGCCCTTTGCCGGGCCGAGGCGGACGCGCATCTCGCGGCCCTGGAGGTCCCGCGCGGACCAGTCATTGAAGATCGTGTAGGCCGCAATGTGGTCGCGCGCCCGCTCCGGGGACAGGTCGCGACCACCCGTGCCGATCACGCACGCCAGCTCAAGCTCGAAGTCGAGTGCGTCGCAGCCGGGCGGGATCGCGATCTCGTCGGACGGCCCCGTCACTGCAGCCGCGTTGGTGAAGTAGAAGGCGGGTGCCTCGTACCACTCGGGAGTGACGGGCGCGCCCGGTCCTTGGCTGAGCTGGATCGTGCCCTCGACGTGCTCCTCGAAGGTCATGAAGTCCCGGATGCTGGTCGGGTCGAGCGGCGCCAGGAGATCGATGTCGTCGAGTGGCACCGGCACGCCCCGCGTCACCCTGTTTCGGTCCGCCGTGGACATCGCCAGCAGGTCGAGGACCCCGATGCCGGGGTCGACGGGCTCGACGGCGTCCCCGACGACGACGCCGACGCGGGCGTCGCCATCGTGGTCGAAGCGGGCGATCTTCACGGTCGGCAGTCAAGCAGCCCGCCGAATCCATTCCCGGACATAGAGTGCTGCGACCCCGGGAGAATCGCATGGATCTCAACATCCAGCAGGTTGCCGACGGCGTCCACTTCGTCGAGGGCTCGCACACGAACTTCGCGCTCGTTGTCGAGGGCGAAGCCGTCACCGTCATCGACACCGGCTATCCGCGTGACCGTCGCAGGGTGCTGGCTGCCATCGAGTCGATCGGCCGGACGCCGTCGGACTGCGACGCGCTGTTGATCACGCACTGCCACGTCGACCACACGGGCTGCGCGGAGTGGCTGCGCACCGAGGCCGTGCTCGACGTCCATTGTCACGCCGACGAGGAGTTCCAGGTCACCGGGGGCATCAAGCAGCAGATCTCCCCCGGCGCGCTGCTGACTCGACTCTTCAAGCCGAACGTCGCATCCTTCACGATGAACGCCGTTCTGGCCGGTGGCCTGTATCGGCGCCCGGTGCGAGCGGTCAGCACCTTCGGTGACGGGGACACGCTTGACGTGCCGGGCGCGCCCGTCGCCGTCCACACACCCGGGCACACCTCTGGGCACGCCTCCTTCCACCTGCCCGGGCGTGGGGTCCTGGTGGCCGGCGATGCGCTCTGCAACGTCAACCTGTGGGACCCCACGGACATCGCGCCGCAGATGGTCCCACCACCGTTCGTCCACGACTGGGACGAGTCGGTCCGGTCACTCGACCGGCTCGCCGGGCTCGAGGCATCCGTGGTCATCCCGGGCCACGGCGAGCCGTGGCGCGGATCGCCCGCCGAGGCGGTGGAGCTCGCCAAGCGCCGGCTCGACTGAGCCCAGTGCATGGATGATCTCCAGACCATCACGTACGTCGTCGATGACGGCATTGGCCGTATCACCCTCAATCGCCCCGATCGCGGCAACGGCTTGACACCCACGCTGATCCGTGAGCTCGCGGAGACGGTTGAGGACGCCGATCTCGATCCTGCTGTCCGAGTCATCCTGCTGGCCGGCAACGGAAAGGGCTTCTGCGGCGGCTACGACCTCGTCGAGTCCGCCGAGGGGGAGGGGGCATTCGGCGATGGCACCGGCGTCCGGCCGGGCTCGCCGCTCGATCCCGCCGTGATCGCGGCAAACCACGACCCCACATCGACCTGGGACCCGATGATCGATTATGCGTTCATGAGCAGGAACGTCCGCGCGTTCATGACGCTGTTCCACTCGACCACGCCCGTGGTGTGCAAGGTGCACGGGTTCTGCGTTGCCGGGGGCACCGATCTCGCGCTCTGCTCGGACCTGCTGGTCATCGCTGCGGACGCAAAGATCGGGTACCCGCCGGCTCGTGTCTGGGGCTCGCCCACGACCTCGCTGTGGGCGCACCGACTCGGGCCTCAGCGTGCCAAGCGCCTGTTGTTCACCGGCGACTCGCTGTCGGGCACGGAGGCCCTCGCGTGGGGGCTCGCGATCGAGGCCCCCGAGCCCGAGGATCTCGACGAGCGTGCGGAGATTCTCGTGCGTCGGATCGCGCAGGTGCCCGCGAACCAGCTCGCCATGATGAAGCTGCTCGTGAACCAGTCGTTGTACGCACAGGGCCTACACGCGACGCAGGTCCTCGGCACGTTGTTCGACGGCATCACCCGCCACACGCCTGAGGGGTATGCGTTCCAGCAGCGTGCGGCGCAGGCCGGTTTTCGCGAGGCCGTCCGGGAGCGCGACGAGCCGTTCGGGGACGCCGGCCCCTCAACCTTCAAGGGCTGAGCAGGTCGCTCAGTGCAGCCGCCGGCCCTCGATGCGGTCGGCGTGGACGAGGATCAGGTGGGTCTGTGGGACGGCATGGGCCCAGGGCCGGAGCCGCAGCTGCCGCGCCAGCTCCTCCACCTCGGATTCGTCATCGATCACCCGGGACCGTCCCGTGACGAGGACACTCCACGCCGACTGGTATTCGACGTCGACGTCGTCCACCTGCAGGCACATGGTGTCGCCGCGCGCCGCGGCCTCGTACTTGGCCCCCGGCGCTGTCAGCACGGCGACGTCGCCGTCGATCGTGAGCCGATAGTTGACCGGCACGATGACGGGACGTTCGCCCGTCACGTACCCCAGGCGGCCCAGGTAGTGCTTGCGCAGCAACGTCCGGCACTCGTCGACATCGATGATCGTGAGCCCGTCGGGCGCGAGGCGCGCTGGCATGCCGCCGCACCCTAGGCCCATCGGGGCGGCACGCAACCTGTCCGATCGGAGGAGCCGTCGCCGCGGCCGCGCCCGCCACGAGTGGCCCGTCCGACGAGCAGCCGACACGAGGCCGATCCGGGTCCCACTAGCGTCGGCTCCCCCGCTCGCAGGGCCGGCGTGAACCCCGTCTACACGATCGTGATCGCCCTCGTGCTCACCGCGTTTCGCATCCTGCGGTGGCGCGTCCAGGTCACGGGTGCGAGCCATGTCCCGGCCGTCGGCGGCGCGGTCGTGGCGACCAACCACATCAGCTACCTGGACTTTGTCTTCTGCGGCGCCGGAACGCGCCACCAGGGCAAGCGTCGTGTGCGGTTCGTTGCCAAGCGCGAGACGTTCACCCACCCGGTCACCGGACCCCTGATGCGCGCGATGCGGCACATCTCCGTCGACCGCGGTGGGGACACCGAGGCCACGATGGCCGAGGTCCGCGAGGCCCTCGCGGACGGCGACCTGGTGGGGATGTTCCCGGAGGGCACGATCAATCGATCGTTCGTTCCTTCGGACGGCCGTCCGGGCGCGGCGCGCATGGCCATGGAGTCGGGCGTCCCGCTGATTCCCTGTGCCATCTGGGGGAGCCAGCGGATCTTCACGAAGGGTCGGCCCTTCCGGGCCGTTCGCAACGTCGTCATCACCGTCGAGTTCGGTGCGGCCATCCCGTACGAGGCCGACGACGACCCAGTCGAGGTCACCGCTCGGCTGATGGCGACGATCGCCAAGATGGTGGACCGCGCGCAGCGGGACTACCCGCAGTCGCCGGCTCCCGGCGAGGAGTGGTGGCAGCCCGCGCACCTCGGCGGGGCCGCGCCGACCCCCGAGGAGGCACGCGCTCGTGCCGAGGAGGAGGCTGCCGAACGGCGCGCGCGCCGCCAGGCGGCGCTCGAGCGACCCGACGAGGCTGCGTGAGCGCGGCCCCCGGCCGTCTCGGCGAGTTGCTCCGGCTGTTCGGGCGCCTCGGGTTCGTTGCCTTCGGCGGGCCGGCGGCACACATCGCCATGATGCACGACGAGGTCGTCAGCCGTCGGCGCTGGCTCTCGGACCAGGACTTCATCGACATGGTCGGTGCCACGAGCCTCGTCCCCGGTCCGAACTCGACCGAGATGACGATGCACCTGGGCCATCGTCGGGCGGGATGGCGGGGTGTCATCGTTGCAGGGGCATCCTTCATCCTGCCGGCCGCCCTGATCGTCACGGTGCTCGCCGTGCTCTACGTCGAGTACGGCACCACGCCGAATGGCGAGGCGATCCTCTACGGCGTCAAGCCGGTGATCATCGCGATCATCGTGCAGGCCCTCCTCAAGTTGGGCGCGACGGCACTGAAGACCGCGACGGCTGCGCTGCTCGCCGTCGGCGCGGCCGCGGCATGGCTGGTCGGCGTCAGCGAGATCCTGCTCCTGCTGATCGGCGCGCTGGTGATGATCGGGCTGGGCGGGATCCGTCGCTCCGGTGGCGTTGCCGTGTCGGGGATCGCACTCCTCGCGCTGCCGGCCATCACCCTTCGTGCTGCGGCCTCGACGTCGGACCTGGGCCTGTGGCGACTGTTCGGTGTCTTCGTCAAGGTCGGGGCCGTGCTCTACGGCAGTGGGTACGTCCTGCTGGCCTTTCTGCGTGCCGACCTCGTCGAACGACTTGCCGTGCTCACCGACCAACAGCTGCTCGATGCGATCGCGATCGGGCAGGTGACGCCGGGTCCGGTGTTCACGACGGCGACGTTCATCGGCTATGTGCTGGCCGGGCTGCCGGGTGCCGTGGTGGCGACCGTCGGCATCTTCCTGCCGGCCTTCCTGTTCGTCGGCTTGCTGGCCCGCCTGCTTCCCACACTTCGACAACGTGGGTGGACCGCGGACCTGCTCGATGGGGTCAACGCCGTCGCGCTGGGACTGATGGCGGCCGTACTGCTCCGGCTCGGGGGCGACGCCCTCGTGGATCCGCTCACCGTGGTGTTGGCCGCCGCTGCCGGCCTGCTCGTCTGGCGGACCAACCTCAATTCGGCATGGATCGTGCTCGGCGCGGCGGGGATCGGCCTGGGCGCGGGGCTGGCCGGCGTGGGCCCACCCTGAGCAGGCGTCCCCACCGGGCTCGATCGCGCCGCGGGCAACATGGGTGCAGCTCGGCCCGAAGACGTCCACGATCTGCAACGCTGGTGACGTGATCAGCGCAGCCCTCCGTCACCTGCTCGCCCGGGCGGCCCGGAGCGAGGCCCTCCGACAGCTTGCGGAAGACGCCCCGGTGGCGTCGGCGGTGGCGCACCGATTCGTGGCGGGCCGAACGCTCGCACAGGCCGTCGACGTGACGCGCAACCTCAACGCAGCCGGGTTCTCGGTTGCCCTCGACCATCTCGGGGAGGCCGTCACCGACGAAACGGAGGCTCGTCGTGCCGCGGCCACGTATCGCCGCGTCCTCGAGCGCGTCCGCGAGCAGGGGCTGGACGCCTCGATCTCGGTGAAGCCCAGCCAGATGGGCGTGGACATTGCCGTCGAGCTGGCTGCGGAGCTGATCGGCAGCCTTGCCGACGATGCCAGCGCGATCGGCACGCACGTCACGTTGGACATGGAGTCCAGCGCCCACACGCAGGTCACGATCGACCTGGTGCTGTCGCTTCGGGCGGTCGGCCACGCCAACGTCGGCTGTGCCGTCCAGTCGATGTTGTTCCGGACGGCCGCTGACGTGGACGCCCTCATCGATGCGGGTGCCAGCCTGCGTCTCTGCAAGGGCGCCTACGCGGAGCCGCCAGCCGTCGCCCACCAGGACGGGCTCTCGATCGCGGTCAGCTATGTGCGGCTCGCCGACCGGCTGCTGAAGGGGGAGGGGCTGCCGCGCTTCGCGACCCACGACAAGCATCTCGTCGATCGGCTGCTGGTCCTCTCATCGGAACGTGGCCGCGGTCCGGGCGACCGGGAGTGGCAGATGCTGTACGGCGTCCGCGAGGTGCTCCAGCGTGAACTGCTCGATGCAGGGGAGCGGGTCCGGATCTACGTGCCGTTCGGAGACCAGTGGTACCCGTACCTCGTGCGACGGATGGCCGAGCGACCGGCGAACCTCCTGCTCTTCCTGCGTGCCCTCGTTGGTCGTCGCGCCTGAGTTGCCACGGTCGGCTCAGGCCTCGATCTCGACCAGGTGCTCGCGTCCGGCGTTGATCGTCGCGTGTTTCGGCGCCTCGAACCGGTAGTCGCTGAAGGGGAACGTGCGGTCCTTGAACTTCGCCACCGGCGTGGCCTCGAGCCGGCCAAGCCGCGTGTGGCCGTGCTCGTTGAAGTAGTACGAGTTCGCCGTGCCACAGGCGCCGTTGTGCCAGACGGTGTGGGTCGCCCGCTCGTCCATCCGTTCGACGAACCGTCGCTGGGCTTCGCGGGTGACCTCGAAGACGATCGCGCCGCTGGCGTGCATCCGGTCGGTCAACCGTTCCATGTGCGCCATCTGGGACTCGACCATGTAGAAGAAGCTGAGGCCGGTGAACGCGAACGGTCCCGAGAAGTAGAACAGGTTCGGGAACCCGTTGACCGTGATGCCGCGGTAGGACTCGTAGCCGTTTTCGGCGAACCACGTGCCCATGTCCAGCCCGTTGCGCCCCCGCACCGGGAACGGCGGGAAGGCACCGGACTCCTGGACCGAGAAGCCGGTCGCGAGGATCAACGTGTCGATGGGTTGTTCGACGCCGTCCTCGGTGACGATGCCGTTGGCCGTGACCTGCTGGATCGGTGAGGTCACCAGCGCGACGTTGTCCCGGTTGTACGTCCGGAAGTAGTCGTTGGAGAACGTCGGCCGCTTGCACCAGAAGTCGTAGTCGGGTGTCAGCTTGCGACGCAGCTCGGGATCGCGAACCTGGGCGAAGAGGTTGACCTTGTGCAGCAGCTCGAGGCCATCGACGAGGAACGGCAGCTCCTTGTTGGCCAGCAGCGCCAGGCCGATGAGCTCGATGAAGACGCCATTGGCCGCACGGGCCGCCTTCTGGGTCAGCGGGACGCGATCGAAGAGCCGCCGGACGAGGGGGTGGACGCCGACGTCGGGCTTCATGGTCACCCAGATCGGCGTGCGCTGGTAGACGGTCACGTGCTCGACGTCCTCGGCGATGGCCGGCAGCACCTGCACGCCGGTCGCGCCGGTGCCGATGAGGGCGACACGCTCGCCCGACAGGTCGGCCTCGGTGTCCCAGGCGGCGGTGTGCAGGATCCGACCCTCGAAGTCCTCGAGACCCGGGATGTCGGGCCACTTGACCTGCGAGAGGATCCCGGTGGCCATCACGAACTGGCGGCAGGTGATCGGGTCGCCGTCGGCGATCTCGATGGTCCAGAACTGGCCGTCGTCGTCCCAGCTGGCACCGGTCACGGTCGTGTGGAACCGCATGTGGCGGCGCAGGTCGTAGGTGTCGGCGACGTGGACGGCGTAGTCCTTGAGCTCGTTGCCGGGCGCAAACAGGCGCGACCAGTTCGGGTTGGGCTCGAACGAATAGGAGTACGTGGGCGAGGCGATGTCGACGGCAACACCGGGGTAGCGGTTGGCGTGCCAGGTGCCGCCCAGGTCGTTGTCGCGCTCGAGCATCACGAAGTCCTCGATGCCCATGCGCTTGTACTGGATCGCGGCACCCATGCCACCGAAACCCGTCCCGACGATGACGGCGTGATGGTCGAGGTCGACGGCTGTGCGGGGGGAGGGACTCATGCGGTGCTCTCGCCTCGGGCCGGCTGTGGCACCGGCGTATGTGTCATCAAATGATGATACATACTTTTGCAAGCACAGTCAAGGATCCAGCAAACACCGCGCCAATTGAGCCGCTTGCGGCCCGTGGCCCCGAGCCAAGGGCCCTGGCCGCCCTCCGCTGGTGGACCGAACGTGCGGCCACTACTGTGACACGCGCGTCAGGGTTGTCGAGGAGGGCGCCATGGAGACCCAGGTCGAGCGGCCGCTGCCGCACCCGTCCGAGGAGCTCGCCGGAAATGCCGTCGGCCCACCGTTGCCCGAGCTGTCACCGGCGGCGGAGGTGGCATTGCTGGCCCGAACGCTGTTCCGTGAGGGCTACGACGACCACCTCGCCGGACACATCACGTCCAGGCAGCCCGACGGCACCTACCTCGTCAATCCGTACGGGCTGACCTGGGACGAGATCACCGCCGCCGACGTGATGCGCATCGACGCCAACGGCGTCACGATCGAGGGCAAGTGGACGGTCTCGCCGGCCGTGACCCTCCATCTGGCCGTGCACGAGGTCCGCGACGACGTCGGCGTGGTGGTCCACAACCATCCGGTCTACGGGACGCTGTGGGCCGACGCCCACCGCATCCCCCCGGTCTACGACCAGACCGGGTCCTACGTCCTCGGCGACCCGGTCCTGTACGGCGAGTACGAGGGCATCGTCGTCGACTGGGAGGTCTGCCGCCGCATCGCCGCGAAGGTGGTCGACGCGCGCGTGGCGCTGCTGGCCAACCACGGCGTGCTCGTCATGGCACCGGACATCAAGGTGGCGCACCACCGGGCCGTGACCCTCGAGTGGCGCAGCCGCCAGGCGTGGCGGCTCGAGGCCATGGGCGGTGGCGTGCCGATGCCGGTCGAGACGACGGCGGACATCAGCGCCGTGTTCGACATCGCGCCGTTCCCGCACATGTGGGAGGCCATGGTCCGCCGTGAGCTGCGCGCGGATCCCTCCATCCTCGACGAGTGAGCCGGGCATGAGCCTTGTCATCGACGCTGACGCGCACGCCAACGAGAACACCGCCGCCTGGACCGACCTGGCGGCCAAGCGCCCGGACTGGCTGACGTTCGGGACCGACGGCGATGCCATGGTCGCGATGATCGAGGGACGTCCCTACCCCAAGCAGTCCGGCCGGGGGCGTGGCGTGCCGATCGAGTCCTCGATCCTGCCGGCCGCCCTCCATGGCGCCTTCGACGTTCACCAGCGCCTGCGCGACATGGACACCGATGAGATCGACGTCCAGGTGATGTACGGCGGGCTGTCGATCGGCATCACCGGCTATGAGGACGCCGGGCTCGCCGCCGACGTCGCCGAGGCCTACAACGGCTGGCTGCTGACCGATCTCTGCGCGGCCGATCCCTCCCGACTCAAGGGCGTGGCAACCGTCCCGCTCCAGGACACCGCGCGGGCCATCGCCGAGCTCCAGCGTGCAACTGCGGCGGGTGCCGTGGCCGTCACGATCCCGCCCGTCGTCGGCGACCGCAACCTTGACGACCCGTCGCTGTTGGACTTCTTCGCGGCGGCCGAGGAAGCCGACGTCGCCCTCGGTGTCCACTCCGCGCCCGGGATGCACCTGCCCCTGCCTGCTGCCGGCAGGTTCGACAACTACGTCCAGGTGCACCTGCTGTCGTTCCCGGTCGACCAGATGGTCGCCTTCACCGCGCTCGTCTTCGGCGGGGTCCTCGACCGGTTCCCCCGCCTGCGCGTCGCGTTCCTCGAGGCCGGCATCGGCTGGGTGCCCTGGTTCATCGAGCGCGCCCACGAGCACCACGAGAAGCGCGCCGACCTGGTCCCGGACATGCAGGAGGATCCGGCGGCCTACATCGAGCGCGGCCAGTGCTTCTTCTCGTTCGAGTGCGAGGACAGCTTCCTCGAGCTCTACGTCGATCGGCTCGGCGCCGACAGTGTCGTGTTCGCGTCCGACTACCCCCACTGGGACGCGGAGTTCCCGGGGACCGTGGCCGAAGCCCGCGAGATCGCGGCGCCGCTGGGGGAGGAGGTCACCGCGAAGGTGCTCGGGACCAACGCGCTGCGCCTCTACGGCCTCGATCCGGCTGACCTCGGGCGGGTTGGCTCGTCTGGCGTGACTGCCGCGACGGCCTGATCGCTCGCTCCCACCGCCTGCACGCCGGGAACCCGGCGGTGCGCGATGACGTCCAACCATCGGTGGAATCGAGCCGGCGGGTCACGTGGTCGACACCGAACAGTTCGGCGCGCTCTTCGATGAGCTGTACCGCCCCCTGCGCGCCCACGTCCTGCGTCGCACCGGCGATCGCGACGATGTCGACGACATCGTCTCCGAGATCTGGACGACCGCGTGGCGACGCCGCGACGACCTGCCGGAGGATCCAGATCGTGCCCGGATGTACGTCTACGGGGTTGCCCGCAACGTGATGAAGAACGCACGGCGATCCGTACGCCGGCGACGTGCCCTCGAGGCGAAGGTCTCGGCGATGACAGCGAGCCGTCCACCGGCCAGGTCGAACGCGCACGATCTCATCCTCGAGGCACTCGACCGTCTCCCCGAACGGGATCAGGAGATCCTGCGGCTCGCGACCTGGGACCAGTTGTCCCATCCGGAGATCGCTGAGCTGCTCGGCCTTTCGGTGACGGCGGTCGCCAATCGGGTCGCCCGAGCCCGGCGACGCCTCCGAACTGCTCTCACCGACCTCGAGGAAGTGGAGTTGCTCCCCAGGGTGCGAGAATCATGAACGATCCGGACAGGATCTGGGAAATGGGCGACGAGGACGAGATGCTCGACCGGGAGCTGCTGGCCAGGTTGGCGGCGGCCAACCCGGTCGATCTCGCCGACGTTCCCGGACCCGACAGCCCGCAGGCGCGGGCCCTGTTCCAGGAGATCACCATGGAAGCACCCACTGCCCGACCCTCGACCCGCGTGTGGGGTCGTCCGGCTCTCGTCGCCTCGGTGGCGGCTGGCCTGGCCGCTGTCACCCTCGGCATCGTGGCCCTGGTCGGGACGGATCCGACGGCCGAACCCGGACCCATCGCAACGGGCGGGCCACCGGCGAGCGAGGCGCCCCCGCCGATGCTGGGCATGTGCGCCGAGCTCTACAGCCTCGAGACGTTGCCCGATCGCGACTTTGCCTTCGATGGCACGCTGACCGCAATCGACGGCGAACGCGCGACCTTCGACGTCCACGAGGTCTTCAAGGGTGACCTCGCCGCGACGATCACCCTCGAGGGCGCATCCTCCATCGCCTCGGCCGGGATGACCAGCGTGGACAGCGCCGGCCTGGCCATCGGGGACCGCGCGCTGGTGTCTGGTTCTGACGGGTTCGCGTGGGGTTGCGGCTTCACGATGCCCTGGGACGAGGCGACGGCCTCCTCGTGGCGAGACGCCCTCGGCTGATCGCGCCGGCGCCCTCCTGACGACGGCGTGCTTGACTCGCATGCCGTCGTCAGGAGGTGACCGTGGGGCCGCAACCGCTGCGCGAGCTGGCCGGGAAGGCCGAGCGCGCTCGACACATCGGCTGGACCCTGCTCAAGGCCGGGGCCGTGCCGCGTCGACCGGACAAGGGCCTCAGGCAACTGCCCCAGCTCGTCCGGTGGGGCCCGACGGTCGCCGGCATCTTTGCCGCGGCTGCAGCCGCCGCTCCGGACCAGCTGGGCGTCAAGGACGACACGACCACGCTGACCTGGTCCCAGCTCGACCAGCGCGCGGAGCGCTTCGCCGTGGCACTTCGTCGACACGGCCTCGGGCCCGGGAGCCGCGTTGCGATCCTCGCTCGCAACCACGCGCGCTTCGTCATCGCGCTGGTCGGCACCGCCAAGCTGGGCGCCGATGTCGTGCTGCTCAACACGGGGATGTCCACGTCGCAGGCAGCGGTGGTCCTCGAACAGCAGGAGGTGTCGCTCGTCATCGTCGACGCCGAGCTCCTCGGCAAGCTAAAGGAGGCCGACGAGGACGTGCCGCGGTTGCTGTGCCATGACGGGGCTGGGGACGACCTCGACGACGAGACCCGTTCGGCGGCCGACCGGCTTGCCACCATGGACCAGTGGGTTCGCCTGGCCTCGGCCGACGACCTGCGCCCGCCGAAGGAGCCCGGGCGCATCATCATCATGACGTCGGGGACGACCGGCGCCCCCAAGGGCGCCAAGCGCCCCTCAGGTGGCAACCTGGACGGCGCCGCAGCCTTGTTGAGCCTCATCCCGTTCCGCGGTGACCGCACCATGTTCGTGGTGCCGCCGCTGTTCCACACGTGGGGCCTCGGCATGCTGATGCTCGGTGCCGGGATCCGGACGGGCATTGTCCTCACGCGCCGGTTCGACCCGGCCACGACCCTTGAGATCGCGGCGCGCGAGCGGGTGGACGCCATGGCTGTCGTCCCCGTGATGTTGCAGCGGATCCTCGAACTGCCCGACGATGAGCGCCCGCACGTCGACCTGTCAGCGCTGCGCGTGGTCGCGGCCGGCGGCTCGGCGCTGCCCGGTCCACTCGCCATCCGGTGGATGGACGCCTACGGCGACAACCTCTACAACATGTACGGAACGACCGAGGCCAGCTGGGCGAGCTGTGCCGGCCCCGCCGAGCTGCGGCGCCATCCCGACACGGCCGGGCGCGTCCCGCTCGGCACGACGGTCAAGATCCTCGACGAGGATGGTCGCGAGCTGCCGACGGGCTCGATCGGCAGGATCTTCGTCGGCAACAGCCTCCCCTTCGAGGGCTATACGGGCCAACAGGCCTCCAAGGAGATCCTCGACGGGCTCATGTCAACCGGCGACATGGGGTACTTCAACGACGAAGGCCTGCTGTTCGTGGCCGGTCGCGACGACGACATGATCGTTTCCGGGGGTGAGAACGTGTTCCCGGGCGAGGTGGAGGACCTGCTGGCGGGCCGCGACGACGTGATCGAGGCTGCGGTCGTCGGGGTCGACGACGAGGACTTCGGGCAGCGGCTGGCAGCCTTTGTCGTGCCGCGCAACCCGGAGGACCCCCCGGATCCCGACGACCTTCGAGCCTTCGTGAAACAGCACCTGGCGAACTTCTCGGTGCCGCGGGACGTCACGTTCATCGACGAGCTGCCGCGCAATCCGACCGGGAAGGTGCTCAAGCGTGAGCTGACCAGCTGACGTGCGACGGCGGGAGCTCTCCGTCACGACCGGCAGCAACCGGTTCGTGGACCTCACCGCGGACGTCGAGGCGTTCGTCGGCGAGGTGCCGACGGATGGCCTCGTCCAGGTGTTCGTGCCGCATGCGACGGCGGGCCTGGCCCTGTTCGAGACCGGCGCCGGGACCGAGCAGGACCTCGCGGAGACCCTCGATCGGCTGCTGCCGCGGGACGATCGGTGGACCCACCGCCACGGCTCGCCGGGACACGGAGCCGATCACGTGCTCCCGGCGCTCGTCGCCCCGAGCCTGACGATCCCGGTTGCCAACGGGCGCATGATGCTCGGCACCTGGCAGTCGATCGTGCTGGTGGACCCGAACGTCGACAATCCCGAGCGACGGGTGATCCTGACACTCGTGCCGGGCTGACAGCCGGCGAGAGCAGTCTGCTTGGCGAGGGCTCCGCCGAACGTCAGCTCAACAGGGCAGGGAAGACGTCGCCGTTGCCCGCCAGCAATGCGACCCCGAGCGCGAGGCTCAGCGCGGCCACCAGGACCGACACGGTCGCGTGGACGCCGAAGTGCCGGCGTGCGTCCAGGAAGCCCTGGGCAGCGATGAGCGCGATGCCGGTGTTGCTCAACAACAGCCCGACGATGAAGGCGCACAGGAGCGCGAAGCCGAACCCCGCACCCCCAACTCCCGCTGCCGCGACGAACAGCGCCACCTGGGTCGGCGTCTCGGCCCCGACGCCGTGAAGCATCCCGATGAGGAACCCCGCCCGTGACGACGGCGCCGCGAAGGGGTCACGCGGTGGCACCACGACGTGCCGGTGCTGGTGCCGGTGCATGGCCGCGTCGGTCGGGGCGCCGGTGCTGACCGCCACCCGAGCGTGCGCGTGGGTGTCGGCGTGCACCTCCGCCACGGGATGTTCATGGTCGTGGTCGATCTCGATCGGCTCGGTCGGCGACGACGTGAGCCGACGCCGCATGTCGCCCAGCCAGTCGAACAGCAGCATCCAGCGACTGCGGAGCCGAAAGTCGCGGCCGTGCCGCACCAGGCCGATGACGACCCAGGCGCCCAGGATGACCAGCGTCACACCAACCACGCGCTCCATCACGGCGTCGAGTCCGGCCGGCACGACGGCGGACAACTGGATGGCGAGGACACCGAGAACCAGGACGACCAGGGCGTGCCCCAGCGCATAGAGGGTCGCCAGGCGCATCGACTCGCGGCGCGAACGGCTCGTCGAGGCGACGTCCGTGATCGCGGCGATGTGGTCCCAGTCGACGCCGTGACGCAGCCCGAGACCCAACGCGGTGAGCAGGAGACCTGCCCCGACGGCATTGGCGGCCGCTTCGGCTGCCATGGAATGTTCCTCGCGTGCGCTGGCTTCCAGCCTATGGCGCCGACGACGTGCCATGATCCCGTCTCACGGCGTCGCAATGCCTCCAGGAGGACGGACGATGGACGCACCGGACGTGGCGCTGCTCCTCCTTCGGCTCTGGGTTGCCGTTGTCATGATCGCGCACGGCGTTCGGCACGCTCGGACACTCGAGGGCACGGCAGGCTGGTTCGCGTCGCTGGGGTTTCGCCACGCGCCGTTGCAGGCGCGCATCTCGGCTGCTGGTGAGATCGCGATCGGCCTGGGCATCGGTGCCGGCCTGCTGACGACGCCCGCCGCCGCTGGCCTCGTGGCCACGATGGCCGTTGCGTTCTGGACGATCCACCGGCATGCGGGCTTCTTCGTCTTTGCCCGGCCCGACGAGGGGTATGAATACGTCGGGACGCTCGTGGTCGTCGCCGTCGCGTTGGGGCTGCTCGGCCCCGGCGAGATTTCCGTCGACGAGGCACTCGACATCGCGGTGACCGGCTGGGGCGGAGGCCTGATCGTGTTGGCCGGCATCCCGGCCGCAGCGATCCAGTTGCTGCTGTTCTGGTCGAGGCCCGACGGCGCCGGCGATGCATGAGCGCGGCTCCTTGCGCGTCCCTGCCGTCGTCAGGCATGATCCGAGGCAGGAGGGCCGCCCGTGACCACACCCGATGAGCTCGTCCCGACGAGCACCAAGGAACGTGAATTCGAGGACGCCGGATTCACCCACAACCTCAGCCTCACCGAGACGGCCGTCGTGGACGTCGACACGGGTGCCGAGTGGGATCCGGCTGAGGTCCGGATCGTTCACGAGCATCGCGTCGAGGGCGCGACCGACCCGGCCGACGAGTCGGTGCTGCTGGCCCTGGAGGCGCCGGACGGCACTCGCGGCACGCTGGCAACCAGCTACGGGCCCGCTGCCGAGCACGGCGAGGCCCTGCGCCGACTCGGAACAGCTTCGGCCTGACGGGGAACACGGCGACCGTCGGCAGCGTCCAACACGGCAACTCCCGACAGAGGTGTCCCGATGGTGCGAGTCCCACTCGTCCTGGCCGCCGTCCTGGCAGCACTCGTCCTTCCTGCGAGCGCCTGCTGGGCCTGCTCCTGCGTCCCAGCCGACCCCGAGCAGTACTGGGAGTGGGCCGATGCGGTCTTCGATGGGGCGCCGACCGGTCGCAGTGATCCCGACGCCAACGGGATGATCACCTGGACCTTCGACGTGATTGACGTCTGGAAGGGTGACGTGGAAGCGACCCAGCAGCTGCAGAGCCACGAGCACGGTGCGACCTGCGGCCTCAACTTCGAGCTCGGCGTCACCTATCGGGTCTACGCCACCGGTTCGATGGATGCCATGGAGACCAACCTGTGCTCCGGGTCCGCGCCACGCGACCAGTTCGCTGCGGGGCCGCCGGCCGAAGCCGCAGGCGAACCCACGACGGAGCCGACGACTGGCGGGACCCCCACCGACAGCAGTGTTGACCCCACGGGCCCCGACGAGCCCGTGACACGCACCGAGGAGCCGCCGCCGGGGCCAACCGCGACGCCGACCGTCAACGAGCCGAGCGACGGCGAGGACCTCCCCGAGGCCGGCAACATCTCGGTCCCCGCCGGTGACTCGAACACGGGCCTGGTGGCCACGGTCGCGGTGGCTGGCGGTCTGGGCCTGCTCGGGCTGGCCGTCTGGCTGGTCCGTCGCGGACAGGCCTGACGGCCGGGCCAGGTCGACTCCACTCGGTTCGCCCGCCCGGCGCACGCTCCCGTGCGTCCTCCGGGCCGAGGCGTACGGTGTTGGCATGACCGGACCGGGAACGACCGCCGCACCGTCGGCCGGGCTGGTGCCCACCGCCCCGCGCCAACGACGGTTCCTCATGTGCCCACCGAGGCACTTCGAGGTCACCTACGCCATCAACCCCTGGATGGATCCCGACCAGCCAACCGATCCGCAACTGGCGGCGAGCCAGTGGCGGACAGTCGTCGACGCCTACGAGGGACTGGGGCACGAGGTCTTGATCGTCGAACCGGTCCCGGGCCTCCCCGACATGGTCTTCACGGCCAACATCGGATTCAGCCTCGGTGACACGGTGTTGCTGTCGCGCTTTCGGCATGCCGAGCGCCACGACGAGATCCCGGCGGCACGAGCCTGGTTCGAGGCTCACGGCTGGCGCTCGGTTCACCAGGCGGCAGCATCCTTCGAGGGCGAGGGAGACGCCGTCCTCGTCGGAGACCGCATCGTCGCCGCGGTTGGCCCCCGGACCGACCGCGAAGCACACGAGGAGCTCGCCGAGGCCTTCGGCCTCCCCGTTGTCAGCCTCGAGCTCGCCGATCCGCGCTGGTACCACCTCGACACGGCGTTCGCCGCCGTCACCGATGACCTCGTCGCGTGGTACCCGCGCGCCTTCACGCCGGACAGCCAGCGCATCATCACGTCGCTGTTCCCCCAACACCTCGTCGCATCCGAGCACGACGCCGGCTGGCTGGGCGTGAACCTGGTGAGCGATGGCCACAACGTCCTGGTGGCAAGGCAGGCCGAGCGACTCATCGGCCAGCTCGAACGCCGCGGGCTCGTCGTCCACCCGGTGGACGTCTCGGAGTTCCGCAAGTCCGGTGGCGGCATCAAGTGCGTGACGCTCGACCTGCACGCGGGTTCGTGAACGACTGAGGGCGCCCCGCAGGGCGCCCTCAGTGTTTGCTGGTGTCGGGGTCAGCCGAGTTGGCGGCGCCAGATCGCGGCACCCGCCAGCAGGCCGGCCAGGCCGAACAGGGCAGCGCCGCCACCCGTCCTCGGCAGGGCCATCCCGGTCGTCCGGTCGGCGGGGTCTGGCGGCTTCAGGATGATCTCGTCCTCAACGAGCGGGCAGTCGGTGGACACGTCCACGGGATCGCCGCTGTTGTTGGGCGCGTCGATCGTGGCGACGTTGATCCACTGGCCCTCGCTGTCGGGTGCCGTGACCGTGATCGCCAGTGTCTGGCTCGCGCCCGGACCGAGGTCGCCGACCGCAAACGTCACGACGCCGCTGTCCTCGGTGCATGCCGGGGAGCAGGACACGAAGCCGAAGCCGTCCGGCAGCGTGTCGACCACCGTGACATCGGTGCACGTCTCGTCACCCGAGTTGAACACGTTGACCAGGTAGCTGAAGACCGCACCCGGCGTGACCTCGATGTGCGTCGCGGTCTTGTTCGAGTCGCCGAGGAAGCAGCCGTCCGGTGCGTCCCCGTCGAAAACGACCGGCCCATCGACGAAGTCGTCGTTGTCGAACGGTTCGCCGTCACAGTTGGCCGTCACGGTCACGGTGTCCGAGAACCGGTCGCCCGCCGACGCGTCGTCGGGTGCCGTCACATGGATCCGGATCGTGACGCTCTCGTTGGGTTCGAGCGGCCCGACGTCGTTCCACGTCAGCGTCAGCCCGTCGACGGTGTCCGGTTGCGGCGAGTCGTCGGAGACCTCGACCGTGGTGCCGGCCGGGCCCGTGACGACGTCGGTGACCAGGATGTCGGTGAGCGTGCAGGTGTCGTCGCGGTTGGCGATCGTGATCGTGTAGTCGAACGTCTCGCCGGGGGTGACGTCGGACGCCGACAGGGTCTTGTGCAGCTCGAGCGGGTTGTCGTCGCAGCCGGTGAACGTGATGCCGCCCGCGGGCACCTCGGCCGCTGCCGACAGGTCACCGATGCTGAGGCTCAGGACCTCGAGGGTGTCCCCGAGGACGACCCGGACCTCGACCAGGTCGGTGACCGTGACGGTGGTGCCATCGACAACGACGTCATTCTGGTCGGCGATGTTGACCTGGACCTCGAGAACGCCGGCGAGGGCGTCGTTGAGCGGGTCCAGGATCGCGTCAACGAGGTCCTCGTCCAGCGGGTCGAGGAGTTCGCCGTCGATCACGGTCTCGCCATTGATCGTGACGATCGGCTCGTTGTAGGTGGCGGTGAGCGTGTCCCCGTCGTGCTCGACGACCAGGCTCGGGTCGCCGATCTGCAGCTCGAGCGCGCCGCCGAACAGCGACACGGGCGTCGTGCGGACACGAGCCGTCGAACGGATTCCCCACTGGCCCGGGTCAAGGACGCCAAGGCCGTTCACGAGGTCGACAGCGCTCTCGGCGAAGGAGACACCCTCGGGGTCGGTGATCCCGACGATGTCCATGCCCTCACCCATCGCGTCCGGCAGGACGGCCACGCCGGCCAGCTCGGAGCGCCCATCGGCGACCCGCAGCTCGTCCTGGCCAGCGATCGGGCAGGTGTTGTTGCCGGCGCCGACGTCGACCGCGTGCGCGGACACCGTCGCCAGGTCGACGTGGAGGAGCGGATCGGCCGGGATCTCGATGGGGTCGGGCTCAGAGGAGGCATCGCCGCCGGGCTGCTTGGCGGTCGCCTCCTGGATCAGGTCCAGTGGGATCGATCCCTCGGTGCCACCGACGGTCAGGGCGTCGAGGTCGAGGTTCGAGCCGTGCCCGAAGGCACTCAGGTTGTCGTCGCCCGAGTGGGAGAGCCCGTTGTTGCTGTCGACGGCTGCCTCGGAGTCGCCGAGCACGAGCTGTGCCAGTTCGAAGTCGCAGGCAAGGGCGTCCGAGAGGACGGGAAGGCCCTCGTCACCACAGAATGGAGGCAGGCCGACGGCCGAGACCTCGATCAGGTCGGCATCGGCCCCCGCCTTGAAGTCGCCCGTGACTTCGGCGCTCGCCGGCAGCACCGCCAGGCCCCCACCCAGCAGGGCCGCGGTCGCGATGGCCACGATCGTGCGTGCACGCTTCATTGCTGATCCCTCGTGTTCACGTGGGACGACCGTGTCATCCCCTGGTTGCCGACACGTGTCCGAACCGTGTCAGCGATCCGCAGGATGCTACATCCTGCCGACCACATCCTCGCCGAACCCAACGTCCGGCGTGCGTACGGGATATGCCCAAAGGATCATGGTCCCAACCACGCGTCCGTTTTGCGCACACCTCCTTGCGGTTGGCGCACACCGGCGTACCGTGGGTCGAGCCGGACTCCGGGCCGGCATGGGAGGAGTCGACCGTGCCGTTCTATCGCTCGATGGGCCGTGTCCCGCCCAAGCGGCACACCCAGTTCCGTGACGCCGACGGACACCTGTTCGCCGAGGAACTGGTGGGCCAGGAGGGCTTCGAGGGCTGTTCGTCCCTCCTCTACCACCGTCACCCGCCGACGGCCGTCACCGCGATCGAGGCGGTCGACTCCGAGCCGCGGACGCTCGAGGCACCCCACCCGCTGCGGCCGCGCCACTTTCGCACCGCCCAGTTGAAGTCGGGGGGCGATGCCGTCCTGTCGCGGCACGTGCTGCTGGGCAACGACGACCTGACGATCTGCTTCGTGGCTGCCGACGAGCCGTCACCCCTGCACCGGCGGTCGTTCGGTGACGACCTGTTCTTCGTCCAGGAAGGCCACGCCGTCCTCGAGTCCGGCTTCGGGGCGCTGCCGGTCGGGCCGGGCGACTATGTCGTCGTTCCTGCGGCGGTCACACACCGCTGGGTCCCCGACGAGGGCGAAACCCTCCGAGCCCTGGTCATCGAGGCGACAGGACATGTCGGGCCACCCGCCAAGTACCTGTCGGCTCGCGGACAGTTCCTGGAGCACAGCCCCTACTGCGAGCGCGACCTGCGCGGCCCGTCCCAACTGCTCAGCGCCGATGGCGAGGACGTCGACGTCCTGGTCCGCAGCCGCGCCGGCCTGACCCGATTCACCTACCGGCGGCACCCATTCGACGTGGTCGGCTGGGATGGTTGCGCGTGGCCGTGGGCCTTCAACATCGCCGACTTCGAGCCCATCACCGGACGCATCCACCAGCCGCCACCCGTCCACGAGACGTTCGCGGGCAACAACTTTGCCGTGGCGAGCTTCGTCCCCCGCAAGCTCGACTACCACCCGGACGCCATTCCCGCGCCCTACAACCATTCCAACGTGGACAGCGACGAGCTGCTCTTCTACGTCGATGGCACGTTCACGTCGCGCAAGGGGTCAAACATCGAGGCGGGATCGATCAGCATGCACCCATCGGGCTTCCCGCACGGGCCCCAGCCCGGCGCCGTCGAGGCGTCGATCGGTGCCGACGAGACGACCGAGACTGCGGTCATGATCGACACGTTCGCCCCCCTGCTGCTCGGCCCCGCGGCCGCTGACTGCGACGACGAGACCTACCCGCTGTCGTGGCTGGGAGGCGAGTGACGATGGCCGAGCCAGCACCGACCGACGTGAAGCCCGACGACGCGATCCACATCAAGGGTTATGACGCGATCGAGTTCTGGGTCGGCAACGCGAAGCAGGCCGCCCACTTCTACCGCACGATGTTCGGCTTCGACGTCGTGGCGTATGCCGGCCCCGAGACGGGAGTCCGCGACCGGGCCTCCTATGTCCTCCAGCAGCGCGCGATCCGATTCGTCTTCACGACGGGCCTCGATCCGGATCACGTGATCACGCGCCACCACGCCAAGCACGGCGATGGCGTCCGTGACGTGGCCTTCCAGGTGGTGGATGCGGAGCACGCACATGCGCTCGCGCTGGAGCACGGCGCGGTCTCGCACAAGGACCCCGAGGTGCTCACCGACGAGCAGGGAAAGATCGTCACCGGGTCGGTGAAGGCCTACGGCGACACCATCCACTCGTTCGTCCAGCGTGACGACTACAGCGGGCCCTACCTCCCCGGCTACGAGCCGCTGGAGGATGCCCCGGCGGCCGAGCCCGTCGGGCTGTCGAGCATCGACCACGTCGTGGCCAACGTCGAGCTGGGCATGATGAACCACTGGGCCAAGTGGTACGCGAACGTCCTGGGATTCACGCAGTTCCGCCACTTCACCGACGAGGAGATCTCGACCGACTACACGGCCCTCATGTCGAAGGTCCTCTGGGATGGCGTCGGTCGCATCAAGCTGCCGATCAACGAACCCGCCGAGGGTCGCAAGAAGAGCCAGATCGAGGAATACCTGGAGGCCTACGGCAGCCCGGGCGTGCAGCACCTCGCACTGTCCACCGGCGACATCGTGACGACCGTGGCCAAGCTTCGGGAACGCGGGATGCGCTTCCTGCGAGTCCCGGACACCTACTACGACGAGGCCCGCGAACGGGTGGGCGACATCGACGAGTCGTGGGATGCGCTCCAGGAACTGGGGGTGCTCGTCGACCGGGACGAGGAGGGCTACCTCCTCCAGATCTTCACCGAGCCCGTCGAGGACCGCCCAACGCTGTTCTACGAGATCATCCAGCGCCACGGCGCAACCGGCTTCGGCGTCGGGAACTTCAAGGCCTTGTTCATCGCGATCGAACGTGCCCAGGAACGCCGGGGGAACCTGTAGGAGTTGTCAGGAGGGGGCCGACGAAAGGAGCGGCCAGTGAAGACGACGGAAC
>JAWWBG010000006.1:0-27284 GCA_033721095.1 Nitriliruptorales bacterium
AAGGTCGAGCTGATCTTCGAGCCGTGATCCGGCGCGTCGGGGCTGGCCCGTTGGCAGCCGTGATGGTCAGCAGCCTGTTCGTCTCACCTGCTGCGGCCGAGGACAGGGCTGCCGCCAGCGTCCCAGCAACGGCCGTCCGGGCTGACGGCACGGTCCGGCTCGTCATCCACGCGGCGGCCGATGCAGAACCCGTTTCGGGAGCAGCGTGGCGGGCGGGCGTCCGAGTCCTCGATGTGACGGTTGAGGACGCAGCAGCCACCAGGGCAGGACTGCTCCAGCGACCCGGTGTCCTCGCTGTCACCCACGACCCGGTCCGAAGGGCGTCATTCCGCCCGAACGACCCGCTGTTTCCGTCCCAGGAAGGACACAGCCGCATCGGCATGACCCGTGCCTGGAATGCGACGACGGGAGATCCAGATGTCGTCGTCGCGGTCCTCGACACCGGGCTCCTGTCCCACCCGGTGCCAAGTGAGGTGGCCGGTCGCGTCCTGCAGGGCTGGGACTTCGTCGACAACGACGCCGACCCCCACGACGAGGATCCGGCCGTTCATGGTTCGCTCGTGACGGTTGTCGGCATGGCGAAGGGCAACAACGGCGCCCAGTGGGCCGGAATCTGCTGGAGCTGCTCCATCTTGCCGATCCGCGTCCTGGACGCCGATGGCGCTGGCACGGACACCGACATCGCCGCCGGGATCGACTTTGCCGTCGCCTCGGGCGCGGACGTCATCAACCTGAGCCTGGCAGGGTGCGGATCCCCGCCACCCCTGGCCTTCGACCCCCTTGGGCAGGCCGTGGCGAACGCACTCGCCGCAGGTGTGCTGATCGTGGCGGCGGCGGGCAACGACCTGCCGTGTTCGATGACCTCGCCTCGCTGGCCCGCGGCCTACGAGGGCGTCATCGGCGTGGCAGCAACGGCCACCGGGTCGGATGCGCGGGCCAGCTACTCGGGATACGGAAGCTGGGTGGACGTCGCCGCGCCCGGCACGAACCTCGAGGATCCAGGCGCCGGGTTCGCGTTTGTCGGCACCTCTTCGGCCGCGCCCGTCGTGGCTGGGCTGCTCGGACTCGCATTGTCACTGCCCAACGCCAACCCCGCCTGGGCCGTGCAACGCCTCCTCGCGACGAGCAAGCCAGTGGCCTACGTCGAGCACGGTCGAGTTGACGGGGCCGAGTTCCTCGGCCACCACGTCGAGGGCATCCCGGTCACCGGCGACTGGGACGGCGACGGCATCGACACGGGGGGCTGGTACGTGAAGGGGACGTGGATCCTTCTCGGCGCGCACGACGAGAGTCCGCCGATCGCCATCTTCGAGTACGGCACGCCGGGGGCGATCCCGCTCGTGGGCGACTGGGACGGTGACGGTGACGACGACATCGGCGTGCGCATCGGCAAGGTCTGGTACCTGCGCAATCAGGCGTCGGCAGGACCACCTACGGATGCCTTCGGCTTTGGTGCGGCGACGGATGTCCCCATTGTCGGCAACTGGGATGGGGTCCCGGGCGACGAGATCGGCATCCGCCGTGGCAAGACCTTCCGGCTCAAGTTCGGTCTCGGCGGCGGCACGGCAGACGTCATCTTTGGCTTCGGCCTGCCGGACGACGTCGCCATCGTTGGTGACTTCGATGCCAATGGTGTCGACGACGTCGGCGTCGTGCGCGACAACACGTGGCGGTTGAAGCTGGCCTTCGCCGGAGGCACCGCCGACATCAAGTTCCATTTCGCTCGGCCCAACGAAACCGACACGCCAATCGCCGGTGACTGGAACGGCGACGGCGTGGACACGGTCGGGGTCACTCGAGACGACACACCGGCGTCGGACGAGCCCGTCGCCACGGTCGCCAGCTGGCGCCTCAAGAACGTGCACGCCGGGGGCAAGGCGGACATCAAGTACGTGAACAGCCCCTGACTTCGTCCCGGCGGGGCCCGCCGTCCGTGCTCAGGGTTGCAGGAAGATGATGAGGTCAGCGCTTCCGCCGGCATGCGCGTTCTTCAGGCGGAAGGAGTTGGTGTCGCGCACGACCCCAACGGTGTCCAGCCCGTCCCCGTCCCAGTCGCCGGTGACCGGGACATCACCATCGTTCGGGCGGGCAAAGTAGAAGAGCAGGTCGGCCGGACCACCCTGGAACGAGAACTTCATGCGCCAGGCGTTGTCCCGCACCACCCCGACGTCGTCGACGCCGTTGGCGTCGAAGTCACCAGTGATGGGAATGTCGGAGCCGAGACCGAACCCGAAGATCACGTCCGCGGTCCCGCCGCCGAGACCGAACTTGAGCCGGAAGGTCTTGTCCCGGCGGATGCCGATCTCGTCGCCCGGGACCCCATCCCAGTTGCCGGCAAGCGGAACGTCGGTGCCCCAGCCGAACGAGAACTTCACGTCGGCCGTCCCCGTCGAATTCGTGTTCCGCAGCCGCCACCAGCCAGCGTTGACGACGCCGATCGTGTCGATCCCGTCGCCGTCCCAGTCACCGACGATCGGCGTGTCACCGGGGTCGCCGAAGTCGAAGCCGACGGTCGATCCGTCGCCCATGCGAAGCGCCACGTGACCATCGATGAACCAGCCGACGTCGTCGTCGCCGTCGCCATCCCAGTCGCCCGAGAGCGGCACGGGGGGATTGCTGGTCTCAATGACGCGGAACAGCGTCGAACGGAACAGGTAGCCCTTGGATCCCGACCATCCGTTCATGACCGACCGGAACGTGTTCCCACTGACCGTGTGCGTCTCGGACGCCGTTCGGAGGATCACGCCGGGGTACCCGCGCGCCGGATTGCCGATCCGCCCCGACATCCCGTGCGGGTGCGGCAGATCGACGTCGATCACCGGCCCGATGCCAAACAGGTCACCGAGCGAGGTCGGGTCGATGGACAGCGTCCACTGGGCGTGGGTGGCTGGCACGTCGCCGGCTGCCTCCCACCTGCTGAGGTCGACGGGCTGGAGGTAGGGGATGTTGCCGCCCCAGGTGAACACCGACGATTCGCTCCACCCTCCGTGGCTGGACGAGTAGAACGTCTGCGCGATCGTCCCGTTGTGGGTCAACAGCTTCCCGCTCGTGGCTTCGACGGCGTCGATCCAGCGCGGATCCTCGTTGGCCTTGCCGGCGTAGACCTGGTCCGCTGTCGAGTCGTAGAGATGGCAGTTGCAGTTGCCCTTCAGACCGTTGCCGTGGGCGCGAACGGCGTAGTTGCGGGCCGCGATCGCCTGTGCCTTGAGCGCGTCGGCGGCGTCGTCACCCCATGACGCCGGCATCTCCCCGAGGCCGTAGAGGTACTTGTCGACGTTGGCGATGTCGAGGGTCACCCATGCCTTGGTTGAGGTTGCCGCCCCGAACTCGAGCCGTCCGTAGCGGTACGTGCGGCCCTTTGCTGGCAGCCGGATCGTGTGCGTGCCGGCGAGCGGCAGTGCCAGGATGCTTGACGCGTTTCCGAGCTCACCAGCTGGGGCACCGGCACCCGTGATCGTGAAGCCACCGTCCTTCACGCGGTTCACGGTCCAGCTGGCTCCGGTCGGCATCGAGCCGGCGTCGGAGCCGTCGAGCTTCCAGGTCAAGGCGTAACCGGCGAGGTTCTCGACAATCAGGCTGGCGACGGGGCCCGGCCATCCGGTGCTCGGGCCGGACGGATAGAGCCCCACGCGGATGTTGCTGGGAATCGGCTGGGTACTGCTCACCGTCGTACCCGGGAACATCGTCGTGAGCAGCTCCGCTGCGGAGCAGCCGAGTCGCGCACCACCCCGGGCCGCGTACTGGCTCATGCCGACCCCGTGGCCCCAGCCGCGCCCGACGAACTGGATGTCGGAGGTCGGCGCTGGCGACGGGAAGGGGAGGACGGATCCGCCCGAGGCCGGGCACCCTGCGGCTCCCGCCCCGATCGCGACGACTCCGAGCATCAGCGCACACAGGACGATGATCAAGGCTGTGGATCGAGTGCGCACGACCACTCCCGTGCAACAGCGGCGGGTCGGCCGCCACTGGCGGTCAACGTACCGGCGTGGAGTGGAGCCCTTCGGGAGCTGGCGCGGCCCCTGTGAGGGCGCTCAGCAGGGCCGATACCCGTCACGGATAGGCTGGCCCCATGTCGCAGCCCCCCCGCGGACCCGTCGTGCCGGCCGCGCGAGTTCGGGGCAACGACTGGCGCATGCTCGACGTGCCGGATCTCGGCACGTGGACGCCCTTCCGGCCAGTCAGCCTCGTACTCCCGTACTACCAGGCCCCTCGCGAGCTCAGCATCACCCTTGCCGCTTTGGCCCGGCAGAGCTATCCGATGGAGCTGCTCGAGGTCGTCGTGGCCGATGACGGGTCGAACCCCCCACTCGAGCTCGAGGCCGGCGACCACCCGTTCGATCTGGTCGTCGTCCACCAAGAGGATCTCGGGTTCGGCCTCGCCCGGGCACGCAACACCGGGGCGAAGGCAGCGTCCGGCGAGATCCTGGTCTTCATCGACTGCGACATGGTCCCCGAGCCCTGGCACGTCGAAGCGCACGCCCGCTGGCACCACGTTGCGTCGGACGCGCTCACGATCGGCTTTCGCCGTCACGTCGAGTTCGACGAGATCACGCCCGAGATGGTTCGGGACGCGGCTGGCTCCGAAGAGGGGCTCGAGGGGCTGCTGGGTTCCCGTGATTGGTCGGTGCCGGAGTGGATCGAGCGGCACATGGTCCGCACGAACGAGCTGACTTCCGACGACGACGACCTGTTTCGCGTTGCTGCGGGCGGCAACCTTGGAATCCGCAAGGAGACCTACTTCCGTCTGGGAGGCTCCGACGAGTCCTTCACGCAATGGGGCGCCGAGGACATCGAGTTCGGTTTTCGAGCGTTCACGGACGGCCTCCTGTTCGTCCCGGAGCGAGCCGCTCTCTGCTGGCACCAAGGTGAGGGAGAGGAACCGTCCCCGTCGGAGGTGCGCTCCCTCGAGGACCAGCGGGCAAAGATCTCGCACCTGATTGCACATCGGGGCTTTCGGCGTTCCGTGGCTGGCCGATCCTTTGCGGTGCCAAGGGCGACCATCACCATCCGTACCGGCGATGAGTCGCGGGACATCGTCCTCGAAGCGGTCGAGTCCTGGCTCGCCTCCTCCTTTCACGATCTCCTTCTGTTGGTGGACCTTCCGGCCGACCATCCCGACGCCGTCTGGCTGACCCGGCAGCTGGATCCCGACCCCCGGGTGACCGTCGCCGAGGCGCCGGACGCAGACCGGCTTGCGCCGTTCACGCCCGTGCATGTCGAGACGTCGGCGCAGGTCGCGGTCGAGCCGGAGACGCTCGGACGACTCGTCGCGTTGCTCGAGGGCCAGCACCCCCTCGGCGTGGTGCACTCGACCATCAGGGGCCGTTCGCCGCGGGACGAGGTGCTGATCGCGTGGGCGCGTCGCGCCTGGTCACGGGCGACTCGTGTTGCCGATCGAAGTGAAGATGTTGCTGAGGTCGCGGGAGAGCTCTTCGGTGAACGTTGGGTACCCGGCTCGGATTTGGGGATCCGCTTGGTCAGCGAGGAGCGCCAGCCGATCGCTGCGGATGCTCCAGTGGCTCCCGGCTCCGGGGCGGGAATCTCCGCGGCAGAAGTCTCTGACCTCCAACAGCTGGCACTGTTGGTGGATGCCGAGCAGCGCGGCGAGCTGCTCGCCATGGCCCGACAGGTTCTCGGCCCCATGTCCGATCGACAACGCCGGCTGCTGCTTCGCGTGGCAAAGCGAATCGCCCTGCTCGTGGCCGCGACCCTCGGCCTCTTCACTCGAACGGGAAAGCCCTTCGGTGCGCGACTCGCGGACCTTTTCAGGGCGATGCTCCCCTGGGCGATCTACCGACGTCTCCGGTCAGTCGGGGTTGCCCTGGTCAGCCCCTTCCGTCGTCGGTGATCGTGCACGCCCTGGCCGGGTCCAGAGACGGCCAGTCGGACATGCCCCCGCGTTAGGCTGCTGCCGATCGTGACGCACCGAGGGCAGGAGCCGGCGCAGCGTGAGCGGCGCTTCATCGGCTGACCCCACGTCCACGGTTTCAGCTCCCGAGATTCCCGCGGACGTCGAGGCCACGTGGCCTTCCCTTCGGCCTGTCAACGCACAGCCCGGGCTCCGTCTGTACCTCGAGGAGATGTGGGCCCGCCGTTCGTTCATGGTGGTCGTGCCGGCAGGCGACCTCAAGGCTCGCCATCAGGACACGATGCTCGGGCAGCTCTGGCACATGTTCAACCCGTTGCTGCTGACCGCGGTGTACTTCCTCATCTTCGACGTCATCGTCAATCGATCGCTGATCAACGAGGACGCCACCTACGGCTATCTCGCATTTCTCGTCGCAGGAATCATCCCCTACCAGTACACGCAGAAGACGGTGATGCAGGGCGCACGCCTCATCATCAGCAATCGCTCGCTCATCCAGTCCGTCCGGTTCCCACGTGCAGTCCTCCCGGTTTCGGCAGTCATCGGTGAGCTCATGGCGCACGGCACGGCGCTTTTCGTCATGCTCGCGGTCATCCTGGCCACCGGAGTTCGTCCGAGCATCGCGTGGTTGCTGGTCATCCCGATCACGTTCTTCCAGTCGATTTTCAATCTCGGTCTGTCGTTTTTGGCGTCGCGCCTCACGTTCCACTTCCGTGATTTTCAGAACATCCTGCCCTTCGCCCTCCGGCTGTGGTTCTACATCTCGGGCATCCTCTTCGAGATCGAGCAGTTCACCCAGGACCATCCGACACGCCGGTTGCTTCTCGAGGCCAACCCGATCAACGCCTTCATTCGCCTGATCCGCGACGCCACGCTCGAGGGGCGTACGGAACTCAGCGCCTGGATCCTGGCGCTCGGCTGGACCGGAGGCTTGCTGGTGGCGGGTTTCTTCTACTTCCGCGCCGCAGAGACGGAGTATGGCCGTGTCTGATCCGACGGTCGTGGTGCACGACGTCAGCGTCACCTATCGAATCCACGCTGATTCTCGTCCAACGCTCCGCCGGCTGCTCGTCGGCGGCCGCCCGTCCGAGGGCCGACGGCACCGGGACGTCGAGGCGGTCAAGAACGTCTCGTTCATCGTTCACCCGGGCGAGTCGGTCGGCATCATTGGCCGGAACGGATCCGGGAAGTCGACCCTTCTCCGCGCCATGGCCGGCCTGCTGCCTGCGACCTCCGGACAGATTTGGGCACAGTCCGTCCCGGTACTGCTGGGTGTGCAGGCCGCTCTGAACAGCGAGCTGTCGGCACGACGCAACGTGCTGCTTGGCGGGACGGCGCTCGGGATGACGAAGACCGAGGTCGATGGGCGCGTCGACGACATTCTCGAGTTTGCCGGTGTCGAGCAGTTTCAGGACCTCCCGTTGCGGGCCTTCTCGTCGGGCATGAAGGCAAGACTTCAGTTTGCGATTTCCACGGCGGTGCGACCGCAGATCCTGATGATCGACGAGGCCCTCGCTGTCGGCGACGAGGAATTCAAGGAGAAGAGCGGGGAGCGCATCCGCGAGATCATGGGTTCGGCCGGGACGCTCTTTCTGGTCGCGCACGCGATGCCGACCATCGAGGAGCTGTGCTCCCGGGTCATTTGGATCGACGATGGCCGAATCAGGGGCGACGGTTCCCCTGACGAGGTGATTCCTGCGTATCGCAGCGCCTGGCGGGCCGCGCGAAAGCGTCGTGAGGGTCCCGAAAGCGACTGAGCTGTCCGCTCAGAACGAATACTCGAACAGCTCGACGTCCTCCGCGTAGCGCTCCGCGATGGCGTCACGCAGCTTCGGTGTGTAGTACTCGCGGTAGTACTCCGTCTGCGATGCCACCTCGTCGCGGTGCGGTTTGTCCGGCCGCCACCCGAATCGCGTGTTGAGGACTGGCAGATTGGTCGCCGGCAGGCCAATTCGCTCGGCCACCACGGCGAAGTCCTCTGCGATGTTCTCGACGCGGCCGACGAAGTCCGCGGCCAGCTCACCGTCGCTGTCACGAAGAAAATGGTGCTGCGAGACCCAGTGGGGGTTGGCCTTGTTGTCCTGCCCTCCGGGGTCGTTGACGAGAAACTCGACAAACGCCTCGAACGGCATCCCGGGCTCGAGCCCCTTGAATGGACGCAGGATCGCCTTGGCCTTGTCCTCGTTGACGTTGATCACCTTGTCCTTCCAAACGGAGACGGCGCGAGCCCACGGGTTCCGGACGAACGTGAAGATGTAGAAGTCACGTCTCGCCGGGTCCTCGTCGAGCAACGCCCCCAGTGGACGCCGATCCTCCGTCCCGCCGAGATCAATGGGCGGCTTGCGCAGCAGCACCGTGATCAGGGATCGCGTGGCGGCCTTCGGGACCCCGACCCACAAGAACCTGTGCGTGTGCGAGATGACCTTTTCGCTGCTCGTGTCTGTCATGTGAGCGCCTCCTCAACGGGCTCGACCGAGATGCTTCTGGCTGGAGAGGGCGTACCACGCCCCGACCTGCTCAGCCGGGGAGGCCGATTTCTCGGAGCAGCTCGCCGACGTCGTCCTCCTCGATGCCGCGCTCCCGCAGTGCGGCCGCGAGCCGGGCGCCGAGCATCCCGGACCCACACCGAGGGCAGAAGTTTGCGGCGCGCTGCTCGCCCTCGAGTCGGTAGCCGCAGCGGCCGCACTCGTCGATCAGGCGTCGACGATCGACGCCGACGTCCGACAGCGCGTCGACGTAGCCGCGGGCGTACTCCCACGGCACGTACTCCTCGGGGTCCGGCTCGAACGCCGGCTCGTGCACCGGCGTCTCGCCGGTCTCGAGCAGCAGCTGGAGGTTGTTGCGCAACAGGTCCCAGGGATAGAAATGGTCCTCGCCGCAGTCCTGGCACCAGACGCTGACGCCCTTGTAGCCCTCGTTGCGGAAGGTCATCTCGAAGGCCTCGAGATCAACGAGGTCCTGCTGCACCAGCATCGACTCGTGCTCATCGAGCGGCTCGGCTGGCTCGAAGTCCTCGAAGTCGTCGTCCACGGCGTCTCGGATCGTGCGATGGGATCGGCGGGCTGCCGGAGAGCACGGTACACCCGACGTTCTCCCGCGGCCGTCGCGATGCGGGAGCGGACGCATGTCCGATCGTCCGTCGACAGCCTCGTCACCGTGCTCGTTCTTCGGGTTCCATGGCCGCGCCCGACCAGCGAACTCCTTCATGCCACTCCGCCTTGTCGCTCTGCTCGTTGCCCTCCTCCTGACCGCGTGTGGTGACGCGCTGATCTCGTCGGATCCACCCGGATCGACGGCCACGCCCATCGACCGCACGGCTGGGCCGGCAACACACGGTGCCACGGGCAATGGCAACGGATCAGGCGACCAGGGCGGTCCGGACGGGACGCCCACGTCCGCAGCCCCGACACCCGTCGACGACCAGGGCCGGGTCGGCGCCAATGGGCCGGCGATGCTCCGTGACGACCGGTCCCGGATCGTCCTCGAGATCGACATCCAGGAGGGTGCGCGCGTGGACCAGGACGCCGTCGCGTACCTCGCGTCCATCAT
This sequence comes from Nitriliruptorales bacterium, assembly GCA_033721095.1. GTDB lineage: Bacteria > Actinomycetota > Nitriliruptoria > Nitriliruptorales > Nitriliruptoraceae > JAWWBG01. Next base: position 9,416 of record JAWWBG010000006.1, read on the forward strand.
CGAGCGCTACAGCGGCAAGGACGTGGTCGAGACGGGCGGCAACACGTTCACGTCGAGCGAACGTGAGTGGACGATCGCGAAGCTGAACGAGGTCGTCGCGGCCAACCGGTCGACGTTCTCCGACGCGGCCGCCGTGTCGATCCACGTCCTGTACCTGCGGGGTGGCCACCACCAGGACGGCGAGGAAACCAACGCGATCGGGGTGGCCTGGCGGGCCAGCCAGTTCGCGATGTTTCCGGACCGCTGGGCGGGCCTGGGCGGCCTCGTCGGCTCTGACGAGGCCATCGAGCGCGCCGTGCTCGTCCACGAGTGGGGCCACCTGCTCGGGCTGGTGAACCTCACCTACACCTCGCAGTTCGATCACGAGGACAGCGCCCACCCCGGCCATTCCAACAACGAGGACTCGGTGATGTTCTGGCAGGTCGAGACCGACCTGATCGGGCAGTTGTTGGGCTCGATTCCCGACGACTTCGACGAGGCCGATCGCGCCGACATGCAGCAGATCGCCGCTGGCGGATGAACGCCGTCGCGTCCGGCGCACCGAGTGCCGGAGCTTCCTCGCCGCGAACGAGCGGCCGGAGCCTGCGGCGGCGGATCCACCTTCTCTGGCTGGTCCTGGGGCTGACCGTCCTCGTGCAGCTGGTCACCGGCCGCACCGGGTCGATCCTCGACGTGGTGCCCATCGGACTCGGCTGGGCAGCGTGGCTGTTCGTGCCGAGGCTGCCGTCGCGGCTGGTCCTGCGGATCCACGTGGTCGTGATGCTGTTCGCGTCAGCCGTGGCGATCGGCTCACTCGTGGTCGGCCTGCCCGGCGCGCTGGGTGAGGGCAGCGGTTTCTACGCCCTCAAGGGCACCATCACCACACCGATCGGTGACCACAACGAGCTCGCTGGCTGGTTGCTCGTTGCCGTGGCAATCGCTGCGGGCGTTCGGACTCGGCGGTCCTTCGCACTGACCGTCCTGGGCCTTGGCCTGGGCGCGACCTTGAGTCGAGGCGCACTCGTGGCCGGCTTCGGTGCGGTCGCGATCGGCTGGTTCCTCCATCTCGACCGCGACCTCATCAGGCGAACGGGTTCCACGCTGGTGATTGCGGCGCTCGTGGTCCTCGGTGCCGTCGCGCTGCTGGACACGACCGCGCCCGTCGATGGTCCCAGCTCGTCTGCTGCCGCCCGCGTCGAGCTGTGGGGTGTGGCCGTCGGCGACGTCGGTGACCATCCGCTGCTCGGCGTCGGGCTGGGTTCCTTCGAGGAGACCGCTGTCGACGTGGCCGGCCCACACCACCACGCGCACAACGGGCCATTGCACGCGGTGGCCGAGCTCGGCCTGATCGCGGGCCTCCTGGCCGCCATGCGATTGCCGCTGGCCACCTGGCTCCTGCTGCGCCGAGGATCGACTCGGTTGGCCCAGGTCGCCGGCCTGGCGGGACTGGTCCTGCTGCTCCACGACCAGGTCGAGGCGCTGACCTTCCGCCCCGTCTACGAGCTGGTGGTCGGGACCTTGCTCGCGCTGGCCGTTCAGCAGGCCGCCAAGGGCCGACAAGTACCCTCGTGACTCGACCATCGGGACTGGGACGTGGCTGACTTCGATCGCGTGCTCGTCGTCGATCTCGGGGCCCAGTACGCCCAGCTGATCGCGCGCCGGGTCCGCGAGGCCAGCGTCTACTCCGAGATCGTCCCGCACGACATCAGCCCGGACGAGGTCAAGGCCCGTCGCCCCGCCGCGATCATCCTGTCGGGCGGCCCCAAGTCGGTCAACGAGCCCAACGCGCCGACCGTCGACCCGGCCATCTTCGAGCTCGGGATCCCGATCCTGGGCATCTGCTACGGCCAGCAACTGCTCGCCAAGAGCCTCGGCGGCACGGTCTCGAAGTCCGGCGTGGCCGAGTACGGCAAGACCGGCCTGCGCGTCAGCCAGCCCGGGATCCTGCTCCGCGAGCTTCCGGACGAGCAGACCGTCTGGATGTCGCACTGGGACGCCGTCCTCGAGCCGCCCGACGGGTTCCGCGTCCTGGCCGCGACCGACAACTCGCCGTGCGCGGCGATCGAGGACCCCGAGCGGCGCCTGTACGGCGTCCAGTTCCACCCCGAGGTCACCCACACCCCGCACGGCAACGACGTCCTGCGCCGGTTCCTGTACGACGGCGCCGGCTGCCGACCCACGTGGACGGCCCACAACGTCATCGAGGAGCTCGTTGGCCAGGTCCGCGAGCAGGTGGGGGACCGGCCGGTGCTCTGCGGCCTGTCGGGAGGCGTGGACTCGGCGGTCGCGGCAGCACTCGTGCACCGTGCGGTTGGCGACCAGCTCACCTGCGTGTTCGTCGACCACGGACTCATGCGCCACGACGAGGGAGCGCAGGTCACCGACACGTTCCGCGGTCACTTCGACGTCGAGCTGGTCCATGTCAAGGCCGAGGACCGGTTCCTGGAAGCCCTCGCCGGTGTCGAGGAGCCCGAGGACAAGCGCAAGATCATCGGCGAGCACTTCATCCGCGTCTTCGAGCAGACCGCGCGCGACATCTACGCCGACGCGCCCGGCCACAAGTTCCTGGTCCAGGGGACCCTCTATCCCGACGTGATCGAGTCCGGCTCGGACACCGCGGCCACGATCAAGAGCCACCACAACGTCGGTGGGCTTCCCGACGACATGGACTTCGAGCTCGTCGAGCCACTGCGGTCCCTGTTCAAGGACGAGGTGCGTGTCATCGGCCGCGAGCTCGGCCTGCCCGAGGAGATGGTCCAGCGCCAGCCCTTCCCCGGTCCGGGATTGGCGGTCCGCATCGTGGGCGAGATCACCCGCGAACGCCTCGCGCTCGTCCGCGCGGCCGACCGGATCGTCCTGGAGGAACTGCGGGCTGCGGGCCTCGAGCGCGAGCTGTGGCAGTCGTTCGCCGCCCTGCTCACCGTCCGGTCCGTCGGCGTGCAGGGGGACGAGCGCACCTACGGGCATCCGATCGTGGTGCGGGCGGTCACGTCCGAGGACGCGATGACCGCCGACTGGGCACGGATCCCGTTCGACGTGCTCGAGCGGATCAGCAACCGGGTCATCAACGAGGTCGAGGGCGTCAACCGTGTTGTCCTCGACATCACCTCCAAGCCGCCCGGCACCATCGAGTGGGAGTGACGAGATGAGGATTGCCGTCATCGGTGTTGGGCACGTCGGCCTGGTCACGGCCGGCTGCCTGGCCAAGTGGGGTCACGACGTCGTCGGCATGGACGACGACGCAGACAAGATCGCCGCGCTCGAGCAGGGCCGGATGCCGTTCCACGAGCCGGGCCTTGCCGATCTGGTCCAAGCGGGCGTTGGAGAGGGTCGGATCACGTTCACGTCGGACGTTGCCGCGGCGGTCGAGGGCAGTGAGGCCGTGTTCGTCTGCGTCGGGACACCGTCGTTGCCGGGCGGTGGCCTCAACCTGACCTACGTCGAGGCCGTGGCGCGCAACGTCGCGATGGCGGCCACCGGCGACCTCGTCCTCATCGAGAAGTCCACCGTCCCGGCCAACACGGGCGTGCGGATGCGCGGCGTCATCGATCGTGAGCTGGCACGCCTCGGCAGGGACATCACGATCGAGATCGCCTCGAACCCGGAGTTCCTCCGTGAGGGCACTGCCGTTGAGGACACCCTCCATCCCGACCGGATCGTGTACGGGACCGAGAGCGACCGAGCACGTGATGTGCTGCGGGAGATCTACGCGCCGCTTGTTGCTGCGGACAATTGCCCGGTGGTCGAAACCGACGTGGCGACGGCTGAGCTCATCAAGCACGCGTCCAACGCCTTCCTCGCCACGAAGATCTCCTTCATCAATGCCGTCGCGCAGGTGTGCGAGCGCGTCGGCGCGGACGTGACCGTCGTCGCCGATGGCATGGGCCATGACCAGCGCATCGGCCGGGCGTTCCTCCATGCCGGCATCGGCTACGGAGGTTCCTGCTTCCCCAAGGACGTCGATGGCTTCGTCCACCTCGCCCGCGAGGTCGGCGTCGAGTTCGGGCTCCTCGAGGAGGTTCGGCGCATCAACGAGGGTCAGCGCAACGTCATCGTCGAGAAGCTGCGCGCCGAGCTGTGGAACCTCGAGCAGAAGACCATCGCGCTCCTCGGCGCAGCGTTCAAGCCGGGAACCGATGACCTGCGTGAGGCGCCGGCGCTCGCCATCGCGCGATCCCTGCTCGACGCCGGCGCGACCGTCAGGATCTGGGACCCCGTGGCCCTGCCGGGCGTCAAGGAGCAGCTGCCCGACGCCATCACGTGCGACGACATCATGGACGCCTGCCGCGACGCCCATGCGGCGGTTGTGACCACGGAGTGGCCGGAGGTGGCCGAGCTGTCCATGGAGGAGCTCGCGGACACGCTGGCCTATCCGATCGTCATCGACGGCCGCAACGCCCTCGACCCCGAGCAGGCCCGCCAGGCAGGGCTGCACTACCACGGCGTCGGACGTCCCACCGCGGGGTGACAGGCTCCCTCGGCTCCGTCGACGTCTCGGTCATCATCCCGGCGCGCGACGCAGTTGCCACGATCGGTGCGACGCTGCGATCGGTCCTCGCCCAGGATCCACCGCCCACCCAGATCGTCGTGGCCATACCGCCGGGCGACGAGGCGACACGGGCCGAGGTTGCCGAGACCGCATCGGCCCTCGACGCCGACGTCGTCACCATCGTCGACAACCCGACGGGCAGGACGCCCGACGGCCTCAACGCGGCACTCGCCGCGGCCACGGGCGACGTGATCGCGCGCGTGGACGCGCACGCGGTGCCGCCGCCCGGCTACCTCGCCACCGCCCTCGAGCGGCTGGCGCAGGACGATCGGATTGGCAACGTCGGCGGGATCCAACGACCCGTGGGCAGTGACCCCGGTTCCCGGGCCGTTGCTGCGGCCATGCAGTCACCGCTCGGGTCCGGCGGTGCTGCCCACCGGTCGGGAACCGAGCCCGGCCCCATCGACACGGTGTACCTGGGGGTCTTTCGCGCGGAGGCGTTGGCTGACGTCGGCGGGTTCGACCGGCGATTCACCCGCAACCAGGACTACGAGCTGAACGTTCGGCTTCGCGAAGCGGGGTGGACCGTCTGGTTCGACCCGGCGATGGTCGTCGAGTACCGACCGCGCAGCAGCCTCCGGGCCCTCGCGCGCCAGTACTTCGAGTATGGCCGTTGGCGCCGCGCGACCTTGCGGCTCCATCCGGGCTCCCGGCAGGTGCGGCAGCTCGCACTCCCCGCGGCACTCGCGATCTTCGTGTTGTCCACCGTTGCGGGATGGGTTTCGGGGGCGCCGTGGGTTGGGCCGATCCTGATCGCCGTCTGGATCGGCCTGTTGATGATCGAAGCCCTGCCCGGTGCTGGCCGGGCGAACCCGTTGCGGGTGGCGCTGGCACTCGCGCTCATGCACGTCTGCTGGACAGCCGGGCTGCTCGTTGGCCCGCCTCGAGGCTGGCAGGACCTGCCGGAGGCCTGACCTCGTGGCCGGGTGGCCCTCCTCGGCCGCGTCCACGCCGTCGGTACAGTCGTCTGCGCCACCTGCCCAGCCCGTGGCGTCGCCATGCCCGCTCGAACGTCCGGCGCGCAAGAAGCGCCCGTCGTGAGCGCCTCGAACCCGGTCTCCGTCCCGCCGCGACCGCGACGGCCGCGCACGTTCCGGCGCGTGATGATCTCCGACGCGGTGGGGCTCTACGCGGTCATGGTCGCGACGATGTGGTTCTTCTTCCGGAGCGACTGGCCGGACTACTCCCACACCGCCTACCTCTCCTCCTTCGCCGTGATCACCGGCCTGTTCATGGCCAGTCTCTACTTCGGTGGCCTCTACGAACGGGAGCCGCGGCTGGGCGCTCCCGCCTTCCTGCCGCGGGCGGGCCGTCAGACACTGGCCGCCGGCGGCATCGTCGCGATCCTGAATCTCGGCGCGACCGGCCTCGCACAGCGATACGGGTTCGCAACCGATCGGGCCCTCCCCATGCCGACCAGGGTGCTGGTCGTGCTGATCGTGCTCGGTGCGGTCGTCGTCGCCGTCAACCGCCGCGTCTCGGTGGCCATGCGCCGCCGGCGCGAGGGCCTCCCGCGCGTCTTCATCGTCGGCTCCCCCGACGACGTCGAGCTGGGACGCGCCCACCTCGACGGCGACGCCGGCAAGGCGGACGTCGTCGGACACACGTCCGACCCGGCGCGCCTCGTCGAACAGGCCATCGCCGCCGCGGCAACCGACGTGCTGATCACGACGCCCAGCATGCTCGATGACCTGTACCCGGACGGGATCCTGCGGCTCGAGGCAGCCGGCGTGGCCGTGCTCTACCGGGTCGCGGCGCGGGAGACCCTCTTCGGCCTCGAACGCGTGCGACAGGTCGGTGGCTTGCCCTTCGTGCTGCTCCGCGAGCACACGGTGCCGCGTTCCCGGGTCCAGTTCAAGCGGCTCACCGACCTCCTGTTCACGTTGTTGTTGCTCCCGGCGTTGCTGCCGTTGCTGGTCGTGGTGGCCGTGTGGCAACTGGTCGTTGCCGGTCGGCCGCTGCTGTACCGGCAGGAACGGGTCGGCAAGGACGGCCGGATCTTCGAGCTCGTCAAGTTCCGCACGATGGTCGTCGACGCCGAGCAGACGACCGGTCCCGTGCTCTCGGACCGGGAGGATCCTCGCGTGATCCAGAAGTCGGTGTGGCTGCGGCGCAGCCGGCTCGACGAGCTGCCGCAGCTGTGGAACATCCTCAAGGGCGAGATGTCACTGGTCGGCCCCCGGCCCGAACGACCCGAGATGACCGCCACGTACGAACGCGAGATCCCCGGCTACGGGCGCCGCCACGAGTTCCCGCCCGGGATCACGGGCCTGGCGCAGGTCCAGGGTCGCTATCACACCGACGCGGAGTACAAGCTCGGCTACGACATCCAGTACCTCGTCAACTGGTCGCCCATACTCGATCTGGAAATCCTGGCGAAGACGGTGCTGGTCGTGGTCACGGGCCGCGAGTAGAGGCCATTCCAGATTCTTCGTGGTATTCGAGTCGATGACCACCTAGTGTTCGGCGGCAACCGGACGGGAGCCCCTCATGACCGTGACCCTGTCACGTCGCAATTTCCTGGCACGAACGGGCGTGCTCGGCGCCATGGCCGTGGCCGCGCAGGGTGGGCTGCGGCTGCCAGCGGCCCACGCGCAGGGTGCCGATGACCTGCTGGGGCCGATTTTTTCCGGCCTGAACCCGGCGCTCCAGCAGCTCGGCATCGACGCCATCGCCGGCCTCGGCTGCTTCCTCGTGCCGGGACCCGACGACTACTCGGTCCAGCAGGGCCTGACCGACGAGCGGCCCGGTGCGTTCGCCGCCGAGAACCACAACTTCCTGATCAACATCCTCGACTTCGACTTCGTCCCGCTGTCGGACACCGGCGCGCGCGCGATGACGCAGGCGCTGGTGACGGCCACCACGGACATCGGACTGCCCCAGGAGATCATCGACGCCCTCGGACCGGAGCTGCTCGGCGGCGCGGACAGCTTCGACGACCTCATCATCCAGCTGGCTGAAAGCGACCAGACCATCCCGACCGGCCTGGTCATCGCGATGTACCTCAACTTCGCCGCATCGCAGGTCAACCCCGCCTCGCTGATCCCGTCGCCGTTCACGGCACCGTTCGCGAACCTGACCTGGGAGGAGAAGGGGGCAGCCCTCCAGGCCATCGAGGAGCAGCACGCCGGCACGATCGACATGCTCGACAGCAACCTTCCGCAGCCGGTCGAGGTGACGGCGTCGGGACTCATCAAGTTCGCGATCGGCGCGCTGCTCGAATACGTCGGGTTCGGGACCTACACCGAGTACGCGATGTTCGATCCCGACAATCCGATGGTCCTCAAGGGCAGACCCGTGGGGTGGGAAATCAGCGGATTCAAGCCCGGAGACCTGACCTCGGGCGACGGATGGGACGAGTTCATCGGGTACTACGGCGACGTCCAGGATGTCGAGGGGTCGTGGCAGCGCGGCGAGGGAGTGTTGAGCAATGACTGACGTCATCGTCATCGGAGCAGGCGCCGGCGGGGCCGTCGTCGCCAAGGAGCTCGCCGAACGCGGACTCGACGTCCTCGTCCTCGAGGGCGGCCCGCACCACACCGACCCCGAGAACACGTGGACACGATTCGAGAACGACTGCACCGAGCTCACGCGCGGGTATCTCCGCTACGGGCCCGGTGATCGCTCCAAGCCGTGGTGGCTGCGGGAGACCCCACAGAACTCGCTCATCTGGCAGGTGTCCGGTGTCGGTGGGACGACCCTGCACTACTACGGCAACAATCCGCGCGCCATGGCCGGCACGTTCATGGGCTACGACGGCGCGGACAAGGATGCCTACGACACCGCGCACCCCTTCCCGTTCACCTACGAGTCGTTCATCCCCTACTACGAGTGGGTCGAGTACACCTTGCCGGTCCAGACGGCTGCCATGGGCACCAAGGAGGCCGTCTTCTTCCGGGGCTGCGAGGGCCTTGGGCTGCCGCACAACGCGTCCAAGGACGTCACGAAGGACTCGTTCCGTGCGCAGGAGAACGCCATCCTCCAGCCTGGTGGCACGGCCGGGACGACCACCGATTCGGCCGAGCTGGTGTTTCCGAAGGCGACCGGCTGCACGTTCTGTGGCTACTGCTTCCAGGGCTGCATCGAGCCACGCAACGCGCCTCGCAACCTCAAGGCGAAGCGGTCGACGGACAACTCCTACATCCCGATGGCCATGACCGCGTCCCAGTGGCGGCCGGGCGGCAAGGACATCACGCTGGTGCCCGACGCCTTTGTCGTCAAGATCCTCCACGAGGTCCTGGGCTCGGAGACCGTCGTCACGGGCGTCCGCTGGCGGGACGTGAACACCGGCGACGTGCACGAGGAAACGGCGCCGGTCGTCGTGATGGCCGGCGGTTGCGTCGAGGATCCACGCCTGTGGTTCAACTCCGACCTGCCCAACCCGAACGGCTGGGTCGGCAAGGGCTTCACGGACCACTTCTTCGACTGGGTGATCGGCGTCTTCGACGAGGACACCGGTTCGTCCAAGGGCGTCGGTTCATCCGCCCGCGCCGACTTCCCCGGCCGCGGCGGGCTCGAGAACGTCGGCCTGCCGCCAGCGATCCAGGCCTTCTCGACCCAGTTCTCGGACGCCGGGATCCGCGGGCTCTACGGCAATGGACTGGCCCGAACCGGCGAATGGGACGGCGACTCCGGCCGGCTCAGCGGCCAGGAGTTCAAGCGGATCATGTCGAACGTCGACAACCTGCTCAACATCCTCATCATCACCGACGACGACGTCGAGGAGCAGAACCACGTCGGGCTGTCGACGTTCCCTGCGGACGAGCACGGCCCGATCCCGAAGGTGACGTTCAAGGCACGCAACCGGTCCGCACGCACCCTGGCCAACCGCGAATGGCTCGCGAACAAGGGTGCGGAACTCGCCCGCGCCGCCGGGGCCAAGGAGGTCTACCGGATCGACTGGCCGCCATTGATCCTGCACGTGCAGTCGACGATGCGCATGGGCCACTCGGCCGACGACTCCGTCCTCGACGAGACGGGCGAGGCCCGGTTCGTCAAGGGCCTGTTCATCGGCGACAACGCGGCCCTCCCCAACGGCATCGGTGGCCCCAACCCGACCATCACCAGCCAGGCGTTGGCGACGCGGACGGCCGAGTTCATCTTCCAGAAGTACTTCGACGGCGATCCGTGGGTCACGACCGACACCCCCATCCAGTCCATCGACGACCGCGTGACCGCTGCTGTGCTGGGCCAGGACCAGCCGGACCCCGACGAGGGTGGCGGTCGCGGGTTGCCCGCGACCGGGGCCGGACTGCCGGTCCTCGGTGGTGCCGCGATCGCAGCTGCCGCCATGCTGCGGCGACGGAACGGCGGCGAGGCACCGGGATCGCCGGACGGCGTCCACGACTGCACGGCTGCCCGCGACTGCGCCTGCAAGCACCACTGACCTTTTCCGTGCCAGCACGGACCCGTTCTGCGCGCTGACCCGCTGTCCGGAGGCAGTGAGCATCCGTAGGGTGACCGGGTGGCTCGGCTTGGGGAGGTCGCAGCGTGACCCGGGGGCGCGCGCCGTCGCCGTCTCGTCGACGCCTGTTGCGCAACGCCGCAATCGTTGGCGCCTCGGCTTGGGTGCCGGCGTTTCGGCATGCCGAGGGCGACGAGCGGACGTGTGCCGACCCGCCCGACTTCCCGGGACATGTTGAGCGCTGGCGTCAGGGCTTCACCAACTGGAGTGGCGGGATCGTCGTCGATGACGTCTGGACCTGCGCGCCCCGTGACGCTCGCGAGGTCCTCGATGTCGCGGACTGGGCGGCGGCGCACGGCTACCGACTCCGAGCTCGCGGCGCCGGGCACAACTGGAGCCCGCTCGTCCTCGACGGTTCGGAACAGTGCGATGACCGCGTGGTCCTCGTTTCGACCGTCGAGCACCTGACCGGTACGTCGCTGGTACCGGGACGACCCGGCCAGGTGCGCGTCGCTCCCGGCGTGTCGGTCGAGGCGCTGATGAACTACCTGGCTCCCCACGGGCTCGGGCTGACCAGCGCCCCGACGGTCGGCGACGTGACGGTCGGCGGGATGCTCGCCATCGCTGCCCACGGATCATCGCTCCCTGCCCGTGACGAGGATCCGGTCACCGGGACGACCTATGGGTCGTTCAGCGACCGCGTCGTCGAGATCACGGTCGTCGCCTGGGACCGGCGCCGAGCTCGACACCGACTGCTCGCCATCCCGCGTCACAGCCCGGCTGCTCGAGCTGTTCTTGCGAACCTGGGTCGCGTGTTCGTGACCTCCGTGGTCATCCAGGCTGCCGAGGATGTCAATCTTCGCTGCGAGAGCCGGTTTGACGTTCCGATTTCCGAGCTGCTCGGACCGCCGGATCGCGGAGGCCGCTCCTTCGCGTCGTTCCTCGACGAAACGGGTCGAGTCGAGGTGCTCTGGTTCCCGTTCACGGAGGAGCCGTGGCTCAAGACGTGGTCCGTGCGGCCCGAACGACCGCTCCTCAGCCGTTCCGTGGATGGCCCCTACAACTACCCGTTCACCGACAACTACCCCGACCCCATCGCCGAGCTTGTCGCGGACATGATGGCGGGCAACAGCTCCGCCGGAGAGACGATGGGCCCGGTCATGCGCGCGGTGACCATGGCGGGCATCACGGCCACGGCGAGTCACGACCTGTGGGGTCCCGCGCGCCACCTGCTGCTCTACACGCGCTCGACCACCCTGCGTGCGGACATGACCGGTCATGCCGTCCTGGTTCGGCGGCGGGACGTCCAGTCCGTCCTGCACGTGTTTCACGAGGTGTTCACGACGTTGCTGGAGGAGCACCGCGCTCGCGGCTCGTTCCCGGTCAACATGCCCGTCGAGATTCGCGCCTGCGGACTCGACTCGGGTGAGGCGGTGACGCGCGGAGCCGCGATTCCGACCCTGTCGCCGATGGCGCCGGTACGCGGCCGGCCAGAGCTCGACATTGCCGTCTGGTTGAACTCCGTGAGCCTGACCGTGACACCGGATCGGCACGGGTTCCGGGCCGAGTTGGAGGAGCGACTACTCCACGAGCTTGGTCGTCTCGACGTGGTGGTCCGTCCCGAGTGGTCCAAGTCGTGGGGCTACGGCGACGACGGACCGTGGACGGGGTCGGACGCCTTCGCGGGCTGGATCCCGCGTTCCTTCGGTCGCGGCGACTGGGCCAGGGCCGTCGCGTCCCTCGCGTGGATGGACCCCAACGGGGTGTTCAGCAGCCCGTTCCTTGATGGGCTGCTCCAGCCGCGTACCTGACCCGATCCGGCGCCCTCGCATGCCCGCCGCCCGTCGCAGCATTGTCGCTTCGAGCCGCAGTCGGGGATGACGCACCCGGATCAGGGTCAGCACGTATCAACAGTGGGTGCTGGCCCTCTGGTTGGGGGAGCCCTGGCTCCGTACGGTGATTCTCGACGCCGGGGCGGGAGGTCTTGGCGTGACTCGGGGGCAAGCGCCATCGCCGTCGCGGCGTGCGGTGCTGCGCCACGCCGCGATCCTCGGCGCCGCCGCGTGGGCGCCCGCGTTTCGGTTCGGAACGGAAGCGGAGAACTCGTGCCCGGATCTGCCGGGCTTTCCCAGCGAGATCGAGCGCTGGCGACAGGCGTACGCGAACTGGAGCGGCCAGATCGTCGTCGACGACGTGTGGACGTGCGCCCCGCGTACGTCGCAGGACATCCTGGACCTCGCTGATTGGGCGGCGGCTTCCGGCCACCGCCTGCGACCGCAGGGCGCCAGCCACGGCTGGAGCCCGCTCATCATGTCCGGATCGGAATCCTGTCGTGAGCCGGTCGTGCTGGTCTCGACGCGCGATCACCTCACCGGGATGTCCTGGGTTGCCGGCAGCCCCGGACAGGTTCGGGTCGAGCCCGGCGCGAGCCTCGAGCAGTTGCTCGGCTTCCTCGGAGCCGCGGGCTTCGGGTTCGCGAACACCCCGGCCATTGGAGAGATCACGGTCGGCGGGATGCTCGCCATCGGCGCCCACGGCACCTCCGTCCCGACCGCAGGCGATGGTGATCCGATCGTCAGTCACGGGTCGATCTGCGACCGTGTCGTCTCGATCACGGTCGTCGGCTGGGCCCGGACGATCGGTCGCCACCGACTGGTCACGATTCCGCGCCACAGTCCGGCCGCCCATGCGACGATCGCGTCCCTTGGCCGATGCTTCGTCACCGAGGTGGTGTTGCAGGGTGAGCCGGACAACCGCCTGCGCTGCGTCAGCCGATTGGACATCGAGGCCGCCGAGCTGTTCGCACCACCGGAGAAGGGCGGCCGCTCCCTGTCCTCGTTCCTCGATCAATCGGGCCGGGTGGAGGCGATCTGGTTCCCCTTCACCGAACGTCCCTGGGTCAAGATCTGGGAGATCGCGCCAACACGGCCACTGACCAGTCGCCCGACGAACGGCCCCTACAACTATCCGTTCGCCGACAACATCCCCAAGGAGTTGTCCGATCTCGCCACGCTGGCGGTGACCGGCCATCCCGAGGTCGCCCCCGTCATGGGCCAGATGATGTTGGCGGCGACGGTGGCAGGTCTCACGACCAGCGCCTCGTGGGACCTCTGGGGTCCGTCGCGGGATCTGCTCCTGTACACGAAGGCAAGCACCATGCGGGCGCGCGCCCTCGGCCATGTCGTCCTGGCGCGGCGCGCGGACGTGCAGCGCGTGCTCCACGGGCTGTGGCAGGAGTACGAGAAGGTGATCGAGGAGCACCAGGCGCGAGACGAGTTCCCGATCAACATGCCGGTCGAGGTCCGGGTGACCGGGCTCGACGCGGGCAACGCGATCACGTCAGCGGCGACGGTTCCGGCACTGTCTCCGCTTGCGCCTGTCAAGGGGCGACCCGAGCTCGACACGGCCGTCTACTTCAACTCGCTGAGCCTGACCGGGACGCCGGGCTTGGACGCCGCGTGGGCACAACTCGAACGGGCCCTGGTCAGGCGATTCGGCGGCTCCGGCACCGTCATCCGCCCCGAGTGGTCCAAGGGCTGGGCCCATGGGGACTCCGGAGCATGGACGGATGAGGGCGCGCTTCGCGGCTGGATCCCGGACGGTTTCGGGCGGGGGGCATGGGCACGTGCCGTCCAGTCGCTGGATCGCCTGGATCCGCACGGCGTGTTCTCGAACCCCTTCCTCGATGGGCTCTTGGCCGCCTGACCCTTTCCGTCAGAGCCCGAGGGTGCCGGCGACGATCTCGCGCATGATCTCGTCGGTGCCGCCGCCGATGGGTCCGAGTCGGGCGTCGCGCAACCAGCGGCGGACGGGGTGATCGGAAGCCGTCGCCTCCGTGCCGCGGACGTCGAGGGCGAGGTTGCAGGCCTTGACGGCCAGGCGTTGGGTCACCAGCTTGGACATGGCCGTCGCGCGCAGCAGCTCACCCTGGTCGACGACGGCGCCCTCCTCGTGGTTGACGTGCAGGCGCAGGGCGTGCTCCGTCAGCGCGTCGGCCTGGGCGATCTCGACCGCGAGGTCGGCGAAGGCACGTGACCACGCGCGAACAGACCCCCGATCGTTCGCGACGCGCACGGCATCCGCAAGCGCCTCGGCCGAGGCCACGTTGGAGCCCAGCGACATCATCAGCCGTTCCCACGCGAAGTTCTGCATGATCGCGTAGAAGCCGCGTCCCTCCTCGGTCAGCCGGTTTTCGTCGGGCACGCGGACGTCCGTGAACGACAGGTCGCCGGTGTGCGAGGTCTGCCAGCCGATCATCTTCATCCGGCGTTGCTCGAACCCCGGCGTGCCCGCCTCGACGACGAACAGGGTCACCCCGGCGTGGCCGGCATCCGGGTCGGTTCGCGCAGCGACCACCACGTAGTCGGCCCACGACCCGTTCGTGATGAACATCTTGGCGCCGTTGATGACCCAGTCGCCGCCGTCGCGGACGGCCCGCGTGCGCAGGCCGTTGACGTCGCTGCCGGCACCTGGCTCGGTGACGCCGAGGCCGCCGACGATCTCGCCCGCGATCGACGGGCGGAGCCAGCGTTCCCGGTGCTCATCGGATCCCTGGCGGGACACGTACAGCGACGCGAGCTGCGAATGGGCGCCGAGGTCCGCGGCCAACCCGCCCGAGCCACAGCGCGACAGCTCCTGGATCCAGACGACCTCGGCCAGCAGATCGGGGCCCGTTCCGCCCCACCGCGGATCGAACTTCGCGCCGAACCAGCCGGCCTTGCCGACGACGCCGAACAGGTCGCGGGGAAAGTCTCGGGCGGCCTCCCATTCCTCCACGTTGGGCGTGAGGTGCTCGCCGACGAAGTCGCGTGCACGCTGCCGGAGGGCCTCGTGCTCGTTGGTCAACAACGGCAGGGCCAACGTCATCGCGACACCTCCAGGTCCGACAGGATGTCCTCGGCGTCCACGTGTTCGGACGCGAACGTGCGCGCGTCCAACCAGGCGTCACCGACGGGGAACTCCTCGGAGTAGCCGGCGCCGCCATGGACCTGCATCGCGCGGTCGGTGACCTCGAGGTCCATGGTCGCAGCGGCCCTTGCGGCGGCGGCAACCTCGGCATCGGTCGCCAGCCCCGCCTGCCAGCGGTCGACCGTGCGCAACACGAGGTGCGCGCAGGCCTCCACGGCCGTGGCCATCTCGACCAGCATGTGCTTGATGACCTGGAACCCGGCGATCGGGCGGCCGAAGGCCTCGCGTTGGCGGGCGTAGGCGATGGCGCGGCCAACCTCGACCCGGGCTGCCTCGCAGACGCCCACCGCCTCGGCCAGCGACGTCGGCAACGAGCTGTCGGCGGCCACCGAGCGACCCAGTGGCCGGCTGGCGCGGAAGGCCTCTTGGAGGACGACCACGTTGGCCCACGGATCGTCACCCCCGAGCCCGAGTTCCGCTGCCCCGCCATCGTCGTCCGCGGCGCTCGCGGCCCAGCGGGCGGCGGCGTCGCGCAGGGCCTCGTGCTCCTCCTGGAACGGTGTGATCGACAGGGTCATCGCCATCTCGATGCTCGTGGGTTGGAGTTCGCGGCCTCGACGTGCACCATCAGGCCCGCCAGGGAGGGGACATGCGAGCACTCGTCCAGCGCGTGAGCCAAGCCAGCGTCCGGTCGGAGGGCGAGCAGACAGGCTCGATCGGGGAGGGGCTGGTCGCCCTGGTGGGTGTCACACACGCCGACGACGAGGCGACGGTTGTCCGACTCGCGGACAAGATCGCCAACCTGCGCGTCTTCAACGACGACGATGGACGCATGAACCGCTCGGTCCTCGACGTGGGCGGTGCGGTCCTGGTGGTCAGCCAGTTCACGCTGTACGGGGACGCGCGCAAGGGTCGGCGCCCCTCGTATGTCGATGCGGCACCGCCGGAGCAGGCCGAACCCCTGGTCGAACGACTCGTCGCGGCTCTCACCGAGCGCGGCGTCGCCGTGGCCACGGGTCGCTTCCAGACCCACATGGAGGTCGAGCTCACCAACGATGGTCCGGTGACGCTCATGCTCGAGGTCTGAGTCACGCGCGCGCCAGCAGGTCATCGAGCTTTTCCTCGATCCTCGCAAGTCGGTCACGTGACGATTTCGGTCGGGGTTTCGTGCTGCCGACCGCGCCGTGCAGGAGCAGCTGCACCAAGGCGTCGGCCGCCTTCTCGACATCCTCCGGTCGCCCGACCGTCGCATGGCTGATCACCAGGTGCTCGAGGGTCCCAAAGATCACGTCGCGGATGACCCGAGTGGGTAGCGAGGCGTCGAGGACGCCGCGTTGCTGGAGGTCGGCGACGACCCCGCCGTAGATCCGGGTGATCTGGCGGTTGCAGTCCATGAACTGCTCGGACAGCTCCGGGTCGGTGTGGAACCGCCCCTGTTGCGCGAAGTTCGCGGTGAGCGACCAGTCGTCGCGCAGGCGGACGGCCCAGTGCAGCGTCAACGCCCGGAGCCGCTCGACCGGGTCCGACGTCGACTCGGCGACCTGCTCGCAGGTCGCGGCCAGCTCGTCGTAGTAGCGGCGCATGACGGCCATCAGCAGCCCGGCCTTGCTGCCGAAGTGGAGGAACACCGTGGCCTCGGAGACGCCGGCTCGCGACGCCACGTCCGCCATCGTCGCGGCCGTGTAGCCCGACTCGGTGAAGGCGTCCGTGGCGGCCTCGACCACGGCGGCACGGGTGCGATCGCCGCGAGTCGGGGTTGACGTCACCATGGGCGACCCGCTTCAATATGAGTCGTCCTCAGTTTTGCATGAGGATGACTCAGACGCAAGTCCGACCACCTTCGTGGCGGTCGGGTGAGGAGCAACGGCCATGCCCGTGTTCACGTCGAAGATCGACCCGTCCTCGGAGGCGTTCCAGGCCAACCGCGCGGAGATGCTCGAGCTGATCGAGCGCATGCGTGCGCTCGCCGGACGGGCCGAGGCCAAGTCGATGGAGAAGGCCGCACGGTTCGAGAAGCGCGGGCAGCTCAATCCTCGCGAACGCCTGCGACGGCTGCTCGATCCGGGCTCGCCGTTCCTCGAGATCGGCAACCTCGCCGGCTACATGCTGGACTCCGAGGTCGAAGAGCAGTCGATCCCGGGGGCCTCGCAGATCATCGGGATGGGTTTTGTCAGCGGCACGCGCTGCATGATCGTGGTCAACGACAGCGGCATCAACGCCGGTGCGATGTCGCCGCACGGCGGCCAGAAGATCCTCCGCGCGCAGGAGCTGGCCCTGCGCAACAAGATGCCCTACATCATGCTGGTCGAGTCGGCCGGCGCGAACCTCCTCGAGTACCGCGTCGAGTTCTTCATCGTCGGCGGGACCTTCTTCGCGAACATGGCGCGGCTGTCCGCAGCCGGCGTCCCCGTCATCACGGTGCTGCACGGCTCCTCGACGGCCGGGGGCGCCTACATGCCCGGGATGAGCGACGTCGTGATCGGCGTCAAGGGCCAGGGGAAGGCGTTCCTCGCTGGCCCGCCGCTCCTCAAGGCCGCCACCGGTGAGATCGCCACCGACGAGGAGCTCGGGGGCGTCGAGATGCACGCGACCGTCTCGGGCCTGGTCGAGCACGTGGCCGAGGACGATGGCGAGGGCATCCGCATCGCCCGCGAGGTCGTCGAGCGAATGCAGTGGGGACGCCGCTGGATCGACATGGCAGCACCGTCCTTCGCCGAGCCCAAGTACGACCCGGACGAGCTGGCCGGGGTCGTGCCGCTCGACTACCGCCAGCCCTACGACGTGCGCGAGGTCGCGGCTCGCGTCGTGGACGGTTCGGACTTCCTCGACTTCCAGCCCGGCTACGGCGTGTCGACCGTGTGCCTGGAGGCCGAGGTCCACGGCATGCCCGTCGGCCTCATCGGCAACAACGGACCGATTGATCCCGACGGCGCCGTCAAGGCCACCCACTTCATCCAACGGTGCTCACAGACGGGAACGCCGCTCGTGTTCCTCCAGAACACCACTGGCTACATCGTCGGCACCGATTC
>JAWWBG010000007.1:0-26518 GCA_033721095.1 Nitriliruptorales bacterium
CATGATCGACAGGTCGAGCGTCCCGTCGGGGGCAACCACGTCGACGGGCACCGCGATCTCGACGGCGTTGGTCCAGCCGTCGTCGTTGAGGGCCACGTCGACCCCCGGTGGAGTGCCCAGGGGCCCGGTGCTCACGGGCAGCAGGACGTCGAAGCGGTGGTCCTCCGGCAATCCGAGGTCGGGGTCGGCGGCGGAACCGCCGGGTCCGGTGTCTGCCAACAGCAGCACGCCGAGGGAGTCGACGTCGTGCTCGTCGGTCGGATTCATCACGGTCGTTCGGACAAGGACGTACACGTTGTCGGCGTCGGCGGCGATTCGCACGTCGTACATGTCGGCGAGCACCAGGCCGTGGTTGAGGTTGCCGTACTCCTCGTCGGCGCCGATGGGGTAGGGAACGCCCAGCTGCATCTCGAGCGTGCGCAGCAGGGCATCGACGCGGATCGTGCGCGTTTCCTGGTACGTCAAGCCGGCAAAGGCGTTCCAGCGATCAATGTCCTCGCCGGCATCCGCGCCATAGGCATCCCACAGAAAATCGGTGTGCAGCAGTTCGCCGTGGTCGAAGTGGCTGTGTCCGGCCAGGCGGGCAGGGGTCCCGACCCAGTCATCGACGTTGCCGTCCACGACCTTCGGTGCGGGCGTCTGTCGCGTCAGTTCGGAGACGTCGAGGCCGCCTCGTGCCACGGGCTCCGCAATGACCGGGAGGGCATCCGGGACGCCTTCGGGGGCCGCCCCTGCGGGCGCGACGGCGAGCGCCATCGTCGCGGCGAGCAGCGCGGTCGTGACGGCGGCAGCCAGGCGCAGGCCGGCGGCGTTGGGCATGCGGGATCCACGAGCGTCCGGTTGACCCATGAGAGTTCGCCCCACGTGGCGACGTCTCCTCCCTCAGTCGGCTGGTCTGTCCAGCTCGGTACGCACGTGGGCCACCGACTCCGTCACGAGCTGCCGGAGGACGCCCAGGTCGATGTCGTCCAGCCGCTTCACGTAGAGGCAGGACTTCCCGGTCGAATGCTTGCCCAGCTGGCCGAGCAGTTCGTCGTGGCGCCCGAACCCATCCATGATGTAGAGGGTGATGTTGGCCTTGCGCGGCGAGAACCCGGTGATCATCCAGTCGCCCTCGCGGCCGGACGCGTAGCGGTAGTGGTAGGAGCCGAAGCCGACGATGCTCGATCCCCACATCCGAGGAGGTTCACCAGTCACCTCGGCCATCAGCTGAACGATCGCGTCGCAGTCGGCTCTTCGGGTGTCGTCAACGGTGTTGAGGAAGCGTTCGACGTCGTCGTCATTGGGCTTGGTCTTCAGCTCGGCCATCTCGAACCTCCTCATCGAGACGTTTGGCGCCGCGCCTCGGCATGCCCGTCCGCGATCTCGGCAAGGACATGCGCCGTCAACTCGGCGGCGTGCTCGAGCGTCAGGGCTGCTCCGCGGGTGACGGCACGGGAGTAGTCGAGCTCGCCCAACGTCGACCTCAGCCCGGCAAGCAGCGCGTCCTGGGCATCCCGATCGGCGCCGTATGCCGCGAATCCGACGGATTCTTCGGCGGCCCGCGCAGCCGCCAGGAGTTCCACGGCCAGCTCGGCGCGATCCTCGATCAGCTGGCTGGTGAGGAGCAGGGAACTGATGATTGCCACCTTGGCGTCTGCGACACGTGCCGTCTCGAGCGAACGCGCCTGCGCATGGGCTGCTTCGCGAACACGGCCAGCCTGGAGGAGGTTCTCCGCCAGGTTGCCGTGCGCGGTCGCGATGAGGAACTGTTCCCCAGATTCCTCGGCGGCCTGCAGCTCTCGTGTTGCCGCCTCGACGGCGCCTTCACTGCCGGCCAGCGAACGGGCGATGTCGATGACGTTCCAGGCACCGGCACGGGCTCGAGCGGTGGGGGCCTTCGCGAGCATCGCCTGGCCGATCGCCTCTGCCTCACCGTAGGCCTCCTGCCGGATGGCGATGTGCCCGCGCTGCTTGTCGAGATTCGCAGCGTCCCATGCGGGAGGCTCATGGGCGCGGCCGAGCGCATCACCTTCGTCGAGCGCCGCCGCCGCCCCGTCGACGTCGCCCATGGCCAACAGCAGGCTCGCGAACCGCGCCAGGAGGGCCACCCGTTCGGGGCTCGCGGTCGTCAGTGTCGCCAGGGCATCGCGCAACTCGTCCGCACCGGTGGCCAAGGCGCCCGTGATCTTGTGATACTCGCCGACGGCGCAGGCCAATGTCTGCGCCCGGCGGTCCGCGTGCCCTGCCAGTCCGCGGATGACGCCCCGAACGTTTCCCAGCTCGTGGCCCATGGCGCTGAGCCAGGCACTGTCTGCGGCGCGCTGCGGGCCGAGTCGCTCGACATAGAAATCCGCAAGCCGGACCAGCGTTTCCCGACGCTCATCCGGCTCGCAGCGGTTGCCGGCGTAGGTACGCACTGCTGCCATGAGGCGGAAGCGATGGTTGCCGTCGACAGGATCGATGATGACGAGGGACTGGTCGACGAGATCCCAGAGAATCGACGCGACACGCTGGGTGGGGGCGTCCGACGCCCCCACGGCCACGGTCGCCAGGGCAAGATCGAAGTTGGTCTCGAACATGCCGAGGCGCCGGAAGACCGCCTTGGCCTCGGCATCGAGCAGCTCGTAGCTCCAGTCAAGGACTGCCGTGAGCGAGCGGTGGCGCTCAGGAAGCGTCGGATCGTCGAGCGCCACGGGCATTTCATGGTCGCGCAGCCACTCCACGGCCGCCGGCGGCGGGAGAACGGCCGTACGCGCCGCGACCAGCTCGATGGCCAGGGGCAGGCCCGAAACCAGCCGGCACAGTTCGTGAACGCTGGCAAGATCTTCGTCGCGAACGTTGCCGGCGCGGTCGAGGAACAGCTGCACGGCGGTGGACTGTCCGCCCCGCACGTCGAGCGGGGCAAGGCGGAGTGCCCGTTCGCCGCGGAGGCCAAGCGTCCGTCGACTTGTCGCGAGGATCCCGATGTCGGCACAGCTCGCAAGGAGCGTGCCCGCGGTGCTGGCGGCGCCGGCCTGAACCTGCTCGCAGTTGTCGAGAATCAACAGCGCCTGTTTGGACTTCAGGTGCTCGGTGAGGTCCCCGGTGATCGGACGTCCCGGAAGCAGCGGCGCCCCCACCGACTCCGCGATGGCGGAGGCCACTTGGTCCTCTGTGTGTGCCGCCGAGAGATCGACAAACCACACGCCGCCCGGCCAGCGATCGACCTGCGACAGCCCCGCTTCGACCGCGAGGCGCGTCTTGCCGACGCCACCGGGGCCAACGATTGTGGTCACCACGCCGATGCCGACCGCATCCTCCAGCCACGACTGTTCCTCGTCACGGCCGAGCAGGCTGGTCGTCGGGCGAACGAGGTTGTGTCCTGCTGCAGGCCTGGCGCGCGGAGCGGTCGGCCGCTCCTCCCAGCCGTCGGCCTTGACCCGGAACAGTCGTGGGGGCGCGTCGAAGTCCCGGATGGCGAAGGGCCCAAGATCCTCGAGGACGACGTCAGTCATGCCCGCGGCATCTCGCATCGTTGCCTCGGTCAGGAGGATCTGCCGGCCGTGGGCTGCACCCACAACGCGCGCCGCCTGGTTGACGGCCATCGCTGCGTAGTCGCCAGCTCGAGGGAGCGCGTAGCCGGTGTGAATTGCCATCCGAACATCGACGGGGCCGCCGTGTGGCCAGTCCGTGGAGGCAAGCATGCGTTGAGCGTCCACCGTCGCCGAGAGCGCATCTGGAGCCGAGGCGAACGCGACGAAGAACGCATCGCCCTCCGTGTTGACCTCGTGGCCTCCGTGCCGTTCCCAACAGGCACGGAGAACCTTGTGATGCAGGTCGAGGACCTCGGCGTATGCTTCCTCGCCGACATCCCGCATCAGCCGAGTCGATCCCTCGATGTCGGTGAACAGGAACGACACCGTCCCCGCAGGAAGCCCGCCCGACTCGGTCATGGTCGGCCTTGTGGCAGGTGCCGGGATCGCGCAGCCGTCCGGCCGGTCCAGTGGGGCATGGTCAGCTGTCCAACAGGCGTCGCGCGCGGGCGGCGGCCTCGGCGACGATCTCGTCTTCGTCCGCGATGACGCGGCCACGCATGACGATGCGCCCCGCCACGACGACCGTGTCGATGGAGCTCGCGGCGTTGCCGTACACGAGGTTGCCGTACAGGTCGCCACCCCCTGCGAGCTCGGGCGTGTCGAGGTCGACCAGCAGGAAGTCAGCGGGCGCGTCGACCTCGATGGACCGGCCCCCCAGCAGGGGTGAGTGCCGGCCCGCTGCCAGGTCGAAGGTCTCGCGGGCGTTCATCGCCGCGGCGTCGACCTTCTCGTGCTTGGCCAGCAGCGTCACGATCTTGGCGTCCTCGAGCAGGTCGAGGCTGTTGTTCGAGCCGGCACCATCAGTTCCGAGGCCGGCGTGGACGCCATGGCGCATGGCCTTGGACAAGGGGAACAGCTGGCCGGTGGCGAGCTTCATGTTGGAGACCGGGCAGGTCGCCACCGTGGCGCCGGCGGCCGCGAGAAGATCGATTTCGTCGTCGTCGAGCCAACAGCCGTGTGCTGCCAGCAGCCGATCGTGCAGGAGGCCGTTGCGCTCCAGGAGCCGTGGCGGCCGAACACCCGTGGCGGCGACACAGTCGTCCACCTCGCCCCGGGTTTCCGACAGGTGGATCTGGATTGGCAGGCCTCGTTCCTCGGCTACCTCGGCGACCCATCGCAGCGTCGGCTCGCTGACCGTGTAGACGGCATGGGGCCCCATCGACAACGACACCCGGTGGCCCACCAGCGGCTCGAGGCGCGCCAGCTGGGACTCCACGTCCCGGCGCACCTCGGCGCGCTTGGCGTCGTCAGCGCCGGGACCCCCGTCGAAGACGACCGTCGAGACCGTTGCCCGGAGCCCGACGTCACGGACGGCCTGCGCCACGGCATCCGGATGCCAGTACATGTCCCAGAAGTGCGTGGTGCCGGACCGGACCATCTCGAGTGCGGCCAGGCGTGTCCCCCACAGGACGTCGTCCGCGGTCATCCTGGCCTCGGCCGGCCAGACGGCCTCCTGCAGCCAGCGCATGAGTGGCAGGTCGTCGCCGCGACTCCGAAACAGCGTCATGGCCGCGTGCGTGTGCGCGTTCACGAGGCCGGGGACGAGGGCCATCCCGTTGCCGTCGAGGACGGTCTCGCCGGTCTCGGGCTCCAGCTCGCCGATGGACGTGATGACGCCGTCGACACATCGCAGGTCCACGGCCGAACCGTCGAGCTGGGCGTTCGTGACGAGCAACGACATGGACGAATCCTACGAAGCGGAGCGGACGCGCCGATCTGATGCCGGCCCGGGCTCGCACGCCGCAGTTCTAGCCTCCGTTGGCGATCACGTCAGGACTGCACATGGCCAGGGACTCCTTCGGCGCCGGTGACGTACTGGTCATCACCGGGGCCTCGTCGGGCATCGGCCGAGGTCTCGCTCTCGCAGGTGCCGAGCGTGGGGCCACCCTTGTCCTTGCCGACATCAACGAAGTGGGGCTGGCGGACACGGCGGAACGCGTCCGAGACCGGGCGGGTGCCGTCTCCACGCACGTCGTCGACGTCTCGGATCGGGACGCGGTGATTGATGTTGCCGCAACGGTCGAGGAACGGCATGGCGCCGTGCGTGGGCTGTTCAACAACGCCGGAGTGGCGATGGCTGGCCTGGTGACCGAGCAGACGTACGAGGACATCGACTGGGTCCTGGACATCAACCTCATGGGCGTCATCAACGGCACCCAGGCATTCCTGCCCCTGCTGATCGCTTCCGGCCGCGGCCACGTCGTGAACGTCTCGAGCATCTTCGGCCTCGTCGGCATGCCCCTGCACTCGATCTACTGCGCGTCGAAGTTCGCGGTCCGCGGCTACACCGAGGCCATTTCCATGGACTTCGAGATGGAACGCCTGCCGGTCCAGGCGCACGCCGTCCATCCCGGGGGCATCAAGACCAACATCGCCGCCAGCGCACGACCGGCACCCGGCCGCTCCTCGGATGGGTTCCAGGAGTTGTTCAACATGGTCACGACGACCAGCGCGGAACGCGCCGGCGAACGGATCATGAAGGGCACCGAGAGCGGCCAGCGCCGCATCCACGTCGGCGTCGATGCCCGGCTCATGCACCTGGCCGAGCGACTCAGCGGCAGTCGCTACCAGCCGATCACGTCCGCGATCGCAAGACGGGTCCTGGCGCTGACGCGAGCGGACGAGGACGCCGCAGGCCCATGACGCCGATGGCCGTCGCCGGTGCGCCGAACAGCTCCAGGTTCCGGATGCTCTCGAGGTCGCCGTACAGGGCCACCGCGACCACGACGGCAACGATGGCGGCGACCAGCAGGACCAGCACGAGTCGCAGGGCCCGGTCCTTGCTCTCCGGCACGACGGGCCGCGGCAGTGGCGGGACCGGCGGCGACGGTCGGCTGAGCGTCATCTCGGGCTCACGGGGCGCCGGCCTCGGTGTGGCTGCAAGTGCCGTGGGGCCGTCCACGAGGTGGGCGGGAATCTCCGGAGCAGCCTCGACGACGGCACCGAGGGCAGCGGTCACGACCGGCTCCGGGGCGGGATCTGCGACGATGGACTCGGCAGCCAGGACGTCGGCCAGACGGTCGAGGCGCTGGTCGCGGATGTGCTGCCCGTCCAGGATGAGCGTCTCGATGGCGTGCTCGTGCAGGGTCCGCGCGATCGACCCCTCGACGATCGATTCCTCGTCGAGGGCGCGCAGAGTCGATGCGAAGATCTCCGCGGTGGCGTCGGCGGCGAGCAGCGAGCCGACCCGGGCGTGCACGAAGGCATACAGCCCGCCGGCGTAACGCTCGACGAGCACGCGCGCGGCCGCGGCATCACCGCCGCTCGCGAACTGGAGCAGGCTGCGGTCGTCGAGGTTCTCCCGCAGGTTCGGCTTCCGCGCGATCCTCGTCCTCCTCGTCGAGGTGCACCCGTCAATCAACCAGAACGATCCGGTGCTCGCTGGGACCTGCGCCCGGCCGACCTCGCTGCCAGGGTCGCCTCTCGGGGTTCAGCCGGGGGTCAGCGCCTGGCGCAGCGCATCCAGGCGTTCGGTGTTCGGCGCGAACCAGGCCCACTTGCCGCGCTGCTCGCGGGTGAGGAGCCCCGCCTCCACCAGCACCTTGAGGTGGTGGCTCACCGTCGGCTGCGAGCGTCCGGTCGGTTCGACGAGGTCGCAGGCGCACGCCTGGCCACCGTCGGCGTTGGCGACCAGGTTGAGCAGCAGCAGCCGCGTTGGATCCGACAGGGCCGCGAAGGCCGCGGCCAGGGACGCGGTCTCCTCCGACGTCAGTCTCTCGGTGAGCACCGGCGTGCAGCACAGGACGGGCAGGGCGGTCGCGGCGAGGGTGTCCGTTGTCATATTGACAACAGTCTATCTGTTTGGTTCATTGATGTCCATCGATATGAGAGCCGTCGGGGTGGACCAACCACCCGCTTGCGAGGAGAGAAGGACCATGACCACGACCGTCGCCACGATCGAGACGCCGGAGCTGGCCGTTGGCCGCTCCCGGCTCCAGCTCGCCCTGAACGTGACCGATCTCGACGCTGCCGTGGACTTCTACGAGCGCCTGTTCGCGACGCCCGTCAGCAAGCGTCGCCCCGGATACGCGAACTTTGCGATCGCGAATCCGCCGCTCAAGCTGGTGCTGTTCGAGAACGAGGAGGGCGCGACGCTCAACCACCTGGGCGTCGAGGTGTCATCGACCATGGAGGTGGACGCGACGACGCGGCGATTGTCCGAGGATGGCTTGGACACCGCGACCGAGGAGGCCGTGGCCTGCTGCCACGCGGTGCAGGACAAGGTCTGGGTCACCGACCCGGACGGCGCCCCGTGGGAGGTCTACACGGTGCTCGGCGATGACGACTCCGCCGCGGCGAGCCTCTGAGTGGGTGCGGTCCCGGCTGCTGCTGAATCCAGGGGACAACCGACCTTGTGGTGGCCGCCGTCCGCCAGTTGTGTGACGAGGCCCCCCGACGAGGTCCGTTCGTCCAGCTGCAACCCCGGACGCGACACGGCGTCCCCGGCATCGCGGTCGCCGTCTCGCCACGCGAGTGGGCACCGTCGTTGTTGCGACACGTCATGCGGCACGGCGGGGCCCTGGTGCGGGCGCGTCCCATGGGTATGGGTGAGGCCCTCGATGAGGACTACGTCGTCCTGGTCTGTGAGGACACGACGTCGTTCCTGACCCGCGAGCTCGTGGAACGGCTGCACGAGCGAGGGCGCATGGTGCTGGGGCTGCACGACCCCCGGGATGCGGCGGGCCGGCGTCGGCTGCTCGCACTCGACGTGGACGGGATCCTCGAGACAATCGCGCAACCGTCGAGGATCCTCGAGCACGTCCGGCTCCTCGTGACACTCGTCCCCGACGCGTTGCCCATCGAATGGGCGTGAACCCGCCGGCTCCGGGCATCATGTGGCGTCCCGGCGACGCTCGGAGCGACCGGCGATGCCACGTGAACACGAGGCGGCCATGGCTGCGGCCCTCGACCAGGCCGCCCGGGCGCCCGCGCATGGCGATGTCCCCATCGGCGCCGTCGTCGTGCATGGCCGTGGTGACGCGGCCGAGATCGTCGCCCGTGCGCACAACCGGCGGGAGGTGGACTCCGACCCGACGGCCCACGCCGAGATCCTCGCCCTGCGGCAGGCCGCGGCTGCGCTCGGTACGTGGCGGCTGACCAACTGCACGTTGGTCGTGACCCTCGAGCCGTGCGCCATGTGTGCCGGCGCCGCCGTTGCCGCCCGCGTCGACACGGTGGTCTTCGGAGCCGACGACCCCAAGGCCGGTGCGGTGGTCTCGCTGTGGGACATCCCCCGCGACGAGCGCCTGAACCACCAGGTCCGTGTCGTCCGGGGTGTCCGTGCCGACGAGAGCGGAGCGTTGCTCAGGGAGTTCTTCGCGTCCCGCCGATGAGGGGCCGTACCCTCCCGCGCCCCGGAGGGATCGCATAGTCCGGCCGAGTGCGCCCGCCTCGAAAGCGGGTAGGCCCGCAAGGGTCTCGGGGGTTCAAATCCCCCTCCCTCCGCCACGCCGCCAGCGCCGTCCCCGCTGTCCAGGGGCTGTCAGTACGGGCCGTCCTCGATGTCCGGGTGGGCAACGATGTCCACACCGTGGTTCTCGGGTGAGGCAAGGGTCCACCATTGCGGCGCGAACGAGTCGTCGGCCAGCCGTCCGCCCGCTGCGAGCGCCTCCGCCACGCGCGCCTCGGCCTGATCCGCGGGCACGCAGACGTCGATGTGCAGCCGGCCGCGACCGGGCTTGGACGGCCGCAGTTCGTGGAACCAGAGGTGAGGATTGCGGCGCTGCGGGTCGGCCGAGAGGTCGCGACGGAGCTGCGTGTAGCCCAGCGCTGCCGACCAGAACGGGAGGACATCTGCCTCTGCGTCCTGGGCAACCGCGATCCCGACGACCTGGAGCCGCGCGGGATCGGCGCGCAAGCCCATCGCCTTCGCGGCCACGGAGATCCGTTGGGCGAGCTGGACGTCCAGTTCGCCGACGGCCCCGGTCTCGCGCATGAAGGTCCGGACCGTCACGCCCTCGGCGCGCAGGTCGACCGTCGGGTGGTGGTCGAGCTCGTCGGCGATCTCGGCGATTGCGGCGATGAACTGGGCGCCCTGGGAGAACGACTCGACCAGGTAGTGGACGTAGGCGCCGCCGTAGAGGAGCCGCCAGTCCTCGACACCCTCCCGTTCGTGGAATGCACGTGCGGTGATTCGGTCGCTGCCCATGGCGCCTCCGTCAGCGTGGGGCCTGGGTCCTCCGGAGCCCTGCGCGTGCGACTCTACGGGTACCGACGCGCCGCACTCCGGGATGTCGGCGTCGTGGAGTGCAGGCAACAGGTGTCCCCGACACGACTGGAGCCCCGCACGGGGCGGGGCTCCAGCGCCTGGTGTCCGGTCTGGCGTCAGCGGACCATGCCGCGACGCAGTCCCCAGGCTCCTCCGAGGACGAGGACGCCCAGCAGGGCGATCCCGCCACCGGTGCTTGGCAGCTCCGGCGTCGGTGCGGCCGCCGGCATGAACTCGGCGCTGCTCGCGGGGTCGACGTCGAGCACGATCGACGGGGTGGCGATCGTGTCGGTCAACGACCCGAGCAGGTCGAAGATCGGCAGGCCGTCCAGGAGGCCTTCCACCGTGCCCAGTGCGCTGTCGAGGTCGCCGAGGCCCGTTCCGAGCCCGTCGACCGCGGTCGTGAGGTCGCCGATCGGGCCCGCAAGGCCGCTGGCTGCGCCGAGTTCAGTGGCGAGGTCGCCCAACGTGCCCTCGATGGCGTCCAGGCCGACCGGGAGCCCACCGAGCTGACCGAGCAGACCATCGGCAAGCCCGGACGGGTCGATCGTCACCGAGGGCAGGCTCACGTGCAGCAGGTTGAACACCGCCGACGCCACGTTGTAGTCGCCGTCGGTCCCGGTCGTGATGGAGCGGTCGAGCACGTCGACCTCGACGTTCCCGACGGTGACGGCGCCCGCGGTCAGTGCGCCGAGCACGTCACCCAACTGGCCGATCACGCCGGTCACGGTGCCCGTGATGGCGTCGATCGTCGCGTCAATGTCGTCGCAGTTGATCGGCACGTTGGTCCCGAGGATGTCCAGGTCGACAAGGTCGCAGGACGCACTGGCAGCCGCGCTGTCCGCGTCGGCGGTCGCCGAGACCGCCAGGCCGGAGACCACCAGGCTCACCAGGTCGGCTGCCGACAGGCCACCCAGGAGGCCGGCCAGCTCGTCCAGCAGGTCCGCGTCGAGCAGGGCGAGGACGGCACCGAGGTCGACGAGACCGCCGGAGAGGTCCTCGATGGCCGCAACCAACGACGCGACAGCGGCCGTGACGGCAGCCACGAGGCTGTCGAGCATGGCGTTCAGGTCGTCCAGTGCGGTCGCGCCCGTCGTGGCGCCGGTGAAGGGCGAGGCGGCGGCGACGAGCGCGTCGTCGACGCACACAAGCAAGGCGTCCAACAGCTCCGTGCCGGCGAGGACGCCCGTGTCGCACGCGATGAGGTTGGTCACGTCGGTGACGAGCCCGGGCAGGGCGGCCGCAAGGTCGACCGGGTCCAGGGACTGGGCAGCCACCAGATCGTCACGGACGGCGTCCAGGGCTTCGACGTCGGGCAGGACGCCCTCGATCGCGACGATGTCATCGACGATGGGGTGACCGGCGAGGATCGAGGATCCGGCTTCGACGGTCGCCAGCTGCGAGACGACCTCGTCGAGCGCCGTCGTGACGCCGTCGAGAACCGCCTGGAGGTCACCGGAGACGGGCAGGCCCAGCGCGTCGATGAGTGCCAGCAGGTTTGCGAGCGGCAGCATCTCGAGGATGTCCTGCGGCAGCAGGGCGCCGAGGTCGATGCCGGCGGTCAGCGTCGCGATCGCCTGCTGGGCGCTGGCGCCGGAGGTGCTGTTCACGCCGCTGGCGATCAGGCCGGGCTCGACGGTGATCCCGACCGAGTCGAGGAGCGCCGTGACCTGGGTCAGCGTCGCGTCGAGCATGGCGATGGCGTCGTCCGCGGACGCGGCAGCCGAGGCGTCCGCGGTACCGAGGCTGCCACCGAGCGGGGCCGGCACCGCCAGGCCCTGGCTGTTGTCGGTGGCGGCACCATCGGAGGACGCCTCGACGGAGCCGACCTCCGTGTCGTTGAGTCGCAGTGGCGTCAGCGTCGCGATGGCCAGCGGCGATCCGGTCAGGCTCCGGGCCGCGTCGTTGGAGGCGTAGGTGCCTGCATCGACGAGGTCGAGGTCGATGTCGGGGATCTGCAGCCCCAGCGTGTCGGCGAGGCTCCCGAGGTCTGCCCCGCTGACCCCGAGGCTGACGGCGGTGAGCGACGTGGCCGACGTTCCGACCGCAGGCGTGGCGTTCGCGCCGTCGGCGGCGATCAGTGACAGCGACAGCGCGCCGGCCAGGACGGCCGATCCGATCCGGTTGAGCATGGTCTTCCCTTGATGGAGGGTCCCGCACGTGACGGTGCGTCGAGATGACGTCAGGGACCGAGTGGCCTCCACCAAACCACGACCCCCGGCTCGACGGCATAGTCCCCGTGGGGGGACCACGCCGGCCCGAAGTGACTAGTCCGTCGACATCTGCATGACATGGCGGAGGGCCGGCACCGGGCCGGCCCTCCACGCTGTCGCCCGCGCGTCAGCCGTTGTTGGGAATCTCCGTCACTGGCAGCGGGGGTGCCACGGCCACGATGGCCTGGGCAATGATCCCGTAGCCCGTCACGTTGGGATGGATGTCGCCCGCCGTGCACATGTGCGTCAGGACGCACACCGTCACGACGTTCAGCGGCGTGTCCGGCGGCAGCGGTGCCGGGTCGGCGACCGGGGTCAGGTCAGCAACGTTGTAGGCCACGGCCACGGGCGCGACGGGCACACCGAAGGCCCCGTAGATCGCATGGAGCGCACCGTTCAACGTCACCACGAGCTGGTCGCTGAGGTCCATGAGCTCGGGCTGGCCGAGCAGGTACGCGGCGGCGAGCGCGTTGTAGTAGTCCATGGCAACGATCGGGACGTCCGGTCCCGCCGCGGCCCGGAGTGCCGCGACGATCTGCGGTGTCAACGTCAGGACGTTCGTGAAGCCCTCGGCGATGCAGGCCTCGAAGGCTTCCGGGTCATTCTCGTCGATGAGCAGTCCACGGCAGCCGGCAAGATCATTGATGCCCACGTCGAGCGTCACGAGTCCGATGTTCTTGCGATGCCTGGCGATCCAGTGCGCCGCCTCCGCCAGCTGGGAGCCGTGGTCGTAGGTGCACGCGCTGCCCTCGCCCGTGACCATTCGCACGGTCGTCTCGGCCGGACAGCCGAACTTCTTCACCTGGACCTTGTCATCGGTGGTGGTCGCCAACAGTTCGACGATCTGGTCGGCATAGCCGTCTCCGGTCGTCGTCGTGCCGCCGGCGCCATCGGGTTGGACGCCAACCGAGAGCGACGTCCCGACGGACACCACCCACTTGCGGGTGGTGTCGTCGGGTGCGTTCCCCGGAGCGGCAGTCGCCACGGTGGGGGCGGTGACGGCCAACAGCGTGGCCACCACCACGAAGAACCTGTTCCTGCCATTCATGATCTGATCTCCTGGACCCAGCGCCCCTGTGGCGCCCCTGTGTCCGGTCCTCACAGACTCTGCCGGTCGGAGCAGGTGGGGTCCTGAGGGATGTCCCCCATGTCGCTCGCAGGGCTCGCCGGCGCCGGGGGACGCGATCCTGCGCAGGGCGTGAGCAGAGACCTGAGAGCGCGTCGGCCCGTCGGGCAACGATGCCGCACGATCTCCGGCGATCCGGCATGATGCGCAGGCGGACGAGGGGGAGCCATGGCGCAGCAGCCGATCGAGATCATCCTTGCCCAGCGACTGGCCAGCCATCTGGCGATGCCGGTCTTCCTCGTCGGGGCCGACGGCGCCATGCTCTATTACAACGATGCCGCCGAGTCGATCATCGGGATCCGCTTCGACGAGACCGGGACCGTCCCCAGGGAAGTCTGGTCGAGTGCCGTGACCTGGCTCGACGAGGACGGCACGGCCTTCGAGCCGGGCGAGTCGCCGGTCGTGAAGTCGGTCGAGACGCGCCAACCTGCGCACGCGACCCTGGGCCTGCGCGGCATCGACGGTGTCGAACGGCAGGTCACGGGCACGGCCCTGCCACTCGAGAGCGGCCAGGGAACCCACCTCGGTGTCCTGATCTTCTTCTGGGAGGTTGGGCAGTGAAGGTCCGCATCTGGGGTGCGCGGGGGTCTCTGGCCGTGTCCGGGCCCGAGTACTTCAAGTACGGCGGCAACACGTCATGCATCGAGCTGCGGGCATCCGACGAGAATCTCGTCGTCCTGGACGCCGGCACCGGCCTGCGACGGCTGAGCGACTCGATCGGCGACGAGGTGAAACGTGTCGACATCCTCCTCACCCACTTCCACGTCGATCATCTCTTCGGCTTCGGTTTCTTCGGCGTGCTGTTCCGTCCGGACGTCGAGGTGCACGTGTGGGGCCCGGCGACGCGGACGATGGGCCTGCGTGCGCGCCTGAACCGGATGCTGTCGCCGCCACTGTTCCCGGTGCGGGTCCCGGACCTGCCCAGTCGCCCCGTGCTGCACGAGCCCCCCATCGGCACGTTCGAGCTGCCCGGCCTCGAGGTGACGGCAGACCTCGTTTCCCACCCGGGGAGGACCTACGGCTACCGGTTCGACGACGGCGAGGGCGTGGTGACCTACCTGCCCGATCACGAACCGATCCTGGGCTGGGAGCGGATCCCGCACGACCCGACGTGGGTGTCAGGGACCGACTTGGCGGCGCATGCCGACCTGCTCATCCACGACGCGCAGTACACCGAGGAGGAGTACGCCCAGCGCGTCGGATGGGGTCACAGCTCGACGTCCCAGGTGGTCGACTTTGCGCGGCTCGTCGAGGCTCGGCACCTGTTGGCGTTCCACCACGACCCGGGTCATGACGACTGGGAGCTCGACTCGATGTGGGAGAAGGTCGACATTCCCGAGGAGCTCGAGCTGTCCGTCGCGGCCGAGGGCCAGACGCACCTGGTGGGTTCCCACGCGTAGGTGGTGGCACGGGACGACGGGCGTGGGCCTGGCGGCCGCTGCCCTGTTCCTCGTGGGCTGTTTCGAGGCCCAGGGCACGCGGATGTTCGAACTCGAGCCGGGGGACTGCTTCGACAACCTGTTCAGTGACCCGCAGGAAACCCGCCTGCTCCTGCGGGTCGAGGTCGTTCCGTGTGATGAGCCGCACCAGAAGGAGGTCACCGCGATCGTCCCCGTCCCGGGCGGCGATGAACACCCCGGCGGTGCGTTCTTCGTCGAGGTCGTGTCGAACGAGTGCCCGGCAGCCCTCCAGGAGTACGCGGGCGCCCACGGCGAGGACCTGGTCGGCACCGGGCACTTTCCCTCGACGAACAGCTGGGACCTGGGCTATCACTGGGTGATCTGCGTCGTCCAGGCCGCGGACGGAGGGCTGTTGACGGGCTCGGTCCGGTCAGCCACCAACCAGGAGTGAGGTGAGGCCCCGGGCGAGCAGCCAGGCGGTCAGGAGGCCTTCTTGCGCTTCGTCGCGGGTGCGACCAGCGCGTCGCGCCGTTCCTGTTCGGTCATGCCGCCCCAGACGCCGAACAGCTCCTCGTTCTCCAAGGAGGCCTTGCGGCACGGCACCAGGGCTGGACATTCGCGGCAGATGGCCTTCGCCTTGGCCTCGCGGGCCAGCCGTTCCGCCTTGGGCTCGAAATGGTTGGGACCAAAGAAGATCCCGGCCGCTGCTCGGCAGCGTGCCCCTCGCTCCCAATCGTGCTCGACGATCTCAAGTGTGCGTGCCACGCGTTTCTCCGGCCGGTGGCGGTGCAAATCGGCGGCCACCGTATGGCCCGTCGGGGCTGGTGACCAGAGGTGGCCCGCTTGCCAGAAATGCACGTCTGCTAACTGGAGGACGCACCCTCGGCGTCCTCGGACGCGGCGAGGCTGCCGGAGGCCCCCTCCTCGTCCGTCGGCTCGCCAGTGTCGGTGGGCGCGGCATCCACGGCGTCGACCAGCACGAGCGGGCCGTCCACCGCCACGACCTTCACGACGGTGCCGACCGGCGCAGCGTGGGCCTCGTCCGACCAGCGCGCACGCCACAGCGCGCCGTCCGCGAACACGTGGCCCTCCGGATTGAGCACGGACCGCACCACGCCACGGCGTCCGATCAGCTCGGCGACGGCCTCCTCGGCGGGTCCGGCCTGGGCCCGCAGGAGCGAGGTCATCACGAAGACGAAGAACACGAAGGCTGTCACGACCGTGCCCGCGATGAGCCACCAGGGCAGGGCAAGCGCGTCGGCGTCGTAGAAGTTGGCCGAGCCCACGGACAGTGCCACCACGGCACCCGACGTGACCGGCCCGAAGCCGGCGATGGCGGTGTCGACGGCAAAGAGGACGAGGCCGAGCACGACCAGCGCCACGCCCCACCACGTGACGGGCAGCACCGTCAGCCCGAAGATCCCGATCCCGGCGGTCACGATGCCAGCAACGCCGGCGACGCCGAAGCCCGGCTGGAACAGCTCGAACAGCAGCATGCCCAGCCCGACCGTCAACAGCAGGTAGATGAACGGCCCGGTGCTGGCGGCGTGGAGCAACCGTCGCACGACGCCGAGCGAGTGGAACCGCACCTCCACCTCGTCGCTGCGCAGCCGCAACGTCACCGACCCGTTGGCGGTCTCGACCGACGTTCCATCGAGCTCCTGCATGAGAGCCTCGAGGCCGGGGACCACGAGGTCGACGACGCCATCGAGATCTGCCGCTGCCATGGCGTTCTCGAGCAGCGTCTCGAATGCAGCGTGGTCCCGGGCGCTCGGCGGCGTCCCGACGGCCTTGGTGAGGAGCACCTGTGCATCCTCGACGGTGCCGCCGTCCAACCGGACCGGATGGATCGGCCCGATCGTCGTGTCCCCGGCCACGGCTGCGACGTGGGCGGCTGCCAGCACGCCGACGGCGCCGCCCTTGAGGACGGCGGCGGCTCCCTGCGGGCCGACGAACACGACAACAGGCACCGGCGAGGCGCGGAAGGCGCTGAAGATCTCGTCCAGGTCGACCGACACGACGCCCGGCGCGTCCAGCTGGATCACGACGAGGTCGGACGACGACGAGCTGGTCACCAGGTCGATGATGGCGCCGGCCGTGGGCGGGTCGAGAAAGCCCTCGAGCGGCAAGATCTCGACGAGCGCCGACGAATCGTCGGCGGCACGGATGCCGGGCTGGTCGGCACGGCCCGGGAACGCGAGGAGCAGCAGGAGCGCGAGAGCACCGAGCGTGATCCCGACCGGGCGCGCCACGGCGCGGGTCAGGTGCGGCATGCCCGCGAACGATACCCGCGCGAATCCGGGTGCCGGTTGGGCCGGAGAGAACCCGTCTCCCTGGGCACGCCGAAGCGGATCGTGGGCCCGTGGCGCTCCTAGCATCCGGGCCGTGACCGCCACTTCCGTCCTCGATGGCTTCGACGAGCTGCTCTCGTCGCACGTCGTGCTGGTCACGGGCAAGGGCGGCGTCGGCAAGACCACGGTCTCCGCCGTCCTCGCCCTGGCCGGTGTCGCATCCGGCCGCCGAACCCTGCTCGTCGAGGTCGAGTCCCGCCAGGGGTTCAGCCGGACGTTCGGCACCCAGCCGTGGGACTACGACGAACGAGAGTTCCGGCCGGGTCTTTGGGGGACCGCGCTCGATCCGTCCGATGCCGTCTACGAGTACCTCGAGATGTTCTACGGGCTCAAGCGCGTGCAGTGGGTCATGGAGCGGTCCAACGCCATCGACTTCGTGACCACGGCGGCTCCGGGCCTGCGGGACCTGCTCATGGTCGGCAAGCTCTATGAGATCGAGGGGCGACGCCGAGAGGACGGGCGGCGCCAGTACGACCTCATCATCCTCGACGCGCCTCCGACTGGTCGCATCGTTCCCTTCCTCCAGGCGCCGGAGGGCGTCACGGAGATCGTCCGCGTGGGACCGATCAAGCGCCAGGCCGGCCAGATCCGCGAGATGCTCGACAACCCGAAGCGCGTTCGCGCCGTCCTGGTGACCCTGCTCGAGGAAATGCCCGTCCAGGAGACCGTCGAGGGGGTGCGGATGCTCAAGGAAGCCGGCGTCGCCGTTGGGCCGATCATCACCAACAAGGTCCTCGTCGAGCGGGTGACCCGGGACGAGGCCCAGCTCGTCGACGGGCTCGCGCCCGAAACCATTGCGTCGGCGGCCGGACTGTCCGACGGGACCGCCGCGCTCGCCAAGGACCTGGTGACGGCCCACCGTGGACGGTTGGAGCTGCAACGCGAACTGCGAGACGACCTGGCCAAGCGGGCGGAACTGCCGATCCTCGACCTCCCGCTGCTCACGGGCGCCACGTTCGGCGAGGACGACCTGCACGTGCTTGCGGATGTCCTGGCGCGGCAGGTGGGGGAGGAGGCGCCCCGCGCCCGCGAAGCTGTGCCCGCCGATTGGCCGGGGCAATGAGCCATTTCGAGGACCGCATCGAGCGGACGGACATTCGTCGCACCGTCGAGCGCGCACACATCATCGTGACGACCGGGGCGGGCGGCGTGGGCAAGACCACCACCGCTGCGGGGATCGGGCTGGCGGGCGCCCTGGCCGGCCGGCGGACGCTGGTCATGACCATCGACCCGGCGCGGCGCCTGGCCCAGGCGATGGGGCTCGAGGACCTCGCACCGGTGCCCCAGCGCGTCGAGCTGCCGGACGTGCCCGGCGAGCTCCACGCCATGATGCTCGACATGCAGTCGACCTTCGATTCGGTCATCGATCGGCACGCGACGGACCCCTCGAAGGCCCGCAACATCAAGCAGAACCGCATCTATCAGACCTTGTCGTCGACACTGTCGGGCACGCAGGAATACATGGCCATGGAGAAGCTCCACGAGCTTCACGACGAGGGGACATGGGACCTGCTGGTGATCGACACGCCGCCGACCCGCAGCGCCCTGGACTTCCTCGACGCTCCCAAGCGGATGACGTCGTTCCTGGAGGGACGGCTGCTGCGCATCCTGTTGCGGCCCGCGATGGCCACGGGACGTGGATACCTGCGGATGGTCGGCGCGGGCGCGACGGCGCTGGTCCGGCTCGCCGGCAAGGTCACCGGGATGGAGCTGCTGGACGACCTGGCCGACTTCTTCGGGAACTTCGAGGGCATGTACGAAGGGTTCAAGGAGCGCGCGGAACAGGTGCTCGAGCTGCTCAGCGAGCCGACGTCCCAGTTCGTGATCGTCACCACCCCTGAGCCCCCTCCGCTGCGCGAGGCCAAGTTCTTCCTCGAGCGGCTGGAGCAGGAGGGGCTGCACCAGGGCGGCGTCGTCGTCAACCGAATCCAGCCGGCCCTCGAGGATGTCGACGAGCCCGCGGTCCGGACGGCTGCCGATGCCCAGCCAGACACCGAGGAGGGGCGCGCCCTGGCGGGTGCCCTGCACATGCTGGCCGACGTCGCATCGCTGGCGACGCGCGAGCGCCGCGACGTCGAAGCAGCGCTCTTTGGCGTCCCCCTCAAGGCCCTCGTCGAGGTTCCGCTGCTCCGATCGGACATCCACGACCTCGACGGACTCATCCAGATCTCGTCCCGCGTCGCCCCGGCGGCGGCGTGACCCAGGAATCGCCGAACGGGCGTTCGTGCGCCGACCAGGAGGAAGCGTGAACACCGACGAACAGCCCCCGCAGCCGGAACCCGAAGCGATGGGCGGAGCGAATGGGCCGGCACACGATCCACCTGCCCGCCTGGTCATGCCGGCGCCGCCCGCGCCGCCGAAGCGGACCGGTGTGTTCCTCGATGCCACGGACCTGCGCGACCATGTCGGCGCCCTGCTGCGCACGTTCCTGCCGGGCTACGAGGTCGACCAGTACGGCAATTTCACGTTTCAGCACGACGGCGCGCGCGTGTTCGTCACCGTCGGGGCCAGCCCGATCGGCCCCCAGATCGGCGTGTTCTCGATCACCAACGTCGGCGTGCCGCTGGACGACGCGCTCGCGGGCTTCCTGCTGTCCCACAACCATCGCTTTGCGTTCGGCGCCTTCAGCTATGACCCCGACAACCAGGCGGTCTGGCTCCGGCACACGCTGCTGGGCACGATGATCGACGGGCCCGAGCTGCAGGCCGCAGTCGCCGCGATCGCCACGACCGCCGCCGAGATCGACGGGACGATCAAGGACCGATTCGGCGGGCGGACGTTCAGCGAGGCGCCCGACGACGTCCAGGAGGCAGCCCGACCGGTCGAGGAGGAGATCAACGCCAGCGGTTACCTGTAGACCCCCGGAACCCGGCCGCGACTGCCCGCATCTGTCCGTCGGTCCAGTCAGTCCCCTGCGGCCCGTCGATAACCTCGGCCGTCACGGCTGTGCTGGTCCCAAGTGTCGCCAACGTCCTTGATGTCTCGAATCATGATGCTCGCCGACAAGATCGGCGTGCTCCTGGTGCTGGTGGTCTCGGCCGGCGTCCTTGCCGGCGTCCTCGTCGTTCCCACCGCGTTCGCGTTGACGGACATCGCGACGTGGATCAACGACGACCTCCTCAACGTCCCGCCGTTGCCCGATGCCGAGAATCCGCCCCAGACCTCCTACATCCACGCAAACGACGGGTCGTTGCTCGCGGAGATCAACTTCGAGGAGATCCGCGTTCCCGTCACGCTCGACGAGATCCCCGACGTCCTGATCAACGCGGTGATCGCCACCGAGGACGCAGACTTCTGGAACCACAACGGCGTCAACTACCAGGCGATCCTCCGCGCGGCCCGTGACAACGCGGCTGCTGGCGAGGTGGTCGGTGGTGGCTCCACGATCACCCAGCAGTACGTCAAGAAGGCCTTCATCGAGGCCCAGACGGGCGAGCTGGCCGAGCAGTCGATCGACCGCAAGATCAAGGAAGCCGTGTGGGCCATCGAGCTCGAGCGACGGCTCACGAAGGAGGAGATCCTCGAGCGGTATCTCAACCGCTCGTTCTTCGGGTCCGGGGTCTACGGGGTCGGCACCGCAGCCGAGCGCTACTTCAACAAGACGGTCGGCGAGCTGACCCTCGGCGAGGCCGCGACGCTGGCCGGCATCGTCCGGTCGCCGACGAACAACAACCCCATCGACAACTTCGCCAACGCGGTCGCGCGGCGCAACATCGTCCTCGACCAGATGGCACGCGAGGGCTACATCAGCCGCCAGCAGGCCGAGAGCGCCAAGGCCACCGAGCTCGTCCTCGACCCCCAGGAACCCGATGCGCCCGATCATCCCTTCTGGGTTGACTGGGTGACCAGGATCCTCGTCAACGAGGCGGCCGCCGAGGCGCTCGGGTCGCAGGTCGACGCACTCAACGCCATGGGCGAGACGCCCGAGGACCGGATCGCGACGGTGTTCCAGGCCGGCCTGCGCATCCACACGACCCTCGACCCGACGCTCCAGGCGTACGCCGAGGACGCCATCCGCGACGCGCTCGTGCCCGAGGATGCGACACCGCTCGAGATCGCCCAGCAGCCGATGGGCGCGATCGTGTCGGTGGAGCCGGGCACGGGCGCGATCCGGACCATGGCGATCGGCCCACGTGAATGGGGGGAGTGCGACGAGCCCGTGGGGGTCGACGAGGACGGCCGCGTGCTCTGTGACAAGACCAAGTTCAACCCGGCCGTGCCGTCCGACATCGGCTCGATTCGCGTCGGTCGGCAGCCGGGCTCGTCCTTCAAGCCCTACGTGATCACGGCGGCACTCGAGGCCGGCTTCCCGCCCAACTGGACCATCGACGCGACTGGCCCGGCCATCATCCCGGGTTGCGACAACGGCGGGCCCTGGGAGGTCAACA
Source organism: Nitriliruptorales bacterium (assembly GCA_033721095.1). Taxonomy (GTDB): domain Bacteria; phylum Actinomycetota; class Nitriliruptoria; order Nitriliruptorales; family Nitriliruptoraceae; genus JAWWBG01. The sequence continues at coordinate 21,244 of JAWWBG010000007.1, forward strand.
ACTCGGGTGGGAACGGGCTGCGCGACATGTACACCGGCGTCAAGGCGTCATCGAACGTCTTCCACGCCAAGCTGATCAAGGAGGTCGGCCCGTCCAAGGTCGTCGATGTCGCCACGCGGCTGGGGATTCGGCGCAGCCCGCTTCCGGCCGAGTGCTCGCTCGGGCTCGGCGCGATCGAGGTGTTCCCGCTCGAGCACGCGACCGCCTATGCGACCCTGGCCAATCGAGGCGTCCATTGCGCGCCCCACGCGATCACCCGGATCGAGCAGGCCGACGGCACGCCGTTCTACGAGTACCAGCCGCGGTGTGAGCGTGCGGTCGACACGGCGGTCGCCGACCGGGTCGTCGACATCATGGAGGGACCCGTGACCGCGGGCGGAACCGCACCGCACGCCAACCTGGGGCGCTGGCCCACCCGCGGCAAGACCGGCACGACCAACGACTACCGCGACGCCTGGTTCATGGGCTTCGTACGTCAGCTCGCCACCGCGGCATGGGTCGGCTACGAGAACGGCGTCACGACCTTCGATTCCCAGGAGGCGGCGGAGGCCACCTGCCGAAACCCGGTCAACGAGCGTGCCCAGTGTGTCGAGACGCGGCTCATGACCAACGTGACCATCGGTGGCACGTTCTACCGGCGCGTCTTCGGAGGAACGATCCCGGCGCCGATGTGGAAGGCCTACATGGTCCAGGCCGTCGCGAACCTCGAGCCACAGGGATTCCCCAAGCCCGGCCCGCTGCCGTCGGCCACGGTTCCGGACTTCGTGTCGCTGTCCACGATCGCGGAGGTCCAGGAGGCCGCCGACCGTGCACGGATCAACGTGGTCTTCACCGAGATCGAGGACTTCCGGCCGGCCGGCACGTTCGTCAGCCAGGAGCCACCGGCCGGAACGATCATGCAGGCCGGCCGCGCCGTCACGGTCTTCGTGAGCGACGGCACCGGGACGCCGCCGACCGTGCCCAACGTCATCGGCATGCTCGAGGAGGAGGCCCAGGACCTGCTCCTCGAGTACGGCTACATCGTCGTGGTCCGTGAGGTGACCCGCCTCAACGCCGACCTCTGGGACCGTGTGGTCGGCCAGGATCCCGAGGCCGGTGCCGACCATCCACCGGGTGAGGGGCAGGTCGTCGAGATCCAGGTTGCCGTGCCCCCGGGCGGGCAGGACGATCCGGATCCTGATCCCACGGGACCGGGCAACGGGAACGGGAATGGCAATGGCAATGGCGGCGGGGGCGGCCCCTGAGCCTGGTCGCCCTGACCCTGGGAGGTCTTGCACTTGGCGGTGCCGGCTGCGTGGCCTACGGGACCTTCATCGAGCGCGAGTGGTACCGCCTGCGACACGTGCACGTGCCCGACGTCCTGCGCGACCCGACGGCAGGTCCCCTGCGACTGTTGCACGTGTCGGACACCCATCTCGACCCCCCGGACGAGCGCAAGCGCCGGTTCCTCGAGCGGGTCGCGACGTCCGACTACGACCTGGTCGTCGCGACCGGAGACCTGCTCGGCGCGTCGGGGGCGGAGCCGTACGCCGGTGAGGCACTTGCCTGCCTGACCGATGGCCGACCCGGTGTTGCCATCCTCGGCTCCAACGATCACTGGGCGCCGGCGTTCAAGAGCCCGCTGCACTACTTCCGGCACACGGACGAGCGCATCCACGGCGAGGCGCTGGACGTCGACGTGCTCGTCGACGGGTTGGCAGCTGCCGGGTTCGAGACGCTCACGACCGGCGTGAGTCGCATCGCGGCAGGCGGACGGGTCATCGCCATCGGCACCATCGATGACCCGCACATGCCGGAGAACACGATCCCGAGCGCAGATCGGCTCCGTCAGGCCGACGACGCAGTCCTGCGACTGGGCCTCGTGCACGCCCCGTATCGGGCCGCGCTCGACATCCTCGTCGATTCGGGCCACGATCTCGTGCTGGCAGGCCACACCCACGGCGGCCAGGTCAGGCTCCCGGGCATCGGGGCGCTGGTGGCCAACTGTGACCTGCCCCTGCGCCAGGTGCGGGGTTTGTCCCGCCATCGCGGAGCCTGGCTGCACGTTTCGCCCGGCATCGGCACGAGCCGATATGCGCCGTTTCGCTTTGCCTGCAGGCCCGAAGCCACGATCCTCCACCTGACCTGAGCGATCGCGCGAGCGGTACGCTCTGGCTGCCCTTCGGGGCGGTCCTCGGGATGTAGCGCAGCTTGGTTAGCGCGCCACGTTCGGGACGTGGAGGCCGCCGGTTCGAATCCGGCCATCCCGACACCATGAGCGCACGGCCATCGCGGCCGTGCGCTCATGCGTTGCGGGTACGGCGCCCGCGGACGCACGTCCGGGTCGAGCCAAACGGGTGATCCGAGCTCGCCGATACGGTGCGCACATGAGCACGAGGCATCCCTCCGACCCGGTCGGCTTGCAGGCGAAGTCCCGGGCAGCCGGGCTCTCCATCGGTGTCAATGTCGTCCTGCTCACCGTCAAGGTCGCCGTTGGCCTCATCACCGGCGCGGTGGCCGTCCTCGCCTCAGCCATCGATTCGCTGCTGGACCTCACCTCGTCCCTGTTCGCCCTCTTCGGGGTCCGGGTTGGTGGGAGGCCACCTGACGACACCCATGCCTACGGCCATGCGAAGTTCGAATCGCTGGCCAGCCTCGCCCAGCTGTCCATGCTGTTCATCACGGTCTGGTTCATCGGGTTCGAGGCGTGGGACCGGCTGGAGTCCAACACGGCCCCGAATGCGCCGGTCGCCGGCATCGCGGTCATCGTCTTCGCGCTGTTCGTCGACCTGTGGATCTCGAGGAAGCTCGCCCGGGTTGCCGAGGAGACGGGCGGGAGCCACGCGCTCGAAGCGGATTCGCTGCACTTCGCCACCGACGTCTGGTCGAACATCGCGGTCATCATCGGGCTCATCGCCGCCCAGTTCGGTTTCGCGCGCGGCGACCCCCTGGCCGCGTTCGTCGTGGCAGCGCTCGTCCTGGTGACGGCCGTTTCGTTGCTGCGCGAGATCGGCGGAACGCTGACCGACCGTGCCCCGGACCCCGAGGTCGTCCAGCAGATCAACGACGTCATCACGGACTTTCCGGGCGTCCTCGACCACCACACCCTGCGCGCACGGATGCTCGGCCAGCGAATCTTCCTCGACGTCTGCGTCGAGCTGGATCCCGATCTGACGTTCCAGCGCGCGCACGACCTGTCGCACGAGCTGTGCAATGCGCTGCACCGTGAGGTCCCCGACATCGCCGACACGGTGGTCCATTACGAGCCAGCAGGGCATCCGGAACACCAGGACGAGGCCCACCACGCCCACGGCTTCGACGCGCTCGCGACCAGCGACGAGTAGCTGCGCCGCGTCAGTCAGCGGCGACGATCTCCGCGATCTGGACCGTGTTCAGTGCCGCGCCCTTGAGCAGGTTGTCGCCGCTGACGAACAGGTTGAGGCTGTGCGGGTCCGCGAGGTCCTCCCGGATCCTGCCCACGAGCACGTCGTCGATGCCGGCGCTGGCGAGCGGCGTGGGATACGAGAGCGCTTCCCCGTCCCGCCCGATGCCGTCCACGATCTGCATTCCCGGGAAGCCGTCGAGCGCCTCGAGCGCCGCCGCGCGGGTGACCGGCTGCTCGAACGTGAGCCGTGCAGCGACCGAGTGGCCCACGACGACGGGCACCCGCACGCACGTCGGTGACACCGCCAGGTCCGGAAGGTGGAGGATCTTGCGAGACTCGTCGACGAGCTTGTGCTCCTCGACGGTGTAGCGGTCGTCGGCGAAGTCACCGCAGTGTGCGAGCACGTTGAACGCGATGGCCTTCGAGAAGTTGTCGGTCTCGACGTCGGCCTCGGCGCTGGCGCCGTCGGTGCGGAGCCGGTCCGGGTCGCCGACGAGCTTGGCTGCCTGGGAGATGAGCTCGGTGATCCCCGTCTGCCCGGCACCACCTGCGGCCTGGTAGGTCGTGGTGACCATCGCCGTGAGACCGAAGGCATCCGCCAGCGGCTTGACCGGCACCACGAGCACCATCGTCGTGCAGTTGGGGTTGGCGATGATTCCACGGGGCCGGTTGGCAATGTCCTCCGGGTTGACCTCGGTCACGACCAGGGGCACATCGGCGTCCATCCGGAAGGCCGACGAGTTGTCGACGACGACGGCGCCGGCCGCAACGGCGGCCGGCGCGAACGCGCGCGACCTCGTCGCACCGGCCGAGAACAGGGCCACGTCGACGCCGGTGAACGACTCCTCGGTCAGCTCGGTGACCGTGACCGTCCGGTCGCGCCAGGGCAGTTCACGACCGGCCGACCGCGCAGACGCGAGGTAGATCGGGTCGCCGGCCACGGGAAACCCGCGGACGTCGAGCAGGCGCCGCAGCTCCTCGCCAACGGCGCCGGTCGCGCCGACGACCGCGACGCGCAGGCCATCACTCATCTCGTGCCCACCTGTGGTCGGGCGAGGGTGCCGTGTTTTTCCGGCGGGCGCGAACGGACGACGCTGTCCGGTCGGCCGATCAGGCGTCGAGCTTGAACTCGTCGTGCACGGCCCGAACGGCCTTCTCGACGTCGGCGCCGGCAATGACGACGGACAGGCGGATCGTCGAGGTGGAGATCATCTCGATGTTGACCCCGGCATCGGACAGCGCCGTGAACATGCGGGCGGCGACGCCCGGGTGCGTCTTCATGCCGGCGCCGACCAGTGACACCTTGGCGATGTCCTCGTCGACGACGATCCCGGCCGCGCCGATGTCGGACAGGACCAGCGAGAGGGACTCGCGGGCCTGGAGCGTCTCACCTCGTGGCAACGTGAACGAGATGTCGGTCGTGCCCTTCTCGGAGACGTTCTGGACGATCATGTCGACGTTGACATTGGCAGCCGCCAGCGCGGAGAAGACGCGCGCAGCGACGCCCGGCTGGTCGGGAACGTGCTGCACGGTCATCTTGGCCTCGGAGGAGTCGTGCGCGACCCCCGAGATGATGGCGTCCTCCATGATTTCCTCCTGCGGCACGATCCACGTGCCGTCCTGCATCGAGAACGAGGATCGGACATGGATCCTCACGTTGTGGTTCCGGCCGAACTCGACCGACCGAACCTGGAGCACGCGCGCCCCGTGGGCCGCCAGCTCGAGCATTTCCTCGAAGGAGATTCGGTCGATCTTGATCGCCGTGGGGACCAACCGTGGGTCGGCGGTGAAGACACCGTCGACGTCGGTGTAGATCTCGCACACGTCGGCGTCGAGTGCGGACGCCAACGCGACGGCGGTGGTGTCGGAGCCGCCGCGGCCGAGGGTCGTGACGTCCTTCGAGTCCTGGGA
>JAWWBG010000008.1:0-25852 GCA_033721095.1 Nitriliruptorales bacterium
CCGGTGTCGGGCTGGGAGACCAGCAGTTCGGCCGTGTCCACGCCGAGGGCCTGCGCGTACACGGGGTCGAGCGCGTGCTCGGCGTCGATGAACGCGGCGATGCCACCCAGCTTCTGGGCCTCGGCGATGACGTGCAGGGCGACCGTGGTCTTGCCGCTGGACTCGGGGCCGTAGATCTCGACGATCCGGCCGCGCGGCAGCCCCCCGATGCCCAGTGCGAGGTCGAGCGACAGCGCCCCCGTGGGGATCGCCGCGATGCGTTGCGCCGCGGTGTCGCCCAGGCGCATCAGCGAGCCTGCGCCGAACTGCTTCTCGATGTTGGCCAGGGCGACGTCCAGCGCCTTCTGCTTGTCATCGGCCGGGTTGCGGGTGATCTTCGACGGGGTGCCGGTCTTCTTGGCCATCGGGGCTGCCTTGTGCTCGTTGTCCGTTGGTTGGCGTGACCCTACGGACCCGTTGTGACATCGAACCGGGCGCTCGACGCCTCCTGTGGACAAACCGTAGATCGAACGCGTGTTCGACACAAGCATCCACGTCGTCACGGCGGCCCACGCACGACGCCTGGGCACGTGCACGGTCCCCACTGGCCCTCCCCGGGTTGACGAGTAGGGTCGCGGCTGCGACCGCGACGCACGACTGGACGCGATGTAGCCCGACCAGCCCCCTCGTTTCGTCTTCCTCGACGTCGAGGCCACCGGCCTCGATCACGATCGTCACGAGATGACCGAGATCGCCTGGATCGTGCGTCACGAGGATGGTCGCGAGGAGGAGCGCCACTTCTTCCCGTTCCACACGACCGATGGCGCCGATGCCGACGCGCTGGAGCTGACCCGCTACGAGGAACGGATCGCCCCTCGTCGACGCACGCCGATGAGCGAGTGGCTGCCGCTGTTCCTCCGGGACGCGGATGGCGCCGTGATCGTGGGCGCGGTCCCCGACTTCGACGTGCGCCACCTGGAGAAGGCCTGCCGCAAGTTCGGCGTCAAGCCGACCTGGGACCACCACCTGCTCGACGTCGAGACCTTGGCGCTGCCCTTGCTGGCCACGGGACCGGAGCGTCCCCGGTCGCTGGCGCGGACGTGCGAGGCGCTCGGGGTCCCCTTCGACCGCGACCAGGCGCACGGCGCCCTCTACGACGCGCGGCTGGCCCGCGGCGTGTTCGACCGCGTCTGGGAGCTGCTCCGGGCGCTGGGTGCCGACCAGCCGGTCATCGAGCGCGTGCCGCCACCGGCAGCTGATGCCGCTGAGCCCGCGCCGGCGACAGAGCCGATGTTTCCCGATCCGGCTGCCGGCGACCCCGGCTCCCCCGAGCCCCCGGCGGCACCTGCCGCACCTCCGTCCGCGCCCGAGCCGGCCGTCGCGGCTGCATCGCACCCGCCCGACGTCGTCGAGCCGCAGCGGTCGAATGCCTTCCCGGCCGCCACCGAAGCGTTCGACATCGAGCTCGACGAGGAGCCGGAGCTCTACGAGCCGTCGGTGCCCGCACCGGCGCCCGACGTCCTCCCGCTCGACCCGCCCCAAACCGCGGACCCAGCCGCTGCGACGGCCTCGGCGCCCGGCCCGATTCGCCCGTTCGATGCCGTGCCACCCGAGGACCTCGAGGCGCCGACGGTCGCCGAACCGTCGGCGACGAGCAGCGAGGACGGGGTGGCTGCTCCTCGTCCGCACGTACCGCTGGTCGAGGAGGCCGTGACCGTCATCCCGGCCGAGGGCGTCGAGGACGCACTGTTTGGTGGTCGGCCCCAGAAGGTCGGCCACCCCGGCGAGCGCAGCGACGACGCTGGCGAGGAGTGACCCGCCCGTGAGCCAGCGAGTGGGGCTCAGGCCGCCAGTTCGCGGCGCAGCAGTTCCAACGCGGCCGACCCGAGGCGCCGTCGCAGGGTGAGTCGGTCTCCGGGCATCTGCACCTGGTGCGACCGAACCCTGCCATCGGGCCCCGCGACGGCCCAGATGAGCGTGCCCTCGGGCACTCCCTCCCAGGCGCCCGGCCCGAGGACACCGGTCGTGGCCACGCCCCACGTCGCCGCCAGCCGCTCGCGAACACCGACGGCGAGCGCCTCGGTCGTCGCCACCGACACGGGGCCGTGTGCATCGAGGACGCCCGGATCGATGCCGGCCAGCACCGGCTTGAGGTCCGTGGCGTAGACGACAACACCGCCACGGAGCGCGTCGCTGGCGCCCGGCACGGACGCCAGCCGCGTCGCGACGTCACCGGCGGTCGCGGACTCGGCGATCGCGACCGACTCACCACGCTCCCGCAGCAGTCCCAGGACGGACTCCTCGAGGCTGACGCCGTCGATGCCACTGACAGCGGGTCCGAGGATCCTGGTGACCTCGGCCACGGCCGCCTCGGTTCGCGCCCGGGCACGGTCGAGGTCCGGGTCGGTCGCCGTCAACTGGACACGGATCTCGCCCGACCCCGACAGCCACGCGACCTCGAGGCCCTCGCCCGCAACGGGCTCGACCAGCTCGCCCACGCGGGCCTCGCTCATGCCGGCAACGCGCACGACCCGGCGCACGGTCGCCGCGGTGCCGAACCGGTCGCGCAATGCCGGCAGGACGTCACGGTCGAAGATGGCCTCCAGCTCCCAGGGCACGCCCGGCAGGGCATAGACGGGGACGCCGGCGATCTCCATCGCGATCCCGGGTGCCGTGCCGACCGGCGCCAGGGGTGCTCCGCCCTCGGGGACGCGCGCCTGTCGCAGGTTGCTGGGCGGCATCCTGGCCCCTCGCTGCGCGAACCACTCGATGAGCGCGTCCTCGAGCGCGCGGACGGCGACCAGCTCGACCCCCGCCAGCTCGGCAAGCGCCTCGCGGGTGAGGTCATCGGGCGTGGGCCCGAGCCCACCGCCGCAGATCACGACGTCCGAGCGATCCACGAGCCAGCCCAGGCCGGCAACGAGCTCCTCCAGGTCGTCGCGCAGCGCGAGGTGCGCCCACGGCGACAGGCCGACCTCGTGCAGCTTGCCCGACAGCAGCGCGGCGTTGGTGTCGACCTGGCTGCCGTCGGTGACCTCGGAGCCGATCGAGGCCAACCCGACCCGCGGGGCGGTCACGCGCCGCCGTCCTCGACGACGTCGGCTGCGGTGCCGTCCGCCGCGAGGGCCGCTCGCTCGGAGGCGCTCGCCCGCACCATGCGCCCGGCCCGAAAGCCGTACTCGATCCCTGACCAGACGGTCAGCAGCACGGCCCCCCACAGCAGCCCGAGGGCAACCGACTCCGGAAACGGCGGGATGAGGAACGCCCCGACGGCAACGATCTGGGAGATGGTCTTGACCTTGCCCCATGCCGAGGCCGCCATGATGATCTCGTGGCGTCGAATCATCGTCACCCGCAGGACGGTCACGCCCAGCTCCCGGGCGAGGATGACGGCGACGGCGAACCAGGGAAGGTCGCCGACCAGCGCGAGGCTGACCAGTGCGCCGCCGACGAGGAGCTTGTCGGCGATGGGGTCGGCCAGCTGGCCCCAGCGCGTGACGCTGCTCCAGCGCCGGGCGACCCACCCGTCGACGCTGTCGGTCCACGCGGCGAACGTGAAGATGCCAAAGGCCCACCACCGGGAGACGTCGTCGCCCTGGACCAACAGCACGAGGATGACGGGTACGAGCAGCGCCCGCAGGAAGGTGAACAGGTTCGGGATCGACAGCATCGGGCCCCACTCGAGCAGGGTCGACGGGGCCTCCTCCTCGTCAGTCACCTGCCCTCCCTTCACTGCTCACGACGCCACCGCTGCGACCAGGTCCACGCCGTCCGCCGCGATCACCGTCGCCGGCAGCATCCGGCCGACCGGCAGGTCGGCAGGCGAGCCATCGGCCGCCACGAGGCGCACCTCCCCGTCGGTGTCAGGGGCCTCACGGTAGGTCCGGCCAAGGCAGCCCTCCGCCGACGTCTCGTCCACGAGGACGTCGAGGGTCCGGCCGACGAACTGGCGGGCAGACTCGTCGGCAATCGCTTCCTGCAGGCTCGTGAGCGCGCGCAGCCGCCCCAGTGCCTCGCCCGGGTCAACCTGATCGGGCATGGTCGCCGAGTCGGTGCCGTCCTCGACCGAGAACGTGAACAGGCCGACCCAGTCGAGCCGCGCCTCCTCGAGGAAGTCGGCCAGCAGGTCGACATCCGCCTCGGTCTCGCCGGGGAAGCCGCAGATGAAGTTCGAGCGGAACACGGCGTCCGGATCGAGCGCCCGGATCTCGCCGATGAGCCGCAGGAAGTGGTCGGGGGAGCCACCGCGCCGCATGCGTCGGAGAACGTCGGGCGCCGCGTGCTGGAGGGAGAGATCGAAGTAGCTGGCCACCTTCGGCAGCGCGGCCATCGCCTCGAGGAGCGGCCAGGTGATCTCGGCGGGCTGGAGGTACATGAGCCGGAGCCGCTCGATGCCCTCGACCTCCGACAGGCGGGCGAGCAGGTCGGGCTGCTGGTCGCGCCCGCCGAGGTCCTTGCCCCAGGACGTCGTGTTCTCGGAGACGAGCACGAGCTCCCTGGCCCCCTGGTCGGCCAGCCAGCCGGCTTCCCTGATGATCTCGTCGAGGGGCCGGCTGCGGAACCGGCCGCGGAACGACGGGATGGCACAGAAGGTGCAGGCGCGGTCGCAGCCGGACGCGATCTTGAGGTAGGCCCAGCTGCCGCCGGCGAAGGCCCGGGTTGGGAACGTCGGGCCGGACGCGGGCACGCGGTCGAGCTGGTCCTGGCCCGCCGTGACGACGGGCGCGGGCGCACGCTCCTCGACGACGAGGTCCAGGACCCGGCGATCCGTGGTCGCGCTGATGCCGGCCAGCGGCAGGGTTCGGGGCGCTGTCGGCTCGGGGGCCGCACGGGCCACGTGGACGCGGTCGACCGGGCGGCCGGCAGCGACGTCCCGTACCAGGACCGGGAGGCGCGGGTAGGCATCGAAGCCCACGATGGCGTCGGCCTCCGGCAACGAGGTCGCGAGCTCGTCGGGGTACCGCTGCGCCATGCATCCGACCACGAGCACGCCCGCGGCCGTGTCCCCCTTGAGGTCACAGGCGGCCAGGATGGTGTCGATCGATTCCTGCTTGGCGGGCTCGATGAACGTGCAGGTGTTGACGATGACGACGTCGGCTTGGGCGGGGTCGTCGCGCACCTCGATCCCCTCGATGCCGAAGAGCCCGGCGAGCTGGTCGGAGTCGACCTCGTTGCGACCGCAGCCGAGGGTGACGATGGCGACGGACGGGCCGTCGGCAGGGCTCGCGGAGGTCACGCCGTCGCTGACGGTGACGGCTCGGGCTGTGGCTCCTCGGCAGCGTCGTTCTCGACGTCGTCGTCCACGATGCCAGTCCGCCCGAACCGGATGGTGCGCACCTGACCCGAGCGTCCGAGCGTGCCAAGTGGCTCCCCGTTGAGCTCGATGTCCACGCCGCCGAGGTTTCCGAACCTGATCTCGATGATCTCGGTGCCGACGAACTCCCTCGTCTCGCCGGCCCGAACGGTCTCCGATCCGATGCGGACCCCGTCGACCACCGGGTCGATCCAGACGTTCTCCTGGAAGGCCAGGAAGACCGTCACCTCGTCCGGCGTCGGTGCCACCGTCGGACTCGGCGCGAACGTTGGCGTCTGTGCGGGCGTGGGGCTCTCGGTCGATGGCTGCGGCGGTGCCACGATCGTCGGGTCGCTCGGGGCCGGGTTGCGGCCGCCGATGGCACCGGCCACCCAGACGATGACGGCCAGGACGATCACCGCGGCGAGGCTCCAGACGAACCAGGGAGGACTCTGGCGAGGCGCACTGGCGGCCGGGACCGTGATGAGCTGCGAGGCCGTCGGTTCCGGACCCTTCGCGTGGCGGCGGTAGCTCTCCAGGAGCGGAGCCGGGTCCATGCCCAGCTCCTTGGCATAGGTGGTCAGGAAGCCGCGGGCATAGACGTCGCCCCCGAGGACACGGAACTCCTCGGCCTCGAGGGCACGCAGGTACTCGGCCCGGACGCGCGTGGTACGGGCCACGTCCTCGACGGAGCGGCCCTGCTCCTCGCGAGCCCCCCGAAGGGCATCGCCGATTCCAATGCCCACGCTCGCGTCCTCGGCTGCGGGGCGTCCCATCGCGCCGGATCACGATGGTAGGCGCGAGGACGCAGCATCCTCTACGGGCAACCCGTCCGAGCGGCGCTGACCGTTCCGGAGATCGTGGGTTGGCACACGCCGCGGCTAGCCTGCGCCCGCATGAAGCCCCGCCGCAAGCGTTTCGCCCTCCTGCTCGTCGCCGCCGCGGCCACGTCCGTGATGGCGGGACCGGCCGTGGCCGGCGACACGCACATCCTCGCCGCCGAGGAAACCGAGCACGCCACCACCGAGGACGGCCACGCCACCGAGGAGGGCGAGCGCGACAAGATCCAGCTGCCGGCCTCGTCACATCACAAGGTCGGCGCGATCATCCTCATCGCGTCGGGGATCCTGGGGCTGCTGGTCCTCGACAACATCCGTCGCCGCCTGAAGGGCGAGGGCGAGAAGGCGACCGGCGAGTTCCGCTGGCGCTGACGAGCCTCGGCGGTCCGCGGCGTTCCTAGAGCAGGCCCTGCTCCTGGGCGTTCTCGATGTCCTCCGGCGACCACAGCACGTCGCGCGCCTTCGAGCCTTCGTTGGGACCGACAACGCCGAGCTGCTCGAGCTCGTCCATCAGCCGTCCCGCTCGCGCGAACCCGATTCGCAGCTTGCGCTGGAGCATCGAGGTCGAACCCAGCCCCGAGTTCACGACCTCGACGGCGGCGCGCGCCAGCAGTGCCTCGTCGGAGTTGTCGTCACCGGAACGCCGTGCGTCGACGGCGCTGGCGTCATCACCCTCCTTGACGACGCCGTCTATGAAGTCGGCTTCGCGCTGCTTCTTGCACCAGCCGACGATGGACTCGACTTCCTTCTCGGTGACGAAGCAGCCCTGGAGCCGTGACGGCTTGCCCTGGCTGGCCGGCAGGAACAGCATGTCGCCGTGGCCGACGAGCTTCTCGGCGCCGGCGCCATCGAGGATCGTGCGCGAGTCCGTCTGCGACGCAACGGCCAACGCCAGCCGCGACGGGATGTTGGCCTTGATCAGGCCGGTGATGACGTCGACCGACGGACGCTGGGTGGCGATGACCATGTGGATGCCGACGGCCCGCGCCATCTGGGCGATCCGGCAGATCGCGTCCTCGACGTCGCGTGGGGCGACCAGCATGAGGTCGGCCAGCTCGTCGATCACGAGCAGGATGTAGGGCATGTGCCGGTAGGTCTCGGCCTCCTCGGCCGTGACGGCGGGCACGTTGCCGGCGGCGACCGCGTCGTTGTAGCCGTCGATGTTGCGGAACCCGAGACGCGCCAGCGTCTCGTACCGCATCTCCATCTCCTTGACGCACCACTGCACGGCGTCGGTGGCGCGCTTGGGGTCGGTGACGACGGGCGTGAGCAGGTGCGGCGCGCCCTGGTAGGCGTTGAGCTCGACGCGCTTGGGGTCGATGAGGATCATCCGGACCTGGTCGGGTCGCGTACGCATGACGACCGAGGTGATGAACGAGTTGAGGGTCACCGACTTCCCCGAGCCGGTGGCCCCCGACACCAGCAGGTGCGGCATGGTGGTGAGGTTGACCATGGCCGGGTTGCCGGCGATGTCGACGCCGAGCGCGACCGTGAGAGGACCGGGTTCGGCCTTGGCGGTGTCCGACCGGAGGATGTCGCCGAGGGTGATCAGGTCACGCTGGTGGTTGGGGACCTCGACCCCGATGGCGGACTTGCCGGGGATGGGGGCGACGATGCGGATGTCGGGCGCAGCCAGGGCGTAGGCAATGTCGTCGCCGAGGCTGGCCACCTTCTTGACCTGGACCCCGGGGCCGAGCTCGATCTCGAACCGGGTGACGGTCGGGCCCCGGGACCACGCCGACACCTGGGCGTCGACCGCGAACTGGTCGAGTGTCTCCTGCAGCGTCGCGACCTGGGCCTTGATGTGGGCCTGGTTCTGCTTGCCCTGCGACCGTCCGGTGGCCAACAGGTCGAGCGGGGGCAGGCGGTAGTCGGCCCAGTCGGCGATGGGCTTGACCTTCGTGGCCTTCTGGGTCGCGACGACCGCCGCCGGCTTGGGCGGCTCGGGTGCCCGGCCGGCCGCCTGGTCGGCGGCACTGCGCCCGTTCTCCAGGGTGGGCTGCTCCACGGTCTTGCCCGCGAGCGTGGCACGGATGGGCGTCTTGGGGATCTCGCTGGTGTCGTCGGCCCGCGGTGCCGCCGGGCGAGCCTTGCGGACCGCCGCCGGTCCGGGTTCCTCCGTGACGTCGGCAACACCGGTGCGGAAGGCCGCCAGGAGCGTCGCGACCGACGTCCGGGTCAGGATCAGGAGTCCGACGAGCCCGACCGCGATGAGGACCGCGCTGGCACCCCAGCCGGACACGCCGATCTCGAGCGGGCGGGCCACGACCCAGCCGAGCACGCCGCCACCGGGCCAGAGCGCCTTGACCCCTTCCTCGGGACGCGGCATCCCGACGGCAAGGTGCAGGCCGCCGACCAGGGCGACCGTCAGCACGACGCCGCCGACGACCAGGCGACCAACCTCGTCGCGAGCACGTCCGAGCACCACGACGAGGCCAAGGGCAACCAGCGCCGGCGGGAGCGAATAGGCGACGATCCCAACGAGACCGCGGAAGGTGGCTTCCAGAAAGTCGCCCACGGCACCGGCGCGCCCGCCGTAGAGGGCCAGGCCGGTGAGGACTCCGACCAGCATCAGGCCGATGCCCACGACATCGGTCTTCTGGTCGCCGACGTGCTTGGCCAGCAGCGCAAACAGGCGTTGCAGCAGGGTTGGCGCCGGTCGACGGGTCGCGGACCGGGAACGTTGCTTGGTCGATGTCGCCACGCGCGTGTCCCCGGGCCGCTGGAAGAGGGGGCCAGAGCAGGGTAACGGCGGACCACCCGAATGGAACTACATCCACGTCATTGCCCCGCGAGCTGCGGCGGGAACGTGGTCGGTCCCGGGAGGGTTCGTCTTAGGCTGCGGCGATCGCGAAAGGCGCCCCGTGCCAGGTGAGCAGGCCGAGTTGCGGCCCGAGGTCGCGACGTTCCTGTTCACCGACATCGAAGGGTCGACCCGGCTCCTCGAACGCCTCGGCGACGACTTCGCCCCTCTCCTCGACACGCACCATCGCGTGCTCCGCAAGGCGATCCAGGCCCGTCACGGCGAGGAGGTCCGCACCGAGGGTGACTCCTTCTTTGCCGTGTTTGCGTCGCCGGCGAACGCGATCGCCTGTGCGGCCGACATCCAGCGCGGGCTCGCAGCCGAGTCGTGGCCGGCCGACGGCGAGCTTCGGGTCCGCATCGGCGTCCACACCGGCGAAGCGCTCCGGCAGGGTGGCGACTGGGTGGGGTTGGCCGTCCATCGTGCAGCACGCATCATGAGCGTCGGCTGGGGCGGCCAGGTCCTCGTCTCACAGGCGACCCGGGAGGTTGTCGCTGGCGCCCTCGATGACCTCGGCCTGGAGCTCGTCGACCTCGGCGACCACCGGTTGAAGGACCTGACCGAGGCCACCCGGCTGTTCCAGCTCGGCGGCCAGGGCCTGGCGGCCGAGCACCCGGCCCTGCGCACCCTCGATGCCGTCCGCCACAACCTGCCGATCCAGCCGACCAGCTTCATCGGGCGCGACGCGGAGGTCCACCAGGTCGTCGACCTGCTCGAGAACACCCGGGTGCTCACCCTCACGGGCCCTGGGGGCACGGGCAAGACCCGGCTGTCGTTGCAGGTGGCTGCCGAGGTCGCCGACGACTTCCCCGACGGTGCCTGGTTCGTCGCCCTCGACGGCATCACCGACCCCACGCTGGTCATGTCAGCGGTCGCCGAGGCGCTGTCGCTGAACACGTCCGGCGACGATGCGCCCCTCGAGATCGTCATACGCCATCTGGTGGATCGCCGGGCGCTGCTGGTGCTGGACAACCTCGAGCAGGTGATCGAGGCCGCGCCCGACATCGCCAAGCTCATCGCGGCCTGCGGACAGACCCGCGTGCTGGGGACCTCGCGGATCCCGCTGCAGATCTCCGGCGAACAGGAGTACCCGGTCCCGCCCCTGTCGGTTCCCGAGGAGCCCGGGCCCGGTGACCTGCTGGAGGTCGGTGCCAGCGAGGCCGTTGTCCTCTTCGTCGCTCGCGCGGCGGCCGTGCAACCGGGTTTCGCGCTGACCGCCGACAACGCGAGCGCGATCGCACGCATCGCCCGGCGGCTGGACGGCATGCCGCTGGCCCTCGAGCTGGCGGCAGCCCGGGTCAAGCTCCTCCCCGTCGACGACCTCGTCGAGCGGCTGACCCATCGGCTGGACGCTCTCGGCACCGGTGGGCGGGACCGCCCCGACCGTCAGCGGACGCTGCGGGGTGCCATCGACTGGAGCTATGACCTGCTCACCGAGCCGGCCCGCGTCCTCTTCGAACGCTGCTCGGTGTTCATGGGCGGCATGGCGCTCGACGCCGCCGAGCAGGTCTGTGGCCCGGGCCTCGACGAGGACGTGCTCGACGGCATCGCCCATCTCGTCGACCACAGCCTGCTGCGACGGCTTCCGGAGGCCGTCCCTGCACGCTTCGCCATGTACGAGACGATCCGCGAGTACGCGTGGGAACAGCTGGAGCAGCGCGGCGACCGGTCAGCCGTTCGCGATCGGCACCTCGCAGCATTCCTCGCGCTCGCGGAAGAGGCAGCTCCCCAGCTGACCACGGCCGGCGCCAGCGACTGGCTGGATCGACTCGAGGGTGAGCACGACAACCTCCGCGCCGCGTTGGACTGGGCGGTCGCCTCGGGCAACGCCGCCGGTGCCATGCGGCTGGGGACGGCGCTGTGGCGGATGTGGCAGATCCGCGGGCACCTGCTGGAGGGCGGTCGGCGCATGAGCGAGATCGTCGCGATGGACGGGGCGTCCGATGACCCCGCCTTGCTGGCGGCGGCCCTGGAGGCCTGCGGCGGGGTCCACTACTGGCTGGGCGAGATGGAACGCGCGCGCGACAACTACGGGGGCAGCCTCGAGCTGTACCGCCGGCTCGAGGACAAGCCGGCCACGGCCCGGGGCCTCTACAACCTCTCGTTTGCCTCGTTCCCCGACGGGATCAGGATGCAGGAGCTCGGCCGCGAGGCGCTGGCGATCTACGAGGAGCTGGGGGACGAACACGGCATTGCCCAGGCCAACTGGGGCCTGAGCGTGGGCGGCCTGTGGGCCAACGACTGGAACGTCGTCCTCGAGCGCGGCGACCTCGCGCTGGCCGCCTACCGGACCTTCGACGACACGTTCGGCCTGTCGTGGGCGCTGCACATGTCCGCCCTCGCGCGCATCGGGCTGGAACAGGACCTGCCGAAGGCCAACGCCCTCGTGCACGAGGCACTGGACCTCTTCGCCGCCTCCCACGACGTCACGGGTGCCTACCTGTGCAGCACCGACATGGCCATGCTGCTGGAGCAGGCGGGCGAGTACGAGGACGCTGTCCGGCTGCTGGGCGCCGCCGAGCGGCTCCGCGACGACCTCGGCACGGACCTGCTGGCCATCCAGGAGGAGGTCCTCCCGCGCATCGGCGCCGCCGAGGCGGCCCTCGACCCCGACCGGGTTCGCGCGCTGAAGGCCGAGGGCGGCGCGTGGTCGCTGGAGGAGCTGTTCGACTTCGCGAGAAGCCGCCAGCCGTTCTGACGGCCGTCAGGCCTCCAGGACGACCGGGAGGATCACCGGGCGGCGGCCCGTCTCGGACCGCCAGAACCTGGCCAGCGTCTGCACGACATGGCGCTGGACGGCCTCGAGGTCGGCGAAGCGGGACTTCTTCATCCCCGACAGCTCGACATCGAGGGCCTTGGTGGCCTTCTCGAGCAGGTCGTCGTCGTCCTCGGCGAAGATGACGCCACGCTGGATGAGGAGCGGCGTGTCGACGACCTGACCGCGATGGGGGTCGATCGTCACGACCGCGACGCACACGCCGTCGTCGGCCAACCGCCCGCGGTCCCGCAGCACCGCGGTCCCCACGTCTGCCAGCAGCCCGTCGACGTAGACCTGGCCGGCGGGCACGCCCTCCTCGGCCAGGCGGGCCTGCCCGTCGACGAGCTCGACGACGGCGCCGTCCTCGCACAACAGCACGTGGTCGGGCGGGCAGCCCGTCGCGATGGCGATGTCGCGGTGGGCGGCCAGGTGCCGGTACTCACCGTGGACGGGGATGAACCACTCGGGCTCGACGATGTTGTGGAACAGCACGAGGTCGTCGCGGTTGGCGTGGCCGGAGACATGGACGTCGGCGATCCCGCGGTGCACGATCCGGCAGCCCCGTCGGGCCAGTCCGTTGATCGACCGGAAGATGGCCCGCTCGTTGCCGGGGATGAGGCTCGAGGCAAGGACCACCAGGTCCCCCTCCCCCACCTCGACGTGCTTGTGTTCGCCGGCCGCCATCAGGCTCAGGGCCGAGTAGGGCTCGCCCTGCGAACCCGTGCAGATGATCACCAGCTCGGAGGGATCGTGGCGTCCGACGTCCTCGAGCTCGACGAGGACCTCGGTGTCCAGGTCGAGGTACCCGAGCTCGGCCGCGATCGGCATGTTGCGGATCATCGACCTGCCGACGAGCACCGGTCGGCGGCCGACCTCGGCGGCGGCGTCGAGGACCTGCTGGATCCGGTGCACGTGCGAGGCAAAGGAGGTGACGACGATGAGGCCCTCGGCCTTCGCGAACTCGTCGCGCAGCGTGGCACCGATGATGCGTTCGCTGCGGACATGGCCGGGGACGTCTGCGTTGGTCGAGTCGGCCAGCAGCAGGTCCACGCCCTCGTCGCCGAGCCGTGCCAGGTGCGCCAGGTCGGTGGGCTTGTCATCGACGGGGGTCTGGTCGAGCTTGAAGTCACCGGAGTGGAGAATCAGCCCTTCGGGCGTGCGGAAGGCAAAGGCGCAACCGTCGGGAATCGAGTGGTTGACGGCGATGACCTCGACCTCGAACGGGTCGGCGTCGACCAGGTCGCCCGGCGCGACCTCCACCATCGGTGGGGGCTCGATGTCCTCCCACTCCTCCAGCTGGGCTTCGACGAAGGCCAGGGTCAGCTTGGTGCCGTAGACGGTCACGTCCGGGAAGTCGCGCAGGAAGTACGGCAGCGCACCGATGTGGTCCAGATGGCCGTGCGTGAGAAAGACCGCCCGGACGTCGTCGGGGCGCTCGCGCATCCAGCCCCAGTCGGGCAGGATCAGGTCGACGCCGTAGTGCTCGGGGTTGGGGAACAGCACGCCGACGTCGATGACGGCCAGGGTGCCGTCGACCTCGATGGTGGCCATGTTGCGGCCGATCTCGCCGAGGCCGCCGAGGAACGTGATCCGGACGGTCATGGGCGAGACCGCTGGTTGCGGGGGCGCGTCACGAGGGCCGTGCCACCCCGGCGGCATCCAGTGCCGCGAGGACGTCGTCGACGACCTCGTCGGGGCTGGCGACCATCGGCAGGCGCAGCGGTCCGGAAGGCAGCCCGAGGCGGTTCAGGGCGCCCTTGACGGGACCGGGCGAGGGATGGGCGAACAGGGCGCGGTGGAGGGGCAGCAGTCGGTCGTGGATGGCCGCGGCCTTCGCCGGCTCGTCGGGGTGCAGCCGGGCCATCTCGTCCAGCTCGTTGCCGCACAGGTGGGCCGACACCGACACGAACCCGACCGCGCCAGCCTCGAGCATGCCCAGGTTGAGTGCGTCGTCGCCGCACCAGACGTCGAAGCCGCCCTCGGCGTCGGCGGTCTCCCGGATCGTCCGAGCCGTCTTGTCGAGGTTGCCGGCCGCGTCCTTGACGCCGACGATGTTGGGAACGACCGACAGCTCGGCGAGGGTCTCGGAGGCGATCTCGAGGGCTGTGCGACCCGGGATGTCGTAGAGCACGCAGGGACGGTCGGTGGCGGCGGCGGCCGCCGTGAAATGGGCGATGAGCCCGGCCTGGCTGGGGCGGTTGTAGTAGGGGGTGACCAGCAGGATCCCGTCGACGCCCTCCTCGGTCGCGCGCGCGGTGGCCGCAACGGTCCTGGTCGTGCTGTTGCTGCCGGTGCCGATCATGACCGTGCCGCGGCCAGTCGCGACCTGCTTGACCGCGTCCAGGAGCTGCCAGGGCTCCTCGCCGGACAGGGTGGGGCTTTCGCCGGTGGTGCCGACCAGCAGCAGCGTGCTGCTGCCATTGGCCAGCAGGTGGTCAGCGAGGCGCTGGGCGCCATCGAGGTCGAGGGCACCGTCCTGGTCGAACGGCGTCACCATCGCGGTGACGACGGGGCCGAAGACGGGCACGAGGGGTCCTTGCGTGGCGCTCCTATCCTACGTCTCCGCTCCCCGCTCCCGTCAGGACGGCCGTGTCACAGTGGTTGGTGCTGGCGCACGCGGGTGAAGGGGCCACCTGGCAGGCGCTCGTCACCATGCTGGGGCTGGGCGTGATCGTCGTCTTCCTGCTCGTCGTGGTCGGCCGCATCACGATTGCCCAGCCAGACGATGCCCTGCTGCCCATCGCCGGCGTGGCGGTGTTTGCGGCGCTGGCCCCTTCCATGTCGGACACGCTGTCGGACTGGGTGGGCTGGTCGCTGCCTGCGGGCGTCGCGGCCCTGGTCGGCCTGGTCCTGCACGCGACGACATCACTGAGCCTCCGGCCGCCACGGGCACTCGCTGGGGGCACGGTGGGCGTCGGCGCCCTGGCGGCCCTGGTGCTCTACGGGCCGATCGTCGACGCCTGGCATCCGCCACTGGTGTTCACCGCGCAGCGGGACGACGCCGTCATCGAGATCGTCTCACCGACCGAGGACGAGCAGCCGTCCGCCGGGGCCGTCCTCGTGGAAGTGGCCGTCACGGGCGCCACGCTGGCGACGGTCGACCTCGTCGGAGCTGCTCCGACAGACCCCGAGGAGGCGGCGCGCGTCAAGGTGCTGGTGGATGGGTTTCCGCACCTGCCCCGGTTCCGCGAGACCTGCACGGCGGACCAGCCCTGCACGAGCGTCAGCTTCGAGGTGTCGCTCGACCCCGGCCTGCACGACCTCTCGGTCGAGCTGCTGACGGCCGAGGGGGTCACGTTCGACCAGGTCGTCTTCGACGTGGTGACCTTCGAGGTCGTCCCCGCCTGATGGCAGTCGGCCGACCCGTCAGGGGCGGGTCGTGCGGCGGCGCTCGGCGGCCTTCTCGGACTCGAGCCGCTCGAGCTCGGCGGCGCCGTGGTCGACGAACGACAGCGCATCGGCGACGAAGCCGTGCCCGGCGCGTTCGCGGATGAGGGTGTGCATGTCCTGCACGATCCGCCGGTACTGGGGGTGGCCCTGGGGCGTGGATCGCAGCTCGAGCATCTGCATCGCCGCCCGGGCGTTCATCTGCATGACGTAGCGGACCCGGTAGGCGAAGCAGACCGCGTACTGGGCCTGGGCGGGATGGTCCTCCCGGAGGCGGTCGTGGAGCACCGCGGACCGCTCGAGGACCTCGTGCCACGTGGTCTCGACACCCGCATCGGCCAGCTCGGCCGGCGTCTCGTAGCCGTGGTCGGTCGTGAGGTCCTGCCACTCGATGGTCAGCATCCGATGGCGCTGGAGGTCGCGGAACCCCCCGTAGTCACCGAGGACGTCGAAGCGGTACCAGAGTCGCTCGAACCCACGGCCGGGCTTGTGGCGGCGATTGGCCCGTTCCCCCACGTAGGCGCGCACGACCGCTGCCCGTTGCTCTGCCGACAGTTCCTCGACCGCGCGGGCCACCTGCGTTTCGGGGAGGTTCGTGGCGCTGTAGAGGGCCGCCGTGACCAGCGCGCGCTCGGCCTCGGCCGGGTCACGCGGCGACCAGTCCACCAGCTCGACCAGCGGAGCGTCGTCGGGTTTCTGGTCGCCCACCAGCTCATCGGCCAGGGCGCGGGTGTCGGCGCGGGTCGTGGCCAGGTAGTCCGACCAGGCGACGCCACGGTCTTCGCGGTCGACACGGGTCAGGAACGCCGGGATGACCTTGCGCAGCTCGACCAGCAGGTCGTCGGCCACGGCCCGGGCCTCGGCCAGCTCGGAAGCTCGAAGCCGGAGCAGCAGCCCTTCCCAGGACTGGCCGGAGGCGAACATGCCGACGTTCGAGGTCGTCGCGGCGGGCAACAGGCCACGCAGCAGGTCGAGGGCCTTGGCCTTGGTCGCGTTCTTCCAGACGAAGTCGGAGGTGGTCTCGTCCTGCGGCCACGTGCCGCGCACCCACTCGAGGACGGTCGGGATCGTGGCCGAGTAGGCGTCGAAGATGGCGTCCAGGGATTGGACGTACGTGTCGCCGTGGGGTCCGGCGAGGACGTCAGGGTCGCGGTAGTACCGGTACACCCCGTCGATCTGCTGGTCGTAGGGGATGTAGCGCGTCGACTGCTCGAGGTAGGCCGCCAGCCGGCCCCACTCGATCTGCTTGGTCAGGAGGTTGGAGACCTGCTCCATGGCCGCGTGGGCGCCGCCGAGCTGGGCCACCGAGTCGTCGCCGTACTCCGAAAAAACCCGCTGGTAGAGCTCCTCGGCCCGTTCGGCACCCACCTCCGTCGCAGCGCCGACCTCAGCGAGGTCACCGGCGAACTCGTCGAGGAACAGCCGCCGCACGGACTTGGCCGATCGCGAGTAGCGGGCGAACAGTGCGCCCTTGACGACCTCGGGCAGGCCGGTCAGCACGAAGGTGTGCTTGTCGAGATTCGTGAAGTGGGGGGCCAGCACGCGCGCCTCGTCGTCGCTGAACGACTCGACGGGCGGGGTTGCGGTCACGGGCGACTCCTGCGTGTCCGCGGAGCCTACGCAGGCTCGCCGCAGGGGCCGGATCGCCGCTTCTCACTGGCCCCCGTTCACGTACTCGAGCACCTCCTCCTGGGCGAGCAGCTCCTCCCGCGTGGAAGCCGGGTCCAGCCGGACGGTCTCGGCATGCCGGAGCACCTCGTGGAACCGTGCGTCGTCGAGCCCGTCGCCGTCGGTGTCGACCGTGTCGAACCAGCCCACCGAGCCGTGCAGCAGGTTGAGCCAGCTCGCCAACAACTGTCGCACCATGATCTCGTTTGCCCGACTCGACTTCTTGGTGTTCAGGACGTCGCGTGCATCCCGGAAGGTGTCGAGTTCCCGGAAGGTCCCGAACACGGCGCTGAGATGCCGCGTCGATTCGAGATGGCACGCCAATGTTGGCTCTGGGACGCTGTTCCGATTGCTCTTCATGCTGTCGTACTGGTTGAACCACCAGCCCGGTCGCCGGAGCCGGTGATCGGTCCCGGTGACCACGACCCAGGCCTCGTCGCTCGACATGCCGGCGTCATCGTCGGAAGCCGTGATGCGCAGTTGGTACAGGCAGGGCTGGCTCCAGGCGTGGCTGGCCTCGGTCGTGAACGCTCGAGGCTGCAAGGTCGGGCTCGGGAACGGATCCGGAATGGGCGGGTTGACCCTCGACAGCGAGGAGGTGGTCGCCGGATCGAAACGGTTCGGCACGTCCCAGTCCCACAGGCTCGTGATGTCGTCGCTGCCAGGGTCCGTGACCCAGGCACGGAATGGGCCACTCACGCCCGCTCGGCGGAGGAAGGTCGGCGTCTCGAGGACCCCGTTGTCATCGGGCCCATCTGCCATGATCGTGCCCCACTGGTCATCCAACGATGCCGGCAACTTCCGAATCGTGACGGTCGGGTCCACGTTCTTGACCGTCACGGCGACGCTCTTGGACGTGCGGCCCCCGTCGTCGTCCTCCACGGTGATTGTCAACGTGAAGTCGCCGTTGTCACCGAACGCCTGCGAGACGTTGACGCCCCGAGCCCCGGACGCCACCGTCACCGGAGAGTTCGCCAGGGCAGGGTCACCCCAGTCGATGGTCGCCGTGTGCGTGTCCAACCACCCGGGATCGTGGAAGGCGGCCGTCAGCTCGACGTCACCTCCTTCGTCGATGACCAGCGGCGCGTGCTCCGGGCAGGTTCCGGTCGCGAGGTCGCCTTCCGCGAAGCCGCCGGGATCGACCGTCAGGCACACCGTCGGTGCGACGTTGCGAACCGTCAGGTCACGCCAGACCGTTGTCACGCCGGCGTCGTCATCCGTGATCGTGATCGCGACCGCATGGACATCCTGGGGTGTGCCGGTCGGGTCGTCGTCCGCGAACGTGTGCAGCACGTCAACCGACTGCTGTCCGAGCGGCACGTCCACCGACGTCTGCGTCCCGTCGTCCCAGTCGATTTCGATCGAATGCGAATCATCGACCCCGACGTCGTCGAAGTTGATGGTGAACTGGACGGCCTGGCCTTCGTCGACCGCGGTCGGCGACAGGCTCAATGATGCCGCGGTGGGCGCAACGTTGGAGACGTCGACGACGGTCGCCCCAACGCCGCGGCCGGCATCATCGTCAGACACGACGACGTTGATCCTGGCAGCGTCGGGTCCGGGCCCGCCAGTTGGATTGTCGTCACGGTACGTGTGCGTCCTCACGAGCCCCGACGTCGCGGAGGGAACGAACGTCGAGTTCCCGTCACCCCAGAGGATCGTCACGGCGTGGGTGTCCTCGACCCCCACGTCGTCGAACGTGACGGTGAGCGTGGCCGTGTCGCCTTCATCGATTGATGCATGGTCCAGCGTCGCGATCACGTTGCGCGGAGGGTCGTTGCGGACAGTCGCTCGCAACGTGCTCGACAGCCCGTCACCACCGGACACCGTCACCTTGTAGGTGTGCGAGGACGTCCCGGACGGCCCGTCATCCGGGTAGGCATGTGCCGTCGTGAACGATGTGTCACCGGGAACCACCGGGACGGTCGTCGCAGAGCCGTCGCCCCAGGCGACCATCATGGCGGTCACGCCGTCGGTGACGTCAACCGGGCGGTTGAACGTGCCGGTCACGGTGACCGAGCTGCCCTCGACGATGGTGGCAGGCCCGACGGTCGTCGTCAGGGCAAGGGGAATCAATCCGTCGCCGTCGGAACCGGTCGGCTCGGACGCGATGCCACCCGGCCCGAATTCATCCAGGGGAATGCCGCCGCAGGACGAGGACGACCCGGGCCCACCAGCCAGGATCCCCAGGAAATCGGCCAAGAGCTTCTCCGTGCTGGCGAGTGGATCACCGAAGTCGAAGGACAGGCCCAGCGGGTGGCGTCGGCCAAGGATGGTCGCATCGACAGCGAGGTCGGCGACAGTGCCATCTTCGAGGCTGAGGAGCAGGCTGGCCTGCGCACAGTGCAGCGTGAACAGGGCACCCGGGTCAGGGTCCTGGAGGAACGTCAGGACGGCATCGAAAACCCGTGTCAGATCCGGGACGCCCCCCAGATCGAGGATCTCCGAGAATGCGCTCGACAACAGCTTCTCGACTTCGGCCGCGATCTCGGACAGTTCACAGTTGGTACCGCCGGGAGAGCTGGCCGTTGCCGCGCTCGGGAACCACGTCTCGCAGAGACCCAGATCGAACTCAACGGGGGGCAGCAGCCAGCACCCGCCGTCGATGCGGAACCCGAAGCAGGTCGGGTACAGGAATGCGCCGGGAACGCCGACGATCTTCAGGACGGGAGCGACCGACCAGCAGACGTCGAGGCCCTCGACCTTGGTGACTGTCCCCTCCACGAGCCCGTCGATCATGGCCTCCGTGATGGGCGTCTCGTTCACCAGCGCGTCGACCAGGGCCGCCCCCGACTTGATGAGGTCGACACAGGTTCGCTCCTTCGGGAAGACCAGCCCTCGGACACCCGGGAACCGCACGCCGTTCAGGAGCGCATCGAGCGAAACGGCGCCGTATTCGCTGATCTCGAATTCGTGGCTGTTGCCGCCGTCGTCCTCCACGGACTTGGTACCGAAGGCCTCGAGCCTGGCAGCGAGGTCGCTGATCCACGGTGGCAGGGACACGCCCAGGTCAACGCCTTCCTGCTGCAGTCTGCTGGGCAACGCCAACAGGGTCTGGAGGGCGGTTTGCGGGGTCATCTGCCCCAGGATGCCGTCAATGAAGGCCGCGGCTTCCTCCAGCTCGGTGAGGATGGGGTCCGCCAGGTCGAGCACTGCCTGCGTGAAGCCGAGGTCCGGGACGGAACCGAGACTTGCTGCCGCGTCGTCCGCCAGGACCAGGTGCAACTCGAGGTTCGGGTTGACGCCGCCCTTGAGCAGGTCCAGGGGGTTCGCAAGGTCGCCCAGCGGTTCAAGCTGTCCGTGGGCGATGGCTCGATGCCCGAAGGCTTCGATGCGACCGAGGAACCGCAGATGGCTCGGCGCAATCTGGACGTGCAGCTCACCGCCAGCCCAGGGCGTCTCGCCCTCCGGCCCCAGGTACGCCCCTCCGGCGAGTTTCAGGTACTGCTCGGCGAGTGTGAGACGCAGGCTGACCTCGGTGTTCTCGAAGCGCATCGGGAAGGGGTACAGGTCGAATGCGGCCAGGAAGCCGTCGGCCGCTATCCCGCCCGGTGTGAAGCTGAAGAACATGCCCGCGACGCACCCGTCCTCCTGCTTGGCCGCGCAGGAGTCCGACGATGGCGGCGCCGGCGCCGGGTCGAATGTTTCCGCGTCGCAGGGCGGGACGGCGCCCGGCTGGCTGCCGGACGTTGGATTGAGCCAGAGTTCGCCGCGGGCGACGATGCCGAGCGGGATGCACAGCTCGTTCACACCGAACGGCGAGAACGAGAACGCGAGGTTGCGCAGCGCGAGGTCGGGGATTGTCGTCTCGATTCCCGGCACCACGTCCTGCAGCCGCGGCGCCCCAGCCAGGTCGGAGACGGCGTCCTGCAGCTGCAGGAGGTCGGCGGTACCGACGCCCTGTGGAAACTCGACGCGAACCCCCTCGAAACTGGGTGTGACGACGGCAGCCACGGGAGGGACGCCGGGACGGATGTCGAGCCCGGCCTTCAGCGCGCCCGCGAGGTTCTTCGCCGTGGGTTCGGCGGGGTTGTCCGGGTCAGGAAGCAACAGCGTCATGTTGCCCTCGACCCCAAGTGCAATTCCGAGACTCGGCGGCGTCAGGTTGAAGCTGACCTCCGCCAGACCGGTGAGACTTCGGATCGTCAGGAAGTCCAACCCGAAGGGCGCCCAACCGGCGCGCGCATTCGTGGGATCACCCTGCGCCGCCTCCGACACCAGGCTTGCGTCGAGCCCGACAACGATCCTCGGTGGTGCCGCCTCGAAGCTGATGTCAGCGCCACCCTGCAGGTTCAGGACGTCAACGCAATAGTCCGCCAGCTGCTCGGTGTCCGGATCCTGGACCGACGCGATCTCGCCGCCTCGCGGACACGTGTGGTCCGCTGGTCGCGGCGCTGGCAGCGGCTCCGCTCGGGGTGCGTCGAGCCCGGCCAGGGCCATGGCGTCGGCAACGGCAGGATCGAACCCCTGCTTGAGGAGCACTTCGAGGTCCAGCTCCGTGCGGATCTTCAACGCAGGTCCGGCCTCCGCGTCCCCGATCAGGGAGAGCTCGAAACTGCCGGCCGCCTGGCGAACCAGATCGGGGAGCTTGGCCGGGTCCGCCTCCACGGCGAGCTTGAGGTTGAAGGCCAAGCCTGCGTCCCCCGGCAGGGGGATGTTTCCGGACGCGAGCACGGCACGGCGAAGGCCCAGGTTCTCGACGAACTCGTCCAGTGGCGCGGGGAGCGCGAATGCTCCGAGCACAGTCGGGCCCGACCCCACGACCTTGTTGTTCGGATGGCCACCAAAGACCGGAGCGAACCAGGACGTGACCGGTGAGGAGTCGTCATCCGGAACCGTGAGGTCAGCCGACGCAAAGACGAAGGCAAAACCCGAATCGGGGTTGCTCGGGTCGAGCGGCTGCGGCACCAGTTCGAAGTCGAGCAGGACCGGGGGTTCGTTCTCGACGAGGGTGACTTCGGGGAGCTGGACGCCTGGTCCGAGCACGTCGCTGAGCATGAGGCCGGGCTCGGGACGGATGCCGACCGCGTACACCGACTCGCCGAAATCGGCGGTGAACATGACGCTGGCAGCGATGTTCTCACCATGGGGAGCGAAGAAGGTGCGCACCGCAGCATCGACACGCACGCCGTCCGCCGTCACGCGCACGAACAACGAGCCGGGTCCGAAGCCGGCGGAGCCAACGGCGTCAGGAAGGTCGACGAGGCTGGGGTCGACCAGGGCCTCGACGACGTCCTCGAGCTTGACCTCGGACTGGAGAGCGACGGTCAGCGTGGCTTCCTCGAGGGAGTCGAGCGTCAGCCCGATGTCAAGGATCTTGCCGTTGATGTCAACGGTGCCGGCCAGCTGGATCAGCGAGTCGACGGCACCCCCAGCCACCGTCATCGACGAGTCGAGGACCACATCGGTGACCGTCAGCCACTCGATGCCGAAGGGGTGTCGCCACGGCGTGTCGAGGCTCCCCGACAGGCGCGCGATCGTGCCACCAGGCGAGGTTTCAAGGATTGCCTCGACCGTCAAGGAGGCTTCCTCGACCACGTTCTCGGTCGTCGGATCGTCCAGGAGGGTGGTCGTGATCCCGGGGAGTGACAGCCCGAGCTCCAGCGTGCCGGGACCGGAGGCCGACGCCGCGTAGCGCAGGAACATCTCCCATTGCCCCGTCGTCGGCCAGGACATCTCCGGCGCCAGCCAGTCCGGAAGATCAGGCGGCGCGAGGGTCATGCTTGGGCCGGTCAGCGTGAAGTCGGCAGATTCGAGGGACGGCGTGGTTGCCGAACCCAGTGCAGCCAGGTTGAACCCGAGGGACCCTTGCAGGCGGAGCGCGGCCGTGCCCAGGTCAGCGAACTGGATCCCCAGTGCGTCCCACACGGCCTCGAGCGGCTGGAGCGGCACGTCCGCGTTGACCTGGAGACCACCGGCGAGATTGAACGGTTGGCCCGTCGCGGTTCCGGTGACAAGCGCGAGGAACTCGCGCGCCTCCTGGTCCAGGGCTGCCGGATCGAAGTTCGCACCGTCGGGCAGGATCGTGGCCAGGCCGACCGCGGGCATCCTGACATCCGAGGCCAAGGATCCACCCGGAATGGGAAGCAGACTGCCCAGCTCGATGCAGGCACCCCCGTCACACGCGGGGTCGGCCACGCGCAGCGCAGCCACGAGTGACCCCGCCTGCGTCGAGCGGTCGTACGTCCAGGCAAGCATCCCCTGGGCATCAAGCGCCCCGGAACTGCCGTCCGCATCACGCTTTGGGAGGGTGGCGGTGCCGCGCGCGCTGAAGGCGAGGCGTTCGGGGTCTGCTTCGAGGCTGAGGACAGGGCTCCCGAGTCGAATGCTGTCGCCGATGGACGTCGTGTCGATGACGGCGCCCTCGAACGCCTCCTCCAGGACATGAACGATCTGCTCGAGCGTCCACTGGTTTCCCGAGCCGTCGACGACGAGTCGAATCGACGTGGGATCGGACGTCCCCAGGTCATCCCAGCCGAGTTCGAGGGTGACATCCACGGTGACGCTGTCGGCATCCATCGGGAAGGTCGCGTTCCCGACCACCCGCATCCGCCGTCCCGCGAGGTCAATGTCGAAGCGCGTGTCTCGAATCGAGACGTCGCCGAGCTCCACATCCGGGATGGTGACCGTGGCACCCGTGTCCAGTCCGAGCGCCAGTCGCTGCAGGGTGACGAGGAAGCTGCTGTTCGCGATCTCGAGGTCGATGGGAAGAGGCTCACCCGGATTGACGACCAGGTCGAGCACGTCGCGGACGCCGACGGTTGACGAGCATTCGCCCGTCTCCGAGCTGGGCGGAGCCGGGAAGAACTGGTTGTCCTTGCCGCCGAATCGAAGACCATCGGGCATGGCGTCGCCGATGCGGCCGATGTACCGCGTCATCGCATGATCCTCGATGCTGAGGCCCAGCCCGAGCTCGGTGTCGTCGAGGTCGATGCGACATGCCCCGTCGCCGGCCGGCACGATGTTGTTGAGGCGTCCAACATGCGTGTAGTCGAAGGGGGTCGGCGTGGGAACGTGCGGAACGAGGTCTTCGTTGTCGACCCAGCGCTGCACCCGTGATCCCATCAAGGCGTCGAAGGCCGCTGCCGCATCAGCGTTCATGACGCGCGGGGCGCCATAGGTCGACAGGCCCTGGACGTGCACCGGGTCACCGCCGATCCCGTACTCGAGCAGTGTCGTCGTGACCGTTGCGAGGGCGCCACCCAGGCTGTGTCCGGTGATCCAGACCTGCTTGCCGACGGCCGCGTCGATTCGTTGGCGGACACTCGGATAGACCCGCTGGGCCGCGGCGGCGAACCCCGCATGCAGGCCTGCCACGGGCGTGTCGGCCGGCAGAAACTGGAGATTGGTGCCCCAGTCGACGAGCCCCTCGAGGCCGATGCCCTCGGTGCCACGGAAGACGACGAAGATGGCGTCCGCGTTCTCGGCGACCACGACCTCCGTGTCGGTCGTCAGATCAGACTGGGCGTTGCCGTCGTGATCGGTGAAGTAGGCGATGTCCGAGAGACCCATGGGCCCGAACTTCTCGGTGAACTTCTGGAGGAACTTTGCCTCTGTTGTCTTGTCGGCATCGGGAGTGTCGGGAGCGTCGTAGGCGTCGAGGTACACGTAGTGGCTGAGGTACGCGAGCAGGTAATGGTTGAGCCAGTCCACGCCGACAGCATCAGCGTCGAAGAGCTCAAAGGTGTTCGTGGGCTCGGCGGCTCGGGACGGGAATGAGAATCCGACGGCGAGTGCCAGTCCGACGAGAACCAGGAGCCAACGTCGGCCACGCGCCGGCACCTGGGCAGGCAAACGGCGGGGCGATGCGTGCTCGTCGAGAAGCTCGTGCGTCACCCGCTGGGCGCTGAATCGAACTGCATGTCGCCGACGTGGTCGCGTCGAAGCATCCGATGCCTGTGCTGTCACGTTGCACCCCCGCCCGATTCCGACGGGCACACGCCCGACATCGGTTGCACCCCGTCCCGCTGCGTCCGGGATGTGTCCATCTCGACACTACGGATGAGCAGGCGCACGGAACATGGCGGACAGGTGGGTTGCGCCTCGCCGCGAGGGAAGGCTCGGATGACCGTTTGGGAAGGGTGCGATCGCTCCCGATGGGCCGTCGACGCGGCCCGTCCTCGCACGGCCCGCCGGTCGTGTCGACGACGAACCGGTCGCCTGCTCAGTCCGACGCGAAGCTGTTCGGACGCGTCAGGCCCCTGCCAGGGTCAGTCGAAGAGGAGCTCCGCTGCGACGCGTCGGGCCAGTGCGTCCTGGCCGACCGGCCCCGGATGGAACCCGTCAACGCCAAACGCGCCCCGGTCGAGCACGTCCGGCAATTCGACAAGCGGCACCCCTGCCTGCCGAGCTGCGTCTCGCTGAAGGGCACGGACACGTCGACAGCGGCGCTTGACGAGCTGGCCGGTGGTCCACGGGATGCCTGGTGCGTTGGACAGGTCGGGCGTCTCGACGAAGATGACGTTGCCGCCCGGGGTGTATCGACGAACGGCGTCGATGAGCGCCAGTGTGTGCGAGGTGAGGTCGGGATCCACTTGGCGTGACAAGGCGTCGTTGACGCCGACGTTGATGACCACGATGTCCGCAGCGCGGCGGCGCAGCTGGGGCGCCTGGAAGCGCAGGACGTCTTGGGTCGTGGCGCCGCTGACGGCCAGGGAGCGGACGGCCACCCGACGGCCGCTCGCCTTGGCCAGCTGGACGCCGATGCGCTGCGGCATGGCGTCGGCTGCCGCCGGGATGCCATGACCGGCCGCGGCGGAGTCCCCAAGCACCACGAGCTCGAGCGGTTCGCCGAGCCCTTCCCCCACCGTGAGGTCGTGGGCCAGGACCTCGGCGCCGTCCGCAACCCGCTTGATCCGGAGGATCTTGCGTCCGTCATGAACGGCCACGCCGGCGAGCGCGACCGCTGCCACACCGAGCCCGCGACGAAGCCACCTCGATCGGAGCGCGCGTGTGTCAGCCATGGAGGGGCCGGACCGTATCGGTCATACCCTCGTGCCACGCTGGAGGGCCCCAGCACGCGGCCCACGAAGGAACACGATGCAGGTCTGGATGCGGCTGCGGCCGATGGACGACCCGGCCAAGTTCAAGGGCAAGAAGCTCGACCGCGAGATCGTGCGCCGCGC
>JAWWBG010000009.1:0-25630 GCA_033721095.1 Nitriliruptorales bacterium
AGGAGTCGAAGACGTCGCGCAGGGTACGGCCGTCAGCCCGCCTGACGTACCGTACCGCCCACCTGCCGGGGCCGCGCCAGGGGCAGCGTCAGCGTGAAGGTCGAACCATGGGTGACGTCCGATTTGACCGTCACCTGCCCGCCCATGGCCTCCGCCAGCGCGCGCGAGATCGCGAGCCCCAATCCCGGACCCTGGGTTCGATGGAGGTGGTCGCCGAGGCGACCGAAGCGCTCGAAGATCCGGTCGTGCTCCCACGGTGGGATGCCGGGTCCCTCGTCGACGACGTCCACGCGGGCGTGCTCGGGCTCGCGACTGAATCGGATCGTGACGGTGCCCTCGGTGTGCTTGATGGCGTTGGACACCAGCGCGCGGATGACGCGAATCACCGCTCGCCGGTCGCCGATGCCGTTGACGTCCGGCTCGCCCTCGATGGTGACGCGTTCGGTGCCGCTCCGTTCCAGGGCCAGGGCGGCGTCGGCCGCGTCGCGCAGGTCGATGACGGCCGTCTCGAGCGGAGCAGCGTTGTTGTCGATGTCGGCCACGGTCAGCAGGTCGGACACCAGGTTCTCGAGGCGATCGACCTGCTTTCCCATCCCCTCGACCATGTGGACCACGTGCGCGGGATCGATCGCCTCGCCGCGAGCCCGGATGGTCTGCACGAACCCCTTGAGAGGGGTGAGCGGTGTTCGCAGCTCGTGCGAGATCGTCGCGATGAAGTCTGCCTTGAGGGCATCGACCTCGTACTCGGCGGTCACGTCGCGGGCGACGAGCACGACGCCCCGCCGGACGCCGTCCGTGCGCCGCACGGCCGAGATGTTGCAGGACACCCATCGCCAGGTGCCATCCGAGCGAAGCAGTTGCAGGCGGACGCGGTCGGCGCCGACGGGCCGAGGCTCCTCCGGCTCGGAGCGGCGTCCGCGGGGCCGCTCGGCCGCGCCGTTCTCGTCGCTGTCACCGAGGACATCGGAGATCACGTTGTCACCGTCGGGAACCAGCTCGGTGCCCGCCGCATCGCGCAGGCGCAGCACCGTGAACCAGGACTGGCCGATGGCGTCCTCGACGGTCACGCCCGTCAATCGCTCCATCCCCGGGTTCCAGGTCTCGATCCGCCCCTGGTTGCTGAGGTTCGCGATGCCGTCGGTGGCCGAACGGAGCACGTCGGCCAGGCGGGTGGACTCCTCCTCCCACCGGGCGCGTTCGGCGTCGACACGGCGGAAGAGCTCGACGGTGCGGACGGCGGCTGCGGCTTCGTTGGCGATGCTGCCGAGCCATTCGGCGTCGGCGTCCGACCAGTTGCCGGCGCCGCGCCTGTCGAGGACGAGCACGGCCCCAATGGTGCGGCCCGAGTGCACCAACGGGGCAGCCAGGACCGACGTGTGCCCTTCGGGAACCAGCCACGGGTCGTGGGATCGATCGCCGCGGAGCGCGATCACGCGCCACGTGGCTTCGGAGACGGCATCCGGAACCCGCTTCACCCGGGTGCGGTCGAGGCGGTCCCCCTCGACATGGACGCGCAGGTGGTGGTGGCGCTGTTCGAGGTACAGCGCGGCGCTGCGGCCACCGAAGACCGTTGCGAGCCGCTTGAGAAACACGGCCAGCTGGTCGCGTTCGACGCTGACGTCGAGCAGCACGCTCGACAGGTCGTGGTGCCCGCTCGCGCGTTCCTCGCTCCCGCGTGTCGCGTGCCAGCCGCGCAACGCCATGAACAGCCCGGCGACCAGGCTGCCTCCGAGCAACGTGACGACCGGGTCGCGTCGTGCGAGATCGCCGAGGACGATGCCGTAGATGCCGTTGACCGCCGCAGCCACCAGCGACAGGTGCGACAGGTCGCGCCACGTCTCGACGAACCGACCCGGCCCGTGCCGCCGTGTCAGTTCGGTGACGAGCAGGACGCCGAGCGACTCGACGATCACCAGGACCGCGAAGACGGCGAGAAGCGTCGTCGGGCTGACCACCGAGCCCGACGGTCCGATGCCCGCGAAGACGAGCCCGCCGACGACGCCGAGAACTGCTGCCCGGCCCACCTCGAACACCACGCGTTCGGCGTCTCGCGTCAGCAGCAACGTTCCGGCCAGCGTTGCAAGCGTCAGCGAGACCGAGGCGACACCGACCGGCAACGACAGCAGCATGGCCAGGAAGACGCCGGTCTCCAGGTGGACGGGCGGGCCCGTCGGGTCAAGCCGCGCGGGCAGCCAGACGGCTGCCACCGCCACCACCCACAGCACGGCGAGGACGTCCCACCCTGCACCCGAGAACGCCAGGCTGCGGACCGCCACGACGAGCAGCGCGCTCCCGAGGACGGCGACGCCGCCGACGTACCAGCGCACCGTCCGCTGCATCCCCGCTCCCGGTCACGGCTCGGAGGAGGTCATCGACCGACCCGGGAACAGTGTGCGGGAGTGTCATGGGTGCAGCGGGACACGAATCGGTGGCCCGATTCGGACCAGTGCGAACGTCCGGATGGCCGCCCCCAACCGCCCGGACGAACCGGTCCGACCAGCGGCTTCAGCCCGGGTGGCGGCGATCCTGCGGCGACGGGTCTGCGTACGTCCGGGTCCGGGCGTCGCGGACGGCGTCCGGCCCGAAGGTGGCCTTCAGCTCCGCGAACAGGCCCGGCCGACGCACGACACGGTGCTCATCACCCAGCTGCAGTCGCTTGATCGAGCCGTCGCCCTCCGTGATCTCGACCGCAACGGGAGCAGCCCCACGGTGCGCGGCGAGCACGGACGTCAGGCGCTCGACCGCGTCGACCGTCAACTGGCCGTGGCCGAACGTGACGACCACGGGTTCGCCGCGTGCCTCGGAAAGATCCGGGACGACCACCTTGCTGACCTTGACGCTGATGGCCTCGTCGCGGACCTCGAGCCGTCCGGTCACGACGATGACCTCGTGCTCGACGATCGCCGCGCTGGCCTCCTTGTAGGTCCCGGGCCAGAACACGACGTCAACGCCCCCGGTGAGGTCCTCCAGCGTGGCGGTCGCGTACGTGTCGCCCTTGCGAGTGAACTTCTTCTGCACACCCGTCAGCACGCCGCCGACGGACACGGTCGCACCGGACGACTGGTCACGCAGGTCCTGGACGTCATGGCTGACGAGCCCGTCGAGGGCCTGCTCCACCCCGAACAGCGGGTGGTCGGAGACGTACAGCCCGAGCATCTCCTGCTCGAGGGCCAGCAGCTGACCCTTGTCGAACTCGAGATCGGGGATGTGCCGGGCCGCGTTGTCGAGGTCGAAGCCCGGGTCCGGCACGTCGCCGCCGTCGAACAGGCTGTACTGGCCGGCCGCCTCGGCCTTCTTGCGGGACAGGGCAGCATCGACGATCGGCTCGAACGACTCGAGGACCCCGCGGCGCGTGTGGCCGAGGCTGGCAAAGGCACCGGCCTTGGCCAACGCCTCCACGACCCGCTTGTTGAGTGCCGCCGCGTCGACCTTGTCACAGAAGTCCGGGAAGGACTCGAAGGCGCCGTGGGCCCGTCGGGCACTGACGATGGCCTCGACCACGCTGTCGCCGACACCGCGAACGGCCGACAGCCCGAATCGGATCTCGTCGCCGACCGCGGTGAAGTCCCGGTTGGAAGCGTTGACGTCCGGTGGCAGGACCGGGATGCCAAGGCGGCGGCACTCGTTGAGGTAGACCGGCTTGGTGTCCTTGTTGTTCTTCACGCTGGTGAGGAGCGCAGACATGAACTCCACGGGGTAGTGCGCCTTGAGCCATGCGGTCTGGTAGCTGATGACGCCGTAGGCACAGGTGTGCGACTTGTTGAAGCCGTACTCGGCGAACTTCTCGATGTGCTGCCAGAGCTCGACGACCTTGGCCCTGGGGAGGCCGCGCCCAACGGCGCCGTCGACGAAGGACTGGCGCTGCGCGGCCATGACGTCGGCCTTCTTCTTGCCCATGGCCTTGCGGAGCGAGTCCGCCTGTCCCATCGTGTACCCGGCCAGGTCCACCGCGATGCGCATGACCTGTTCCTGGTAGACGATCACGCCGTAGGTGTCGCGCAGGACGGGTTCGAGCTCGGGGAGCAGGTAGCTGACGTCGGCGCGCCCGTGCTTGCGCTCGCAGTACTCGACGTGCATCTGCTGGCCGAGCGGGCCGGGACGGAACAGGGCCAGGAGGGCCATGATGTCGTCGAAGGAGTCGGGCTGCATCAGGCGAACCAGCGACTGGATCCCCGACGAGTCGAGCTGGAAGATCCCGAGGGTGTCGCCGCGCTGCAGCAGCTCGTAGGGCGCAGGGTCATCCAGGTCGCCGAGCAGGCGCGGATCCGACATGTCGATCGCCACGCCCCGGTTGTCGCGAATCTGCTCCTCGGCGTCGGAGATCACGGTGAGGTTGCGCAGGCCCAGGAAGTCCATCTTGAGGAGCCCGAGTGCTTCGGCCGCGTTCATCTCGTACTGGGTCACGACCTCGCCGCGGGCCGTCTTCATCAGCGGGATCGTCTCGACCAGCGGCTTGGCGCTGATGAGGACGGCGGCCGCGTGGATGCCGTGCTGGCGCTTCAGGCCCTCGAGCTTCTCGGCGAGATCGAGGACCTGCTGGTAGGTCGCGTCGCGCTTGGCGTTGTTGAGCTCGGCGCTCTGTTCGTACGCATCGTGCAGGGGCGCTTCGCGTCCCTGGACGGGCGGCGGCATCATCTTGCACAGCTCGTCGCCCACGTCGAACGGGTTGCGCCCGAGCCGCTCCGGTCCGAGGACCCGCGCGGCATCGCGAATCGCCGACTTGGCCTTGATGGTGGCGAACGTCACGATCTGGGCGACGTGATCCTTGCCGTAGCGCTCGGCGGCATAGGCGATCATCTCACCGCGGCGTCGATCGTCGAAGTCCATGTCGATGTCGGGCATCGAGATGCGGTCCGGGTTGAGGAAGCGCTCGAAGATCAGCCCGAACCGGATCGGGTCGACCTCGGTGATCCCCGTGCAGTAGGCGACCGCGGAACCACCTGCCGATCCACGACCGGGGCCGACGCGGATCCCCACCTCCCGGGCATGCTCGCACAGGTCCGCAACGATCAGGAAGTAGGCCGGAAAGCCCATCTGTTCGATGACGCCGAGCTCGTACTCGAGGCGCTCGGTGACGGCCGTGGGCAGTGGTGTCCCGTACCGGCGGGCAGCGCCCTCGAAGACCTTCTGCCGGAGGAAGCCTGCCTCGTCGAGGCCGGGGGGGCACGGGAAGGCAGGCAACAGGTCCTGCCCGAATTCGAGCTCGACGTTGCAGCGCTCGGCGATGCCGACCGTGGCACGCAGCGCGTCGGGTGCCACGCTGCCGAACTGCTCCCACATCTCGGCACGCGTGCGGACGTGGTAGCCCTTCTCGCCGTTGAAACGAAACCGGTCCTCGTCGTCGAGTTGTGCCTGCGTCTGCACGCAGAGCAACGCGTCATGGGCGTATGCGTCCTCGGCCCGCGTGTAGTGGCTGTCGTTGGTGATGACGGTCGCCAGGCCCAGGTCACCGGCCATCCGCTCCAGGGTTGCCCACACCTTCCGCTGGTCGGGAATCCCGTGATCCATGAGCTCGACGAAGAAGCGATCCGGTCCGAGGATGTCCCGAAAATCGGACAGGGACTGCTTTGCGGCCGGCTCGTCATCGACGACGATGGCGGTCGCGGCCTCTCCCGACAGGCAGCCCGACAGGACGATGAGGCCGTCATTGCACTCGGCCAACAGCTCCTTGTCGATCCGGGCCTGCTTGCCCCACAACCCGTCGGTGTAGGAGCGCGTCGAGAGCTCGACGAGGTTGCGGTAGCCCGTGTCGTCGGTGGCAAGCGTCGTCAGGTGGTAGTACCGACTCGAACCGTCAATGGCCATCTGTTGGTCACGCCGCGAGCCGTGGGCCAAGTACATCTCGCAGCCGAGGATGGGATTGACCCCGGCCGCGCGAGCCCGGTCGTGGAACTCGACGAGGCCGAACAACACGCCGTGGTCGGTGATCGCCACGGCCTGCTGGCCGTCCTGCGACACGACGTCGATGAGGTCGTCGACCCGAGTGGCCCCGTCGAGCATCGAGTACTCGGAGTGGACGTGCAGATGGACGAAGTCGTCGTCCCGAGGTGCGCGCTCGGCACCTGGCCCAACCATTCGTGTCCTCCCCTCGGTGCAACACCGGGGCCCGGTGCATCCGGGGCACGTCGCCTTCGTCGCCGTGGTCGGGGAAGACGAACCACACGCGTGGGATTCACGCTAGCAAGCCGCCGTGACAGCACCGATCACGCGCGTCGCACTCAGTCCTTCCCGAAGGTCACAACGTCGATGTCGGTCGGCAAAAGCCCCCAGAATGCCGACTCCTCGACGGTCGTCTCTGCCGGCGCGACGTCGACGAGCCGGACAGCGGGCTGCAGGGCCAGTGCGCGAAGGGCATCAACGCGCCCCTCGACCACCACCGCGAAGACGATCGCCGGTGCCTCGTCGAGAACCTCGAGGAGGGCATTCATCTCGTCGACCCGACGCCGATAGTCGGCAATGAAGTCCGGATCGGTCACGTTGCCGTCGTCAAGCAGCGCCTGGACGTTGTCTCGCTCCTCACGCGCCATGATCCGCACCGCACCGACGGCCCGCTCGATCGTGCTCGCGACCGAACCCTCGACGTCGCTGGAGAGGGGCCGCGAGGCCGACTGCGGGTTGATGAACTGGATGCTGACCGCGTCCACCTCCCCCAGCAGCATGTCGACGGTTGCACCGTCGACCAGCTCGTCGAACGAGATGACGGCGACGCGGACGGCGTCGGATGGAAGCCCCGCCAGCACCTGTGTCCGGTCCGTGATGTAGGTGGCCACGTCGTCGCCGAGTGTCGGGCCGACCTGGGCCGTGACGCCACCGGCAAGGGGGGTGTCACCCACGGGAACGTCACCGGCCTCCGTCAGTTCCTGGAGACCGTCACCGTTGTCGATCAATTCC
Source organism: Nitriliruptorales bacterium (assembly GCA_033721095.1). Taxonomy (GTDB): domain Bacteria; phylum Actinomycetota; class Nitriliruptoria; order Nitriliruptorales; family Nitriliruptoraceae; genus JAWWBG01. The sequence continues at coordinate 6,892 of JAWWBG010000009.1, forward strand.
GGGTACCGGTCCATGTGGATCCCGGTCCCCAGCAGCAGCAGCACGCCGATGAGGAGCGCGACGACCCGGGAGTGCTGCGTTGCGAGCGCGACGGGACGCCCATCGGCGATGCCGTCCTCCGCGGCCACGAGCCGCTGGGACATCCGGGACAACCACGCAACGGACCGCACCGCGGACCGCTGGAGCGGAGGCACGACCAGGACGTCGATCGCACGAAGTCGATCGACCAGTCGTGGGCTGGGGTCGTCTCCGGGCGACGACGGAAGGGGATCCGGCGGCTCGGGAGACCCGGGTGGCCCGTGGAGCAGCACGTGCGGGTCCTGCGAAGTGGTGCGACGGGCGAGGCTACAGCCGGGTCAGCAACTCGTCTGGCGCGACGCCACGATCGATCAGTGGGGTCCGAAGATCTGACGGCAGGGGTTCGATGAATTCCATGACGTCGCCGGACACGGGGTGCTCGAAGGCCAGGCGAGCGGCATGGAGGAACATCCGTTGCAGGCCCAGTTGGCTCCCCAGCGCCCCTCCCCCGTAGCGGTCATCACCAGCCACCGGATGGCCCGCCGACGCCGCATGGACACGGATCTGGTGGGTGCGACCCGTCTCGAGGCGGCACGCCACGACCGCTCCCGTCGGGTCCGCGACGGTCGCCAGCCGCTCCCACGTCGTGGCTGCGGGCTTGCCGTCCGGAACCACGGCAAACCGCTTGCGGTCCTTCGGGTCGCGACCGATCGGGCCCTCGAGTCGTGCGCGTTCGGGGGGAACGCCACCGACGAACGCGAGGTAGGTCCGCTCGACCCTCCTCGCGGCCAGCTGCTCGGTGAGGCCGGCGTGTCCTGCCTCGCTGCAGGCGACGAGCATCAATCCCGAGGTGTCGCGGTCGAGGCGATGGACGATGCCGGGGCGGGCCGGGTCCGGGCCCGTCGCCGGAAACCCGGCTGCCATGAGCGCGTCGACCAGGGTGTCGCCGTCATGGCCGGCGCCGGCGTGCACGACGAGGCCGGCTGGCTTGGCGAGCACGGCGAGGTGGTCGTCCCGGTGGCGTATCGGCGGCAGCGGAGGCGGCTCGGGCCGCACGACCTCGGGCGCTTCGACTGCGACGATCTCACCCGGCGCGCAGCGGTGGCTCGCCGACACGGGCCGGTCGTCCACCGAAACGAGTCCGTCCCTGATCTTGGCAGCCGCCGCCGAACGCGAGCACCCAACACGCCGTGCCAGGGCGACATCGAGCCGTTCACCCGCGTCGTCGGAACCGATCTCGAACCGCATGGATCACGGCTGTGGGCGCGTCCGCCACAGCGACCACAACAACAGGACGAAGCCAAGCGTGATCGCGGTGTCGGCCAGGTTGAACCGCGGCCAGGAGCCCCACGCGACGAAGTCGATGACGTGGCCGTGCAGGTAACGCGGATCGCCCGGGTCACCGGGACGGACGACGCGATCGATGCCGTTGCCGAGGGCGCCCGCCAGCAGGAGGCCGAAGCCGACGGCCTCCCCGAGATGCGTGACCTCCGGAAGGCTCCGCAGGAACAGGATCACGACGACGACGGTGACAACCAGGAAGACCCACCACGGCAGCGGGACGCTGAACGCGCCGCCATCGTTGCGGGTCAACATCCACCCGATGCCGTCACCGAACAGTGGCCGGTACACCCCGGGGACCAGCACGCGCTCGGCCAGCTCCTTCGTCGCCTGGTCCGCCACGATCATCGCGGTCGCAACGATCGTCGCCACCTGGACGATGATCCGGCGCGTCGGAAAGCTCGGTGTCCCGGGGAGCCCGGGCCGATGGCCCTCCTCCCGCCGGGTCGTGCGGGTCGTCACCGACCTGCCTCGTCGAGTTGCTTGCAGGACACGCAGAGCTCGGCATAGGGCAGCGCGTTCAACCGGGCGCGCTCGACCGGCTTGCCACAGCGCGTGCAGGTGCCGTAGCTGCCATCCTCGATCCGATCGATCGCTGCATCGATCTGGTCGAGCATCCCACGCGCGTGCCGGGCCAGGCTCTGTGCACGCTCGCGTTCGATGTTGGCACTGCCGCTGTCGGCCGGGTCGTCGTCGAACCCGCCATCACGCCAGTTCTTGACGTCCGCCTCGGCGTCCAGCTCGTCGATCTGCGACAGGAGCTCGGACCGTTCCGCCTCGAGCGCCTCACGATGCTTGGCGAGAACGGCCTTCGTCAACTTCTTCGGCGTGGCCATCGCGCGGACGCTATCAGTCACCGCAGACGGGGCCGGGAAGGGTTCCCGCGACGTTTGGGCGTCGGTGGGCCTCCTACCCTCCCGCGCCACCAGCGCGAACAGGACGACCGTGACGAACTGGCCGGCTCCCGAGCCGCGGCCGTCGTTTCCGCAGCTCGAACAGGCCGTCCTGGCCCAGTGGACCGAGCTGGACGTGTTTGCCCGGAGCCTCGAGCAGCGGGCCGACGGGCCGCTGTGGAACTTCTACGAAGGACCGCCGACGGCCAACGGCCTGCCCGGAACGCACCACGTCGAGTCGCGCACGTTCAAGGACGTCTTTCCCCGCTACCGGACGATGAAGGGCCACCGCGTTCCCCGCAAGGCCGGCTGGGACTGCCACGGGCTGCCCGTCGAGATCGAGATCGAAAAGGAGCTCGGGCTCGACAGCAAGGCCGACATCGAGGCCTACGGAATCGGCGAGTTCAACGAGCGATGCCGGGAATCCGTCACGCGCTACGTCGACGCCTGGGAGAAGCTCACGGAACGGATCGGCTTCTGGGTCGACCTCGATGATGCCTACTGGACGATGGACCCGGCGTATGTCGACTCGCTCTGGTGGGCCCTCAAGACCCTGTGGGACGCAGACCTCATCTTCGAGGACTTCCGCTCGACCCCCTACTGCGCCCGTTGCGGGACCGGCCTGTCGGACGCGGAGGTGGCGCAGGGGTACGAGACCATCACGGACCCGACGGTGACGGTGCGGCTGCCGTTGACCGGGGGCCCCTGGGGCGGCCGGGGTGACCTGCTCATCTGGACGACCACCCCGTGGACGCTGCCGGCGAACCTCGCCGTTGCGGTCGGCCGGGACATCACCTACGCGCTCGTCGACCACGCCGACGGTCCGGTCGTCGTCGCCGCAGACCTGGTGGACAGCGTCGTCGGCGACGGCGCGACCGTGCTCGAGACGGCCACGGGACCCGAGCTCGTGGGGTCGACCTACACGCCGATCTTCGACTTCGCCGCAGTCGAGGGCGACGCCTGGCGCGTCGTGCTGGGCGACCACGTCACGACCACCGACGGCACCGGCCTGGTCCACATTGCTCCGGCATTCGGCGCCGAGGACCGCGAGGTCGGCAAGGCGGAGGACCTCCCGTTCGTGAATCCGGTCGGGCTCGACGGCGCCTTCACGACGGGGCCATGGGAGGGCGTGTGGGTCAAGGACGCGGATCCCGCCATCACCGATGCGATCCGCGACGCCGGTCGGCTCTTTGCGACCGCGAGCTATGAGCACACGTATCCGTTCTGCTGGCGCTGCAAGCGGCCCCTCATCTACTACGCGAAACCGTCCTGGTACATCCGCACGACGGCCCGACGCGACGACCTGCTGCGCGTCAACGAGACCATCGACTGGCACCCCGACCACATCAAGCACGGACGGTTCGGGAACTGGCTCGAGAACAACGTCGACTGGGCCCTGTCGCGCGACCGGTACTGGGGCACCCCGCTGCCGTTCTGGCGCTGCGAGGAGGGCCACGTGACGGTCGTCGGATCGCGCGCCGAGCTGTCAGAACGGGCGGGACGGGACCTGTCCGATCTCGACCCGCATCGACCGTTCGTGGACGAGGTCACGATCCCCTGCAGCGAATGCAACCGCACGGCCGAGCGGATTCCCGACGTCGCCGACGCCTGGTTCGATTCCGGCGCCATGCCGTTCGCCCAGTTCGGGCACCCCCATCAGAACCAGGAGCTGTTCGAGGCCAGCTTTCCGGCCCAGTACATCTGCGAGGCCATCGACCAGACGCGTGGCTGGTTCTACACGCTGCTGGCCGAGGCGACGCTCCTGTTCGACACGACCTCCTACGAAACCGTCCTGTGCCTGGGACACATCGTGGACGAGGACGGCCAGAAGATGTCCAAGTCCAAGGGCAACATCCTCGACCCGTGGGAGCTGATCGACCGACACGGCGCCGACGCACTCCGCTGGCTGATGCTGGCCGAGGGCAACCCCTGGGTGAACCGTCGGGTTGGCCACCACCTCCTCGAGGATGTCATCCGACAGTTCCTGCTCACGCTCTGGAACACGCACGTCTTCTTCCTGACCTACGCGGGCATCGACGGCTGGGATGCCGATGGCGAGGTGCCTCCCGTCGCGGAGCGCCCGGTGATGGACCGCTGGATCCTGGCGGAGCTCGCCGACGTGGTCGAGACCGTCGACGCCGCACTCGACCGCTACGACGTCTCTCGGGCAACCCGTCGGATCGAGACCTTCGTCGACGACCTCTCCAACTGGTACGTGCGTCGATGCCGCCGTCGTTTCTGGCGGGCGGCGGCCGACGACCCCCGCGACAAGGTTGCTGCCCACGCGAGCCTGCACACGTGCCTCGCGACACTCGCCGGCCTGCTCGCCCCGTTCGTTCCCTTCGTGGCCGAGCGACTGTGGCAGGACCTCGTGGTCCCGGCCGATCCCGACGCATCTCCCTCGGTCCACCTGTCCGATTTCCCGTCAGCGGACGAGGCCTGGACCGATGACGAGCTGCGCACCGCCATGGTGGCCGCACGGCAGCTGGTCGAGCTCGGACGCCAGGCGCGAAACGACTCGGGGGTTCGCGTCCGTCAGCCCCTCGCCCGCGCGCTCGTGACGACTCCGGACGCCGCCGCGATGCTGCCGGACCTGCTCCCCGACATCGCCGACGAGCTCAACATCAAGTCGGTGGAGGTTGCGGACGGCACGACCGATCTCGTCGAGCTGTCACTGCGACCAAACTTCAAGCAGCTGGGCCCGGTGTTCAAGGATGCTGCCCCTCGCGTGGCGGAAGCGCTTCGCACTGCCGACCACGACACCGCCCGGCGAGTGGCAACCGAGCTGGCGAGCGGACCGGCAACCATCACCGTCGACGGTCGCGACGTTCAGCTGACCCCCGACATGGTGGACGTGTTGGAAACCGCGCGTCCGGGATGGGCGGTTGCCACGCACGCCGGCTCATCCTTCGCGCTGGACACGACGCTGACGCCCGAGCTCGAACTGGAGGGCGTCGCGCGCGAGCTCGTCCGCGCGGTGAACGAGCTCCGCAAGGAAGCCGACCTGGCGCTCGACGACCGCATTGCGCTGCACGTGTCCATCGCCCCCGACGAGTTGTCCGACCGGCTGGAGGGGGCCGGATGGCTCGAGCACGTCGCCGCCGAGGGACTTGCCGGCAGCATCGCCGACGACCCGATCGACAACCCGGACGGCGAGGCGGCCGATGTCGACCTGGCGGGCCACGGGACCGCGACGATTTCCCTGCGGCGGACCTGACACGCCCAAGCGGCGGGAGCGCTCGCCCCCGGTCCGCGTGCCGAAAAGCGTGACGCCGGGCACAGCCCGGCGTCACGCGTGTTGTCGGCTTCGTCAGGCGAGCGCGTCCTTGATGGTCTTTGCCGCCGTCGGGCCGACGCCGTCCACCGAGGACAGCTCCTCGATGGATGCGTCCCGGATCGCCTCGAGGCTCTTGAACTTCTTCAGCAGCGCGTCCTGCTTGGCAGGACCGACGCCCTTGATGGCGCCGAGCCGAGCGCGCGCTGCGGCGCCCGTCGTGCGGCCCGTGGCCTTCTTGGCGGCCTTCTTCGCCGACTTCTTGGTGGCCTTCTTGGCGGCCTTCTTCGTGGCCTTCTTGGCCGTCTTCTTCGCGGCCTTCCTGGTCGCCTTCTTCCGCGTGGCCTTCTTCCGCGTCGCGGACTTCACGGGTGCCACGATCTCGTCTGCCGCTGCCGCGCCCGCGGCCTCGACATCGGCACGGCGCTCAGCCGCATCTCGGGCGGACGTCTTGGCGATGACCTCGGTGGCGGTGTCCGTGCCCTCCGAAACGGTGGCGAGCTGCGCAGGCGCGGGTCGCGGGCCCGGCGTGCCCGGGACATAGGCACCCGGCGGCGCCAACTCGGGTGCCTCACGCCGGCGCTGCATGACCCCCAGCGCAAGGGTGACGATGGAGAGAACGCACGAGGCGATGGAAATCCAGATCAGCGTCAGGCCATCGCTGAAAAATCCGGCCAGCAACGTCACGGCCGCGACGATGACCAGAATCAGGCTGAGAACGATCACAGGTGACCCGCTTGTGGTTGCGCGATGAATGCAGGAGAGTAGTCCGTCCCATCCGGCAATCCGCGAATCGCCGTTGGCGAACCTCAGCGCCTGTCGCGTGGGTCGCGAGCGTCGGCGAGGGCAACCCGGGACTGTTCATACATCGATTCGAGCCGTTGCACGGCAGCACGCAGGCCGGCGATCGTGCGATCACGGTCGGCGACTTCGTCGGCGAGGCGGGCAAGCAGCTCGTCGACCGGTCCGATGGCGTAGCCGCGAAACGCGAGCGGCAGCACCGTGTTGATGATGTCCTCAGCGTCAAGGGGTCCGGGGTCGTTCATGTCAGCCGAGCGCGGGTCAGATGCAGATGAGGGCACGAAGGATGATCAGGCCAAAGAACAGCACGATGATCGACAAGTCCAGCGCCACGTTGCCCAGGCGCACGGGCGGCAGCGCGCGGCGAAGTGGTCCCGCGACGGGTTCCACGAGCCGACCAACTGCCGTCTGCAGGCGCCGCAGTTCTTCCGGCGGCGCCGGCACCCAGGAAAAGATCACGTGGGTGAGCAGGACGAGCATGTACGCAAACAGCAACCAACAGACGACGCCGGTCACGAAGCGAACCCGCCTCCGATGGGATACCCCTCGGCAGCGAGGCGTTCACGTTCTGCGGCCGGGATCTCCACGTCGAGTGGCTTGACGAGGAACGCGCTCGGCGTGATGCGCGACACCCGGCCGCGCAACGCGTACGTCATGCCCGACAGGAAGTCGATGACGCGACGGGCGGTGACCTCGTCGAGGGCACCGACATCGAAGACGACGGGTTGGCCTGCCTGGTAGCGCCGCCCGACTCCTTCGACATCGTCGAAGTGCTCGAGCCTGGCGATCCCCACGTGCACCTGTGCGACGCTGGTCATCGCACGGACATGCGGGGCACCCGGCTCCGGGACGTTCAACGGACGGACGTTTTCCGCTGTTTCGTCGACCGGCATCGCTTCCCCCAGCCGCTCCGGGAGTTCCTCGGAACCCTCGGGCTCGTCGACGAGGCCGAGATAGACCAGGGTTCGTTGCCACACGCTCATGTCGCGTCCTGGTTCGTGGGCGTCGTGTTTCGATGCCCGAAGATGGCCGTGCCGAGGCGGACGATGGTCGCGCCTTCCTCGATCGCGACCTCGAAATCCTGGCTCATGCCCATGCTGAGCTCGGTGACGTCGGGCCAGCGCTGGGCCAGGTCGTCGCGTTTGCGACGCAGCGCCCGGAAGTACTCCCGGGGCTCGGCGTCGACCGGCGGGATGGTCATCAAGCCTGTCACCCGTGTGCCCTGCAGGCCGGAAGCGTAGGCGACGAGGGGTTCGGCCTCGTCGATGGGGACGCCGCCTCGCCGGGGCTGGCCGGTCATGTCGACCTGGACGAGCACGTCGAGGACGACATCGAGGTCCCGGGCTGCGCGGTCGATCGCGTCGGCCAGTGCGGCACGGTCCAGGCTGTGCACCAGCACCGCCTGTCCGGCGACCTCCTTCACCTTGCGGCGTTGCAGCTGCCCGACGAAGTGCCAGCGCACCTCCGGGTGGCGTGTGGCTCGCTCGCGCAGGGCATCAGATCGATTCTCGCCGAAGTCCGCGAGGCCCGCCGCGATGGCCTCATCAACGAGGTCGGCGGGCTGCTGCTTGCTCACGGCCACGAGCGTGACCTCGCCGGCGTCCCTGCCGGATCGCTCGCACGCTGCTGCCATGCGAGCCCGGACCTCCGCCAGTTGGTGAGCCACGTTCATGCGCTGGCATCCCGGACGATGATCGAGAGCTGGCGCCCCGCGTCGGGGTCCCGCCGATGACTGAACCAATCGTCCTCGTGTCGTGTGCAGCTTGCGACCTCGTCGATCACTGCGACGTCGGCCCGCTCGAGCAAGGCCCTGACCCCTGCCCGCAGGTCAAGGCTCGGCGTCCCCCAGGACGTCGTGGCACGGGTTTCCGGAATCGCGGCAACGACCTCGGACTGCATGGCCGCGGGCACCTCGTAGCAGCACCCACCGATCGACGGACCGAGAACGGCAACCGGCCGCACATTCGTGAGCCCACGCAGTGCTTCGATGGTTGCCGCCACGATGCCCGCCACGAGCCCCATCCGGCCGACGTGGACCGCCGCCACCACATCGCCCGCGGCGAGGGTGATCGGGACGCAGTCGGCGGTCTGGACGACGAGGCCACGCCCTGCCACCCGGGTCACGAGGCCGTCCACGGCCGGGACCTGCCATCCCGGTGGTGCGTCCGACCCGACGACGGCGACCGCGGCTCCGTGCACCTGGTCCATCCAGACGAGGGCACCGGCGTCGAGGCCGATCTCCTCCAGGACCTCACGTCGATCGGCCGCCAGGCGAGCTGGCAGGTGGGGCCGCCGATGGGAGAGGTTGCCGGCCCGTCCCACGGGTGGCTCGGGCACGAGCCCCGGTCGCCCGGTGAACCAGGCGTTGACGCCCGGCGCGAGCCCGACGCGCCGGAGCGGGATCGTCACCGCAGGAACGACGGAATGTCGAGGTCGTCCTCCATCGCGTCGACCACGACCGGAGTCACGCGCCGAGCCGGCGCGTCCTCGATCACGACGGGTTCGTCCGCGAGGTCGGGGACGGCCGCGAGTGCGGGCTCGTCGGGCCGGGCAGCCGGGCGACCGAACTTGTCGAAGCCGGTGGCGATGACGGTGACCTTGACCTCGTCGCCGAGGCTGTCGTCGATCACGGTGCCAACGATGATGTTGGCGTCCTCGCTGGCCGCGCGGGTGATGACGTCAGCCGCCTCGTTCATCTCGAAGAGGCCGATGTCGCTGCCGCCGGCGAGCATGAGCAGCACGCCCTTCGCCCCGTCGATGGAGGCCTCCAGCAGGGGGCTGGAGATGGCGGCCTTGGCGGCCTCGAGCGCGCGGTTCTCGCCGCGGGCGGTCCCGATGCCCATGAGGGCGGAGCCCGCGTCCTTCATCACCTTGCGGACATCGGCGAAGTCAAGGTTGATCAGCCCGGGGGTCGTGATCAGCTCGGTGATGCCCTGCACGCCCTGCAGGAGCACCTCGTCGGCAACCTTGAAGGCCTGGACGACGGAGGTCTCGCCATCCGCGATCTCCAGCAGCCGGTCGTTGGGGATGATGATGAGGGTGTCGACCTCGTCCTTCAGCGAGCTGATCCCGTCCTCGGCCTGGATCGCCCGCTTCTTGCCCTCGAACGAGAACGGGCGCGTCACCACGCCGATCGTGAGGGCGCCGAGCTCCTTGGCCACCGACGCGATGATGGGCGCGCCACCCGTGCCCGTCCCGCCACCTTCGCCTGCCGTGACGAAGACCATGTCGGCGCCCTTGAGCACCTCGACGACCTCCTCCCGGTGGTCCATCGCCGCCTGCCGACCGATCTCCGGATCAGAGCCGGCGCCCAGCCCCCGGGTGAGCTCACGCCCGATGTCGAGCTTCACGTCGGCGTCGGACATCAGCAGGGCCTGGGCATCCGTGTTGACGGCGATGAACTCCACGCCACGGAGGCCCGCGTCGATCATCCGGTTGACAGCGTTGACACCACCGCCACCGATCCCCACGACCTTGATGACTGCCAGGTAGTTGGTCGGGTTTGCCGCCATGTGCTCATGTCCTTGGTCACGCGCCCGCGCGGGCACCTCGTCGTTCTCCGCCGCGCCAATCCGTGTGCGGGGCGCGACCTGCGCCGGATGGGGCACCCGGCAGCACATGAGCGCGTGATCCCCCTCCACGACCAGGGAAGTTGCCCGCCACGCCTTGGCGTGGTCATGGCACTTCGTGGGGAAGGGTCACGCGCTCATGGTCTCGATCCCACCCGTCGGTGTCGACCGCTCGGGCCTCAACCTCCAGTTGAGATCGATACTTATGTCAACCTGTGGTTGGGGTGGACACTAGACAGTCAAGCGACGGGGGGCAAGCGCCGGATTCATCCGGGGAAGGACCGTGCGGCTGACGCGCCTCGGGCGTGGGCCGGCGCGACCGGCGCACGGCCAACCAGCCGGCGTCCGGCTCAGTCCTCGGACACGGTGGGGCGCGACGGCACGCGGACGTCGATCCGCGTCACCGCGGTGCCCTCGATCTCGGCCAGGATCGCGCCGACGGCTCGGATCTTCTCGTCGAGGTCTGCGGCGTCGCCGAGGACGGCGACCAGGTTGCCCTCGAGCAGCAGGGCGACCTCTCCGGAGCGTTCGATGCGGTAGGCAGTCACGCGGGCACGCAGTGGGCCCGACAGGCCGGCGTGCACCGCCATCACGTCGGCCAGCCCTGCCTCCGCAGCGGTGTCGCCCAACGACACCTCGTGCTCGAGCAGCACCACCGGCATCGAGCGGGGCCCGTTGCCCGCAGCGAACACCACGCCCTCTCCATCGACGAGCCACTCCTGCGTCGGCGTTTGCAGTCGCAGCTCCGCGACGCGCTCGACGACGACGATCCGGACAGTGACGGCGTCGACCCGTTCGACGATCGCACTGGCGATGCCGGGCAGTGCCGTGATCCGCTCGTCCGCGCCATCGAGGTCCAGGCGCAGCGTCGACGTGCCCTCCGCAAGTTGGGCGGCCGTCAGGATGTCCTCGCTCGACACCTGCGCGTTGCCCTCGACGCGAACGTGATCGAGGGCAACGAGGGACGATCGTTCGACTGCCCAGATCAGGGCCAGGACCGCTGCAAGGGCCGTCAGGGCCATGGTCCGACGGAGCCGTCGTCGCCGTTGCTGGCGGCGAACATCGGCCCGCCGCTCGCGGATCCGGACATCCATCAGTCCGTCTCCCAGCCGACGCGCACGACCTCGGTCTGCAGGGTGACGCCGGCGACCTCGGCGACCGTGGCGATGACATGGTCGATGACCGCAGCGACGTCGCGAGCCGTTGCCCCCGGCCTCGTGACGATGAAGTTGGCGTGGCGGGTGGACACGGTCGCGCCGCCCACCTCGTATCCCTTGCAGCCAGCGGCGTCGATGAGGCGGCCGGCCGAGTCCCCCGGCGGATTGGTGAACACGGACCCGCAGTTGGGCTCGTTGAGGGGCTGGTGCTCTCGTCGCCAGTTGCGGATCTCCTCCATTTCGCGCCGGATGGCGTCGGGGTCCCCTGCTTCGAGCGCGAACGTCGCGTGGACGACGACGTCGCCCTCGCCCACGGCGCTGTGGCGATAGCCGAAGTCGAGCTCATCGGGCGTCCAGGCACGTGCGCCCGAACCCAGCGTGACGATCGTGGCAGCTCGAAGCAGTTGGCGCGTCTCCCCGCCATGTGCTCCCGCATTCATGCGGACCGCTCCCCCGATGGAGCCCGGTACTGCTGCCATCCAGCCCAGGCCTGCCAACCCGGCCTCGGCCACCAGCCGGGCCACTGTCGGCTGGGCGGCAGCCGCACCCGCTGTCACCACCGTGCCCTCGATGGTGACATCGCGGAACGCCGGACCCAGTCGGATCGCCACGCCCCGGAAGCCGGCGTCGGCCACCAGCAGGTTGGAGCCACGGCCGACGACGATCGTGGCCGCCTCGAGGTCGCGAACGACCCGACCGACTGCCTCGAGCTCTGCTCCGTCCCGGACCGTGACGAGTGCTGCCAGCGGCCCGCCGACGCGTAGGGTGGTGAGCGGCGCCGCCGGCGCATCGGTGACGACGTCGGAGACACCGGCCGCACGAAGGGCCTCGACCAGGTCAGCCATGGGCCCGGAGCCGTTCGACGACGGCGGGGCCGACGCTGGTGATGTCCCCCGCACCCATCAGGAGGACGACGTCGCCCGCCTGGACCACGTCGACGACGATGCCGGGAACGTCCGACAGGTGTGGAGTCCAGTGCGTGGCCACGCCCGCGGCTTCGGCACCATCGGCCACCAGCTTCCCGGTGATGCCCGGCTGCGGCGCCTCCCCGGAGCCGTAGACGTCGGTGACGATCGCAATGTCGGCCTCGCCTGCGGCCCGGCCCAACGCTTCGCCCAGTACGGCAGTCCGCGAGTATCGGTGGGGCTGGATCACCGCCACCACGCGACCGTCGTGACGCTCTCGGGCCGCGCGGATCGTCGCGAGGACCTCGGTGGGATGGTGGGCGTAGTCGTCGACAACGGTCACGCCGTTGGCGACACCGACGACCTGGAAGCGTCGCGCAGCGCCGCGGAAGGCGCGCAGCCCTGCCGCCGCGCGTCCGACGTCGGCGCCCAGCGCTGCCACGACCGCCACGGCCGCCGTCGCATTGAGCAGGTTGTGATGTCCGGGCACTGACAGCACGAGGTCGACGGGATCGCTGCCGTGGACGCTGACGACGTGCCCCTCCGATCCGGCGAGCAACCGAACGCCGGCATCCGGGTGCGTCCCGTAGGTCACGACGGGTTGCCGAGCACGCCCGCGCAACTCGGCAGACCCGGGGTCGTCGAGGCAGATGACCGCGAGCCCGTCCTCGGCTCGTCGCTCGAGGAACTCCGCGAACACCATCGCGACCTCGGCGTCGTCCCGGAATGCGTCAGGGTGGTCGAGCTCCACGTTCGTGACGACGGCGATCGCCGGCTCGTACGCGAGGAGGGACCGGTCCGATTCATCGGCCTCGGCAACGAACGGCGGATCGGTCCCGGCGTGCGCGTTGGTGCCGACCTCGTTGAGGTGACCGCCGATGACGAAACCGGGGTCGAGACCGGCTGCCTGCAGCGCCACGACCGTCATGGAGGTCACCGTCGTCTTGCCGTGCGTACCGGCGATCATGATGCCGGTCCGTCCGGCCGCGAGGGACGCCAGCATCTGCGCCCGGCTGAGAACCTGCAGGCCCTTGTCGCGGGCGAAAGCGAGCTCGGGATTGGTCGGCGGCACGGCCGAGCTGGCGACGACGACCTCGGCGTCCCGAACCGCTGCGGCATCGTGGCCGATCGTGATCGTCGCTCCCATGGCGCGCAGCTCATCGAGCACGCGAGCGTCGCGCATGTCGGAACCCGAGACCTCGTGGCGCTCCTCCATCAGCACGCGAGCGATGCCCGACATGCCGGCCCCGCCAACACCCACCAGGTGGACACGTCGAGGGCGCGACAGGTCGGCAGGGACGGCGGTCACGCTGCCTCCGGCAGCAGTTCACGGAGGAGGCGGGCCACCGCGTCGGCCGCGTCGGCCCGACCGAACGAGCGTGACGAGGCGATCATGCGATGGAGGGTCTCGCCATCCTCGAGCAGCGGGCGAACCTCGGCGGCGATGCGCTCCCCGGTCAGCTCGTCGTCGAGGATCATCCGGGCGGCGCCGACCCGTGCGAGTGCCTCGGCGTTGTGGCGCTGGTGGTCGGCGGTCGCATGGGGATACGGCACCAGGACCGAGGGCTTGCCCTGGACGGTCAGCTCGGCGATCGACGTCGCGCCGGCCCGGCAGACGACGACATCGGCGGCGGCGTAGGCGGCAGCCATGTCATCGATGAAGTCCACGCAGCGAACGCCGAGACCCGCCTGGTCACGTCGTGCCTTCTCCCAGTCCGCCGCCGCTTCCCGATGGAGCGCAGCCCCGGCCGCGTGGAGGATCTGCACCTGGAGATCACCCCAGTGGGGCGCACTGGCAACGATGGCCCGGTTCAGGGCGCGAGCCCCCTGCGAACCACCGAAGACGAGCAGCGTGGGGACATCGGGCTTGAGACCGAAGGACTCGCGCGCTGCTGCTCGGTCCAGTCCGCTGGCCGACAGCATCTCCTTCCGGACGGGGTTGCCGGTCACCGCGGTCCGTTCCGGGTGGCGGAAGGAATCTGCCGAGCCCGGGTAGGTGACTGCCACCCGGTCTGCCCAACCGGATGCCAAGCGATTGGCGATCCCCGGAACGCTGTTCTGCTCGTGGATGACCAGGGGCAGCCCGAGCCGCCGCGCAGCGACGTTCACCGGGAACGAGACATAGCCACCGAACGTGACGACGCCCACGACCTGCTCGGTCGTCAGGATCTCGACGCAGCGCTTGATGGCCCTCTGCAGCTGGAACGGGACCGCCACCAGCCGCGGCGAGAGCCTCCGTGGCAGCGGGATGGCTTCCACGTGTTCGAAACGGTGACCCGCAGCCGGGACCAGCTGACCCTCCAGCCGATCCCTGGAACCGAGAAAGATCGTGCCCAGGTCGCCCTCGGCTTCCAGCACGCTTGCGACGGCAAGGGAGGGAAAGACGTGGCCGGCGGTCCCGCCCCCAGCGACCGCGACGACACGGGTGCTCATGAGGCGTCCGGCTCCGCGGTGCTGCTGCGCGCGATGGACACGAGGATGGCCAGGGACACCAGCGTCGTCACCAGTGACGAACCGCCGGCCGAGACCAGCGGGAGCGTCACACCCGTGATGGGCAACAGTCCGACGACCGTCATCACGTTGAGGATGGCCTGGCCGGTCACCCACCCCGCGATGACGAAGGCAACGGTGCGGCTGAAGGGATCGGTCGTTCGCGCTGCGACCCCCAGCCCGATGCCGGCGATGACGGCGAACAGGGAGAGCGTGGCCATGGCGCCGAGCAGTCCGAGCTCCTCGCCGATGACGGCAAAGATGAAGTCCGTGTGCGGGTTCGGGACGTAGTTCCACTTGCCGCGTCCGGTCCCGAGCCCCGTTCCCAGCCAACCGCCGGAGCCCAACGCCGTCAGCGACTGGATCAACTGCCAGCCAGCGCCCATGGGGTCGGCCTCCGCTTCCAGCCAGCCACGGATCCGATCCATCCGGTAGGCGGCGGTGGATGCCAACGCAAGCCCGCCGAAGGCCGTGACCACCGCACCCAGCCCGATCCAGCGAAGCTCGAGGCCCTCGATGAACAGCACGAGGAACACGATGGCCGCCATCAGCAGCGTGGTGCCCAGGTCGGGCTCCATCATGAGCAGGACGGCCTGGAGCCCGAGCAGTGGGAGCGCAGGAACCAGCAGGTGCGCGAGCGGAAGCCGGGGGCCGAAGCTGGCCTTCTTGCGCGCCATCACGTCCGCGAGAAACAGCACGGTTGCCAGCTTCGCCAGCTCCGAGGGCTGGGCCCGCAGGGGGCCGAGCTGGAGCCAACGATCGGATCCGGTCTCTGCCGCGCCCACGCCGACCATCAACACGGCGAACAGCGCCGCCAACGCCAGGAGCATGAGCCACTTGGCGACGCGGCGCCACCAGTGGACGTGCACCGCAGCCGTGATGAAGAAGACCGGAACACCCAGGCCGGCCCACAGCAACTGGCGCTGAAACTCGTCGAAGGCGTTGCCCTGCTCGGCGGCCGTCACCACCGAGGCCGAGAAGCTCATGACCAGGCCGAGCACGACCAGGACGAGGGTGATGGCGACCAGCGTCAGTGCCGAACGGTTCCACGGCCCCGGGTGCAGGGCGGCGCTGCGCTCGCGCACCCACGGGGCAAACCGAGCGAGCCGGCCGGGAAGCCCCAGCGGACCGGTCGTGGCGCTCACGTGCGCTCTCCTTGTGCCTCCAGGAGCCGTCGAACGGCAGCCGCGAACTGGTCGCCGCGATCCGCGTATCCGTCGAACAGGTCGAACGACGCTCCCGCCGGAGACAGCAGCACGACGTCGCCCGGGCGAGCCACGTCGGCCGCCATCGCGACGGCTTGCTGCATGGTGCCCGCTCGGGCCACGGGAACCGTGGAGGTCTCGCAGATCGCGGCCAGGGCGTCGGCGGACTCTCCCAGCAACACGGCGTAACGCACGCCGCCGAGGTGGCCACCGAGTGGCCGCAGGTCCGTGCCCTTGGCCTGTCCCCCTGCCACCCAGACGATGGAGTCTGCACTGTCGAGGGCCGCGATCGTCGCGTGCACGTTGGTGGCCTTGGAGTCGTCGATCCAGGTGACGCCGCCCTGACGGGCCACGACCTCCATGCGATGCGGCCCGATCCGCCAGGCTTCCAGGGCGGCACGAATGCCCTCGTCGCTCGCACCCTGGACGCGTGCTGCGGCGGCGGACACCGCGGCGTTGGCGATCACGTGCGGTGCCCGCGACGGCAGGCGAGCCACGTCGACGAGCCGCACTGCGTCCGGCCAGGCCACCAACCAGCCGTCGGCGACGCCGACCCCTCGCGCCACCGGGCCGTCCGCCGACGTCTCGATCGGGACGACGCCGGCATCCTCCACGACCTGCCGAGCCACGTCGTCAGGACCGACGACGACCGGCGCGTCCGGACCGACGTTCTGCAGCAGCCGTGCCTTGGCCATTGCGTAGGCCTCGAACGAGCCGTGCCAGTCGAGGTGGTCCTCGGCAACGTTGAGGACCACGGCGACCGACGGGGTCAGGGCGTGGGCGAACCGAAGCTGGAACGAGGACAACTCGGCGACCAGCACGGGCACGTCCGCGCTGTCGACGAGGTCGGCCACAACGTCGGCCATGGGCTGCCCGATGTTGCCGCAGGCGACCGCGTTGATGCCGGATCGATCCAGCATGTCGGCGACGAGCGTCGTCACCGTCGTCTTGCCATTGGTCCCGGTGATCCCGACCAGCGGGGTGGGGCGGACACGCCAGGCCAGCTCGGGCTCCGACCAGACCGGGAGGTCCGCGGCCAGTGCTCGCTGCAGCAGCGGCGCGCGCTCGGGAACGCCCGGTGACGGCACGACGAGGTCGAACTGCGTCGGGTCGAGCTCCTCTGGACGGCCGGCGTGCACTCGGGCACCCGGCACGTCCGTGCGACGCGCAGGATCGTCGTCCGCCAGCACGACATCGACGCCGCGATCCACCAGGAGCCGCGCCGCCGCGAGGCCCGAGGCGCCGAGGCCGATGACGAGCGCGCTGCGGATCTCCTCGAGGAGGACGGCTCGCGGCGCCTCAGCCACTGACGCCGACCCGCTCGAGGAACTCCGCGTAGTAGACGCCCAGTCCGAGCGCGATCCCGATGGCCGCGATGATCCAGAAGCGGACGATGATCGTCGACTCCTGCCAGCCGCCGAGCTCGAAGTGGTGATGGAGCGGCGCCATGCGGAAGATGCGTCGCCCGAACACCCGGAACGAGAACACCTGGATGATGACGCTGGACGTGATGAGGACGTAGAGCCCGCCCAGCAGCACCAGCAGCACCTGTGTCCCGGTCAGGATCGAGAGTGCGGCGAGCAGCCCGCCGAGGGCCAACGACCCGGTGTCGCCCATGAAGATGCGGGCGGGCGGCGCGTTGTACCAGAGGAATCCCAGGCAGGCCGTGAGCACGGCGGAGGAGAGGATGGCGGCGTCGAGGGCCGTGCCGCTGTCGATGCCGTAGGCGTCCGGGTTGCGGAACTGCCAGAACGCAATGAGCGTGTAGGCACCGAACACCATGGCTGCGGAGCCGGCGGCCAGCCCGTCCAGCCCGTCGGTGAGGTTCACGGCGTTCGAGGTTCCCGACAGCAGCAGGAACACCCAGATGATGAAGACGGCCGTCGGCAGGTTGATGAAGATGTCACCCGCCACCGACACGTTCCGTGGCAGGCCGGCAAACGTCGGGCCGAGCGTCGCAAAGAGCACCGCGATCACGCCCTGGCCGACGAACTTGGTGGTCTTGTTCAGGCCCAGGTTGCGCTGGAGTCGCAGCTTGATGAAGTCGTCGGCGAAGCCGACGGCGGCCATTCCGACGAACGTGCCGACGACGAGCAGTCCGCCCGGCGAGAACCGCGCCGAGCCAACGTGACCCAGCAGGTAACCCGCCAGCGCAGCCAGCACGATGGCCGTGCCACCCATGGTTGGCGTACCGGCCTTGGCCTGGTGGTGCTCGGGGCCCTCTTCGCGGATCATCTGGCCGAAGCCGCGCTGCCGGAAGTAGCTGATCACCAGGGGCGTGCCGAGCAAGGCCACGATCATGGCGACGGTGCCGGAGATGAGGATGGCGATCACGCGGGGGCTGCTCCCGTGCGCTCCTGCCACCCCGTCACGATGCGCTCGAGCCCTCCGACACGGCTGGCCTTGACGAGGACGGTGTCGCCCGGGACGAGGAGGTCCGCGAGCACGGCCAGGGCGGCGTCCGTCGTCGCGACGGCATGGATCGCGTCCACGGCCATCCCGGCATCCTCTGCCCCGATGGCGATGGCCTCCGCCTCCTCGCCCACCACGACGAGCTGGTCGGCATGCTCGGGAACGGACGTCCCCACCGCATGATGCTCCGCGTCATGGCGCGGTCCGATCTCCGCCATCACCCCGAGAACGGCGACGCGCCGACCCGTCGCGAGCGTGTCGAGGGTCTCCAGCGCAGCGCGCATCGCAACGGGGTTGGCGTTGTAGGCGTCGTTGAGGAACCGAATCCCGGCGACGTCGACGACCTCGCCGCGCCACCGGCTCACGGCAGCCTCGCTGATGCCTGCCACGGCGGCGGACATATCGACGCCGAGGACCCCTGCCACGGCAATCGCGGCCGCCGCGTTCCAGGCGTTGTGACGTCCCGCGACCGGCACGGTGACCTCGAGGTCGCCCCAGGGTGTCACCACCTTGGCCGTCGGGTGGGCGCGATCGTCGACCGTGATGTCCATCAGGTGCACGGTGGCCGCGGGTGACTCGCCGTAGGTGACGACGTCCACGCCCCGGCCGTCGGCCATGCCGACGACGCGCGCATCGTCGGCATTGAGCACGGCGGTCCCCGTGGCGTCGAGGGC
>JAWWBG010000010.1:0-24859 GCA_033721095.1 Nitriliruptorales bacterium
CATGTCGCGCTCCGAAAATCGAACCGAGGAAGGAATTCACGAGATCCTAGCAACGGGGCTCACTGTCTGATTGGGCGTAGCGTTCCCGTGTTCCTGCCTGGAGATGCCATGCCCGTCCGCACCGAACGTCACGACCATGCCTGCGTCATCACGATCGACCGCCCGCAGGTGCGCAACGCCGTCGACGGGCCGACGGCCCGCGACCTCGAGGCGGCCGTCGACGCGGCCGAGGCGGACGACGCGGTCCGCGTCCTCGTCCTCACCGGCGCGGATGGCACGTTCTGTGCGGGCGCCGACCTCAAGGCCCTGGCGAGCGGCGATGCCTCACGACTCCTCCGGCTCCAGCGCACCCTCGACGGACCGCTCGGACCGACGCGGCGGGCGCCGACGAAACCGGTCATCGCTGCCATCGAGGGTCACGCCGTCGCGGGGGGGTTCGAGCTGGCCCTGTGGGCCGACCTGCGCGTGGTCGCCGAGGACGCGCACTTCGGGTTTCTCGAGCGCCGCTGGGGTGTGCCCCTCATCGACGGCGGGACCGTTCGGCTCGCACGGATGGTTGGCGTTTCACGTGCCTCGGACCTGGTGTTGACCGGCCGCACCATCGGCGCATCCGAGGCCGCAGAGATGGGTATCGCCAACCGCGTCTGCGCCCCCGGGACCGCGTTGGAGATGGCCCTGCTGCTGGCGGCCGAGCTCGCGGCCTTTCCACAGGCGTGCATGCGCGCAGATCTTGCCGGCGTTCGGGCCGCCCACGACGGCCAGATCGACGAAATGCTGCTCCTGGAGCACGATCGCGGGGTAGCGTCTCTCGAGACCGGCGAAATGCTCGAGGGGTTGGCGGCATTCGTCGGCGGAGCGGGCCGCGGCGGCCGCGCCCGCTGAGCGAACAGGGGCGAACGAGTCGATGCACGAACGTCTATCGTCCCGTCACGCCATTCGCGTTCGCATCGTTGTCAGGACAGAGGGGCTGCTCGGATGACCTCCGTGCACGAAAATCTCACGCGCGCCGAGGCCCGCGCACGTGCCGAGGTCATCGACGATGTCGCCTACACCGTCCACCTGGACCTGACCCGTGGGGACAAGGAGTTCGGCTCCGAGACGACGATCCGCTTTTCGGCGACGCCGGGATCTGCGACGCACGTCGACCTCACCGCCGCCACGGTCCACAGCGTCGAGCTGAACGGGACGCTCGTGGCGGACGCCGCGGTGTCGGACACCCGGATCGCCATCGAGGACCTCCAGGCCACCAACGAGCTCCGCGTGGTCGCCACCATGGCCTACACGCACGAGGGCCGGGGCATGCACTTCTTCCGCGACCCGGCCGACGAGCGCGTCTACCTCCACTCGCAGGGCGAGCCGTTCGACGCCCACCTCATCTTTCCGTGCTTTGACCAGCCCGACCTCAAGGGCACGTTCAGCTTCTCGGTCGAGGCGCCCGCGAACTGGGTCGTCGTCTCCAACGACATCTGCATCGAGCGACCATCGGACGGCCGGGCCGGCACCTGGCGATTTGCGAGCACCCCGGTCCTGTCCCCCTACCTGGCCGCGATCGTCGCCGGCGAGTACACGGTCTTCGAGGCCGATCACAACGGCTTGCCAATGGCCTGGTACGCCCGACAGTCGATGGCCGAGTTCGTCGACACCGAGGAGCTGTTCGACCTGACACGGGCCGGCCTGGACTGGTTCGGCGACGCCTTCGCCTTCCCCTACCCCTTCTCGAAGTACGACCAGCTCTTCGTTCCCGAGTTCGCCGCTGGCGCCATGGAGAATCCCGGGTGCATCACCTTCAACGAGACCTACCTGTTCCGGTCCAAGGTCACCGACGCTGCGCGCCATCGCCGCGCCGAGACGCTGCTGCACGAGATGGCGCACATGTGGTTTGGCGACCTGGTGACGATGCGGTGGTTCGACGACCTGTGGCTCAACGAATCGTTCGCGACGTTCATGAGCGTGCTCGCCCTGTCGGAGGCGACACGGTTCGAGGACGCGTGGGTGTCGTTCCTCGACAACGACAAGGCCTGGGCCAAGTACCAGGACCAGCTTCCGACGACGCACCCGATCGTTGCCGACCTGTACGACGTCGAGCAGGTGCACCAGAACTTCGACGGCATCACGTACGCCAAGGGCGCGTCAGTCCTGCGACAACTCGTGGCATGGGTGGGTGAGGAAGCGTTCCTGAAGGGCTGTCGCCACTATTTCGCCCAATACGCCTGGGGCAACGCCGAGCTGACGCAGTTCCTCGCGAGCCTCGAGGAGGCGTCCGGTCGCGACCTCCACAGCTGGGCCAGCCAGTGGCTGGAGACAACCGGCCTGAACACGCTCGAGGCCGAGGCGACCGTGGACGATGGTCGCTTCACGGCGTTTCGCATCCGCCAGTTCGCCGACGACCTCCACCCGACGCTGCGCGACCATCGGGTCGCCGTCGGCGTCTACGCCGACCAGGACGGATCGCTGGTCCGGACGCGCCGCGAGGAGCTCGACGTCGCCGGGCCGACCACGGAGGTGGCAGCGCTGGTCGGCGCGGACGCGGGCGCCTTCGTCCTCGTCAACGACGATGACCTCACGTTCGCGAAGGTGCGACTCGACGAGCGCTCCTTCAACGTGCTCGTGGATCGCCTGCGGGACGTCGCCGAGCCGCTGGCACGCGCCCAGGTGTGGGGCGCCACCTGGGACATGGTGCGCGACAGCGCGTTGGAGGCACGCCGCTGGGCCCGGATGATGATGAACAACGCCGCCGACGAGTCGAGCATCGGCGTGCTGCAGGGGCTGCAGACCCGCTGCCTGGCAGCTGCCGAGCGCTACGGCGACCCGGCGAATCGCGATCACCTGCTGCGTGAGATGGCAACCAACGCGTGGCAGGAGGTCCTGGCAACGGAGCCGGGCAGCGATCGACAGCTTGCCTGGGTCCGTCACTGGGCGGCCTGCGTTCGAGAACAGGACGCCAGCAACGACCTCATCCGCCTGCTCGAGGGGGACGTCGTCCTCGAGAGTCTCGAGCTTGACACCGACCTGCGTTGGCACCTGGTCACGTGCCTGGCCAGGGCCGGGAGTGCCTCCGACGAGCTGATCGACGCCGAGCTCGAGCGGGATCGCACCGACGTCGGTGAACGCAACGCCATGGCCGCCCGTGCAGCCCGACCCGACGCCAAGGACAAGCAGGCGGCGTGGGACCTGCTCACCAGCGACGAGCTGTCGCACACCGTGACCCGCACGGTCGCCATGTCCTGGAACCGGATGGACCAGGCCGAGCTGTTGGCACCGTTTGCCGACCAGTACCTCGATGCCGTCGACGCTGCCTGGGAGGCGCGGTCCGTCAGTGCGGCAATCGACCTTGCCGGGTGGCTGTTCCCACATCCGGCTGCGAGCGAGGACCTGCTCCAGCGCCTCCGCAATCACCTCGACGGCGACGTGCCCGCGCCCCTTCGTCGGGTCCTGCTCGAACAGACCGACATCCTGGAACGGACGCTCAGGGCGAGGGCGCTGGACGCCCAGTCGGCCGACTGAAGTCCACGAGATCCGTGGGCGTGTCGAGGCTGAGCCACCAACGCTCCTCGCCGGCCACCCGGTGGCAGCGGTCCTCGGCCAGCATGTCGACAGCTGCACCTGCCAGGAAGTCCCGCAACGATCGTTGGCCGTCCGACCACGCAACCCGAAGGGCATCGACCGCATCCTCGCCCCAGACCGCGTGCAGGGGCTGAGGGACGCCTGCAGCGACCGGAACGGCGGCGACCGCCGGTGCGACGGCTGCCAGTTCCCGCAGCAGCGGGGGCGAGTAGTTCGGCATGTCCACGGCAACGGCGGCCACGGGTGTGGGCAGCTCAGCCAGGGCCGTCACGATGCCGCCCATCGGCCCGTCGCCGGGATGTCGGTCCGGCACATGGCGGGCACCGGACGGAACGTCGCGTGGCCCACCGACGACCACGACCTCAAAACCGGCTGCACTCCCCCGGCGCACCGCCCGCTCGAGCAGGGTCTCGCCGCCGAGTCGGACCTGGCGCTTGTCGGTGCCCATGCGCCGGGAGGCGCCCCCCGCCAGGATCGCGAGATGCCGGAGCCGAGCCGTCAGGCCGGCACCACCTCGACCGGAAAGGCATTCAGGACCGCGTTCCCGGAGAGCGGATCGCGCAACCGGGTGTCGGTCAGGTCATTGAGGCTGACCCCGGGTCGACTCGTGGCGAGGCGCTGGCGAACGCCCTCCCGGTCGTGACCGAAGCCGTGAGGCAGCGACACGACCCCCGGACGGATGTCCTCGGTCACCTCGACAAGTGCTTCGATTGCCCCCACGTCGGTGGACACCTTCGCATGGCCACCGTCGGCCAGGCCAATCCTGGCGGCGTCGTCGGGGTGCACCTGGAGCGTGCACAGCTCCCTGCCCCGAGCCAGCGATTCGACGTTGTGCATCCAACTGTTGTTCGTTCGCAAGTGCCGGCGACCAACCAGCGTGAGCCCGTTGCCGATCCGGCCGAGCTCACCAGCCAGGCGCTGCATGTCGGCCACGAGCGGCTCCGGGGCCAGCTCGATCCGGCCCGATGCCGTCGCCAGCGTCAACGGGATGCGTGGCTCGAGCGGACCGAAGTCCACACCGTGCGGAGCGGCCTGCAGCTTGGCCAGCGTCACACCATCGCGGGCACCGAACCAGTCCCCGTGGGCGCCGGCACGGATCGTGATGTCCACGAGCCGCTCGGGGCCGCTGCCCTCGACGACGTCCAGGATCGTGTCCGCTGACATCTCGCCCGGCACGAGCAGGGCGGCGCGTTCGGCCACGATCCGGGCCAGCAGCTCGTCGGCGGCGTCCACGTCGATGGGCGGCTGCTGCCCGAGCAGGATGGCCGTCAACGTGATGAGGATCTCCCATTCGTCGAGCTGGTCGGCTCCCAGCTCGAACACTGCCGGTGACCAGTTGAGGACGTTGCGGACGGAGAAGCCAGCGAATGCGAGGTCCAGGTGCGGCCGCTGCAACATCCGCGGCGGCGGCAGGATGACATCCGCGTGGCGCGTCGTCTCGTTCACATAGGGGTCGACGCTGACCATGAAGTCGAGCGACGCGAGCGCCTCGTCCAGCTGGCGACCGTCCGGGGTGGACAGCACCGGGTTGCCTGCGCACGTGATGAGCGCGCGCACCTGTCCGGGTCCTTCGGTGAGGATCTCGGTTGCGAGCGTCGCGACCGGGAGTTCGCCGAGCACCTCGGGCAGGCCCTCGACCCGACTGGACCAACGACCGATCCGGAACGGCGATCGGGTTCGGCGATCGAGTCCCAGGGCCCCCGACGTGGCGAACATCGCGCCGCCCGGAACATCGAGGTTGCCGGACAGCACGTTGACCACATCCACCAGCCAGCTCGTGAGGGTCCCAAAACGCGTCGCAGTCGTGCCCATGCGGCCGTAGAGGGCTCCGGTGTGGCTGGCGAGGTCCTCGGCGAGCGCCCGGATGTCCTCGGCGGCGATGTCGCAGATCTGCGCGACGGCCTCGGGCGTGAACGGCGCGAGCACCGGCCCGAGGGCGTCCAGCCCGGTGACGTGATCCACGAGGTGGTCGCTGATGCCGGGCCCATCCTCGAACAACACGTTGGCGAGTGCCGCCGTCATCAGGCCATCCGTCCCGGGGCGGATCGCCAGGTGTTGGTCGGCCTTGCGTGCGGTTCGCGATCGCCGCGGATCGATGACGATGAGCCGACCGCCACGCTGCTGGAGCGCACGCAAACGTCCGGGGAAGTCGGGCACGGTCCACAGGCTGCCGTTGGAGCTCATCGGATCGCCGCCCATGATCACGACGAGCTCGGCGCGGTCGATGTCGGGAAGCGGGATGGACGTCGGATCACCGAACATGAGGCCCGCCGAGACGTGCTTGGGCATCTGGTCCACGGTGGAGGCGCTGAAGATGTTCTGGGTTCCGGCGGCCTTGAGCAGCGGCTTGAGGTGGATCTGGCCGGCCAGCGTGTGGACGTTGGGGTTGCCCACGTAGAAGGCGAGCGCGTTGCGGTCCCCGGCAAGAACCGGCGCGAGCCCGGTCGCCACGGCCTCGAAGGCCTCCTCCCAGCTCGCCTCGACCAGCTCGCCCTCGCGACGAACCAGCGGCTGACGCAGCCGATCGGGATCGGCGTCGAGCTCAGCCAGCGACGCGCCCTTCGGGCAGATGAAGCCGCGACTCAGGACATCATCGGGGTCGCCGGCGATGTGGGTCACGGCATCGCTCTCGACGGTCAGGGTGAGCCCGCAGGTTGCTTCGCAGAGTGGGCAGGTGCGCTGCACGGTTGTCGTCACGGCCGCCTCCCGTTCACCGGCAAGATAGGCGCCTGCGGTAGCCGGTGCCGTGACCTGCGAGGTCATGGCACCACCGATCCGGTTGCAGCCGTTGGCTCCCGTCCATCCCTATCGTGGATGCAGTCGACACCCGAGGGCACCGATGGCGAGCGACGACCAGTCCGAGGAGATCACCTGGCGCCATCACGCTGGGGCGGTGAACCTGATCGTCCGGTTCTTTCTCGAGCTGGCACTGTTGGCCGCGCTCGCCACGTGGGGGTGGCGGGTCATGGATGCGACCGGGCCGAGCTTCATCGTGGCCGTGGCCGCACCGTTCGCGTGGGCTGCTCTCTGGGGGCTGCTCATCTCCCCCAAGGCGCGGCGGCGCCTGGGGGATCCTGTCCGGCTGATCGTCGAGCTGGCCTCGTTCGGCCTCGTCGCAGCGCTCCTCGTCAGTGTCGAGCTCGCGACCCTCGGAATCGTCCTTGGGGGCCTCGCAGCCGCGAACTCGTTGCTGATGGTCGTCTTCCGCCAGCGCGGGGCGTAGCTGCGCCGGAAATCATCGGGGTGCGCGAGAGAGGATTTGAACCTCCACCCACTTACGTGGACACGGCCCTCAACCGTGCGCGTCTGCCTGTTCCGCCACTCGCGCCTGGGTTCGCGGGGAGCCCCGCGAACCGCGGAGGTTACCCGCGGGCCGGGACGCTCAGGAGTCCCAAGCCGCGTGATCCACCGACGACCACGATCCGACATTCCAGAAGCCGATTCCCGGCCAGGCCGAGGGCCGCAGGCCTCCGATGCTCGACGGCCG
Organism: Nitriliruptorales bacterium; assembly: GCA_033721095.1. Taxonomy (GTDB): domain Bacteria; phylum Actinomycetota; class Nitriliruptoria; order Nitriliruptorales; family Nitriliruptoraceae; genus JAWWBG01. The sequence continues at coordinate 7,052 of JAWWBG010000010.1, forward strand.
CCAGGCGTGCGCCACCGTCGGCCGCACGAGCGGCTCGATCGAGCGTGCGTCAAAGAGCGCCTTCCATGCTGCCTCGATGGCGTCGGCATCGTCCGACAGCTCTGCCGCCAGGACCTCGGGATCCTCGGTCCAACGGGCGAGTGACCCGCGGGCGTGGTCGCGGAAGATCCTCAGGGCCACGTCGTGTTCACTCCGGGCGACTTCGAGGAACTCGGGCGAGTTCTCGGAGATCAGGCGCAACGAGCCGCCCGCCTCGTCGACCTGGCGCTGGAGCAGGCTGGCCAGCAGCGCGACGGCTCCGTGGCCGCGCGGGTAGCCCCCCACCATTCCGCCGGCCGCACTGGCATCGGCGGACATCGCCTGGCGCCACGGCCCCTCCACGCCGAACCAGGGTGAAGTCGCCACGACCGACCCGGCGTCGAGCAGGCTGGCGACGAGGTCCGTGACGCCCACGGTGTCACCGACGGCACGTCGCGCTGCCAAGGATGCATCCCGCCACTCGAGCCCGATCCACGTACCTCCCGACGGGGCGGCAGACGCGAGGCCTTCGAGGTCGCTGACTCGCTCGCGAACACCCACGGCCAGGTGGCCCATCGCCGCGTCGATCTCGCGACGGTCAAGCATCCCGAGTGCCCGTTCCCACGACGGGACGATCATCACGTCGATGGAGGCCAGACGCGGGGCGCCGAGCGGCCCTTCCCCATGTGCCTCGAAGCGCAGAAGGCGGCCGGGATCGTGTTCCACCAGGCGGTACCACCCGCCGCTGACCGGGACATCCTGTTTCCATCGCTCGAGGTCCTGGCGGGCCTGAGCCGGAAGCACACCGATCGTTCCCAGCAGCCCGGGCCAGGCTGGGGCCGCAGTCGCCTCGAACTCCAGGTGGACCGTCTGCTCGTCCACGGCATGTGCCGAAGACAGGACGTGCCACTCGCCCGCCGTCGGCCCCGACTTGCGCAGGGCGATGGTCTCCACGACGTCCGTGGCGGTCACGGGGGTCCCGTCGGTCCACGAGCCGGGCACCAGCTCGAGCGTCACGTTGAGCCGACCGTCCGTGACGGCGGTCCGCGCTCGTTCCACGAGACCGCGTCGCAACTGGCCATGCTCGTCGCGTCGGTACAGCGGGAGCCCCCAGAGGGCTGCGATGTCCTGTGCCGCCACGTCGTCCCCATGCGGATCGGCCAGGTGGCCGGGAGCCTCCGGAATGGCCACGGTGACAGCGCCGGTCGGCGTTGACGCAACCTTGCGTGGCTCCGTGGGCTCCGTTGCATCCCCGAGCGGTTCGAGATCCGCGGGCGAGCAGGCGGCGAGGCACAGGAACAGACCCGCCAGTTGCCTGGCACGTCGAGGGGAGGGCATCATCCCTGGTCGAGCCAGACTGCAGCCCAGTCGACGTTGCCCATCGGCCCACGGCGGAAGTCCTGGACACGCTCACGCACGGCGAGTGTCTGCCGGTAGAAGAGCAGGGGCGCAACGGGGGCACGCCGGAGGATGTCCACCTCGGCCGCCGCCCAGGCCAAGAGCCTCGCGTCGTCGTCGATGGTTGCGCGGGCCGCATCCAGCGCATCCGAGACGTCCTCGACGTCGAAGCGGCTGAGGTTGTCGAGGCCGGAACGGGACCCGTGGAACAGCGGATACAGGTAGCTGCCGGCCGACGGGTGACTGGCCGTCCATCCGAACCGGAACAGCCCGATGTCGGTCGTGCGCAACCGGCCGACGTACTCGTCGAGCGGATAGGCGGTCACCGTGGTCTCGATGCCGAGGTGCTCGGTGATGTCGTCGGCGACCGCCCGTGCGATGGCCTCGTGGGTCGGCCCTTCGTTGTGGACGATCTCCAGGGGTTCGTCGAAGAGATCGGTGCCGCCGGCTTCCTGAAGCAACGTTCGCGCGGTCTCGGGGTCGAGGCTGCAGTGGTCACAGGCGCCACGGGCAGCTCCCGGGATGGTCGGGGGGACGAGGGCCGTCGCCGGAGCACGGGAATCCTGCATGATCCCGGTGGCGATCGCCTCGCGGTCGATCGCCATCGAAATGGCCTGTCGCACCGCGCGCTGGTTGAACGGCGCCACCGTGACATTGAACCCGAAGTAGTAGATGGTCCCGGTGAGGCCGCCCAGGTACCCCGGCCCGGAGAACCCGTCCGGTGACCGCCCGAACGTCTCGCGGGCGTCGTCGATGCGCTCGGCCGGGACGTTGCCGACGTCGAGCTGTCCGGCAACCAGGTCGTCCCACTGCCGCGCCAGGGTGGGGTCGTCGTCGTAGATCGTGAAGACGACCTCGTCGAGGTACGGCGGGCGCTCGTGCTGCTCGAACCGGACGACCCGGACGAACCGGCCGTGCTGCCACGGCTCCCCCATCTGGAACGGTCCGTTGCCGATCGGGTTGTCGGCGAAGGTGTCGTCGTCCACGCTGTCGGGCACCGGCGCCAGGGCCGGGTCGGCCAGGACGGTGAGGAACTCGGGCAGGGACGACTCCAGCTCGATCACGAGCTCACCGTCGTCCGTGGCCGTCACGCCCTCCAGGTCGACGCCGTCGGCCAGCGTTGCGGTGTACCCGACCACCGATTCGAGCTGGAAGGCTGCCACCGCCGCTTCGTCGCCGGCGGCACTGCGGGCGATGCGGTTGAAGGCCCGGACGAAGTCGTCAGCCGTCACAGGCGTGCCATCGTGGAACGTTGCGTCCGCGAGGGTGAACGTGAACCGGGTGGCATCCTCGTTGATCTCCCAGGACGCCGCTGCCGCCGGGACCGGTCGCAGGTCCTCGTCGAGGGCGACCAGCGAATCGAAGAGTGCGTCCACGACGAGTTGACCGGCCTCGCCCTGGACGAAACCCGGATCGATGGTCGTCGGCTCGGCGACACCGATGCGAAGGGTGCCACCCGTGCGGTCGACGGTCGGCGAGGGTGTTGGCTCTGCCGACGTCGGCTCGGGGCTGGGGAGGGTGCCGGCCGGCTGCTCGGAACACCCGCCGCCCAACAGGACAACCGCGAGGACCAGCGCGGGTACTCGCCCCCGACGCCGGCTCGCCCGGGCGGTCACGACCAGCGAACGAGCAGGATCGTCGTGATGATCATGCCGATCGCAGCGGCGACCGTCAGGCGATCCAGGTTCTTTTCGACGACGACCGAGCCGCCGAGCGACCCGCCCCCACCGCCGAACATGTCCGACAGGCCGCCACCCGTGCCACGGTGCAGCAGGATGAACAGCACCAACAGGCTGCTGAAGATGACATGAAGGATGACGAGGAAGACGATCACGGGAACCTCACGGAATCGGGCACGAGGCTATCAGTGGCACCGACGTCGGGACTCGCGGTCACTCGCTGCGGGTCAGCCGAATGAGGCTCACGCGGGCATCCTCACCGAGGATGCGCTCGGCGGTCCACTGCTGCCGCAGTTCGTTGTCGAATCGGACATGGGGCCGTGGCCGCAGCCCGAGCGACGACGACGTCACGGCGGACGGGCAGCTGCCGTGATCAGCACAGGCTCGCAGCACGCCCGGATGGAAGTCCCACGGATCGTCATCCACGCGCAGTCTGCTGACCGAGGCGTGGTCGGCCGTGAGCGCCACGTCGCGATACACGTCGAACACCCGCGCTTCGGCATCCAGATCTGCCGTGGCACTGCTCTCCCCGGCATGCCAGAGGACACCGATGCCATGTGTGCCCGATGAGCCACCAGCTGCGCCGGGCAGTGCCAGCGTCCCCAGCATGACGACGCCAAGTGAGACCGCGACGGCCGCGCGCTCGACGCCGCCGCGCAACCGCGTTGGGGCCGGCGTCGGCGACACGAGCGCCTCCACGCGCCGCACGACCGTGACGCCATCAACGAGCGCCGTGGCGCCGAGCGGCGCCGGATCCGTGCGGGCCATCGCCTTGAGCAGTCCCGAGGCGAGAGCGCCCGGGCGGCGCGTTGCCGCCGTGACCACCTGGTCGGCAGCGAACTCCCGTTCCTCGCACAGGCGCTGGAGCATCCAGCGGCGCATCGGGACGAAGAAGGCGACGTCCCCGATGAGGCCGGTCACCAGCGCCAGGAGGTTGTCCCGGCGGGCGACGTGGGCAAGCTCGTGGCCGATGACGCCGCGGAGCTCGGCGTTGTCGAGGCCGTCGACAAGTGCCCGGTCCAACAGGAGCACCGGGCGCCGGATGCCGATGACCACCGCCCCACCGCTCACGTCGTCGGTGACGGCGACGGCCGGTGGCGGGATGTCGAGGCGCCGCGCGAGCCGGCAGGCGATGCGGCGAATGCGCGGCGACGGCGACGGCGCGACCGTGAAGGCGTGCCGTGCGGCCCGGACAGCGAGCACGTGCCCGCGCACGCGGCGAAGCACGCGCCAGGACGCCACCAGGAGCCACGTGCCCAGCAGGATCGGGACGGCCGCGGACGCAAAGTGCAGGTATCCGCCCTGGATCGGCACCGACAGCTCCGAGCCGCTGTCGACGGGGACCATGATGGTCGGGAGGTTGAAGTTGCCGAGGTTGAGCGCCAGCACACCGAGGAGCGCCACGGCTGGCAGCAGGGCTGCCAGGACGCGGACCCGAGGGACGCGCAGGCCGACGCGGAGGAGCAGCCGCGCCGCGATCACGGCGACCAGCGACGCCACCATTGCCCGGAAGGCGATGGAGTCGAGGGGCAGCGTGACCAGCAGGTCCCCGGACACGTTCAGGCTTCCTCGGCCCGGCGTCTCGCGACCGCGTCGCGGAGTGACTCGAGGGTGACGTCATCGACGTCGTCGACCACCTCGGCCAGGTAGGAGACGGCCGATTGTGGGTACCGGTCGAGCAGCCAGGCCATCACGCTCTGGATGGTGTCCCGGGCGAAGTTCTCGCGACTCACGCGTGCGCTGTAGACGTGCGCGAGTCCGCTCGAGTCCTTGGCCAGGAGCCCCTTGGCTGCCAGCCGTGACATCGTGGTCATGACGGTCGTGTAGGCAATCTTCCGGGACCGGGCAAGCTGTTCGTGGACATCGCGGACGGTGGCGGGCCCCAGCTGCCACACGGCGTCCATGACGTCCTGCTCGAGAGGCCCGAGAATGGCCTTGAGCGGTTCGCCTCTGCGAGCCATGGTGGATCCTTCGTCGACGCGAGGCATGGTACGGACGATCGGCCCACCCGGGAAGGACCAGTGCTACGGGCTGGTGGTCGACGTGGGTGAGACCTCGGCGCCACTGGCAACGATCCGTGAGGCCTGCGCGAACAGGCCGGCGCCCTGCACGTCCGAGGCGCGCGGCACGGACACGAGCGTCGCGCCACGCCAGGCAACGAAGGTGGAGCGCTGCGCCAGTGGAACGACCACGGTGCCGGGCTGACCGTCCGACCCGAGCAGCTGTTGATCGAGGCGGTTGAAGCAGTCGGCGGCGCTCAGCTCGTCCATGTCGCGGATGCAGCTGATCGCGAGCTGGTCGACCTCGTCGTCTGCCACGCCGTACGGGTTCAGGGTCGATCCGGACGTGAAGTGGGCGATCTGACCACCCGGCCACGGGCTGGCGAATGTCCAGGTGAACTGGGCGATGTCCCAGAGTCCACAGTCCGAGGTGGCCGGCGTGTCGTCCTCGTCGATGTCCCCCTCGACGCCCGACGTGCCCTCGCGACTGCACAGCAGCGCCGCTTCGGAGAAGACGAGCTCGTCGAGGATGGCATCGTCCTCCTCGAGGGTCACCACGATGCCGGCGGCGTCCAGCTGGCGGCGGATCAGCTCGAACTGGGACTGGCGCACCGGGTCGGGCGTGGTCGCGACCCGCAGCCGCAGCGGACCTCGCTGTGGGTGACCCCACCGTCCCTGCTCGTCCTGGCCGTAGCCGGCCTCGCGCAACAGCGCCGCACTGACCTCGGGCTCTCCCATCCCGAGGTCCGCCTGGTGGTCGATGTAGCCGGTCTGACTGGGGGCGAGGAAGAAGTTGCCGAGGACTGGCGGGGCCGCCGAACCGTGAATGGGCGCGTACACGCCGTCGACAACGGCCTGCTTGTCGATGGCCGCGGCGATCGCCTGTCGGACGTTTGGGTCGACCAAGTGCTCGTTGTGGAGGTTGAAGCCCCAGTGTTCGACCGCCAGTGAGTTGATCGAGTCAACGGTCACGTCGGGATTGGCAACGAGCAGCTCGGCCAGCTCACGCGAGGCCGTCGCGACGACGAGGTCGACCGTGCCATCCAGGAGTTGCTCGGCCATCCGCGCCGGGTTCGAGGAGAAACGCACCTCGACGCCGGTGACGCAGGCCGGACCGGGATTGCCGGCCTCCGCCATGGCCGTGCCGTGGTAGCGCTCGTTGCGGACGAGCTCGATCGGTCCGGCGTCCCCGAACCGCTGGAGGACGAGTGGTCCGCTGGACGGGAGGACCTCGATGCCGGCGCGCCCCGAAGCGAGGGCGAGGTTGGCCGCGCCAGCCGAATCCAGCATGTGCACGGGGAGTACGAGGTTGAACAGGTTCCGGATCCCCCCGAAGGGCTCGGTGAGCAGGAACGAGAAGTCCCGGCCATCCTCGCTGTGCTTCCACGAGTCCGGGTGAATCAGCTCGTAGCCCGTGCGTGGCCCGAAGTCGAGGACGAAGTCGCCGTCGGCGCCGCGGCGCTCCATGATCAGGCGCCATGTGCCCTCCACGTGCTCGGACGTCAGCGGCGTGCCGTCCGACCAGGTCAGGCCCGAGCGCAGCGTGAGGTTGACCGTCACCGACTCGTCGGTGTGAATGTCGAACGTGGCCTCTTCGGCCAGGAGCTCGGGCACGAACTCGTGGTTCTCGTCGACACCCCAGAGCCCTTCGAACAGCCCCTGGCTGATCCACTCGCCGATCCGCGGCCCCTCGCGGAACGGGTGGAGGTCCTCCGGGCGCTCGTCGGTTGCCACGACCACGGTGCGCGCCGAGCCCGGCAGGCAGTCGGCCGCGGGCTGGAGACCGTCTGTCGACTCCTCACTGGGCGTGGGCGAGCACGCCGCCGCGACGATCGCGGCAACGGCGAAAACCACGTGGAGGCGTCTCACCGCCGATGGCCGACGATCAGCGCGAAGTCGTCGGAGTTGAGGCTCGCTCCCCCCACCAGGGCGCCGTCGATGTCGGGCTGCGACATGAGCTCGCGGATGTTCCCGGGCTTGACCGAGCCGCCGTACTGGACGCGGATGCCGGCAGCCGTCTCGTCATCGAAGAGGACGGCCAGCTCCCGACGGACGAAGGCGCACATGTCCTGGGCGTCGGTGGCCGTCGCTGTCTTGCCGGTACCGATGGCCCACACCGGCTCGTAGGCGATGACCAGCTGGTCGGATGACGGAATCGTGACGCCCGCGAGGCTGGCACGCAGCTGCCCGGACACCACCGACTCTGCCTCGCCGGCCTGGCGTTCGTCGAGGACTTCACCGACGCACAGGATCGGCCGCATGCCGTGGCGCAGGACGGCCTTGACCTTGGCGTTGACGATCTCGTTCGTCTCGCCGAAGAGCGCACGACGTTCCGAGTGGCCACAGATGACCCACGTGACGTCGAGCCGGGCGAGCATCCCCGGCGCGACCTCGCCCGTGAACGCCCCGGCATCCTCCCAGTGGCAGTTCTGCGCGCCGAGCTGCAGGGGCAGGTGCTCGGAGGCGATGAGGGTCTGGATGCTGCGGAGCGCGACAGCCGGGGGGCAGACGACGACGTCCTGGCCGTCCCAGTCGCGCTCGTCGAGGTGATACGCCAGCTTCTGGACCAACTGGATCGCCTCCAGGTGGTCCTTGTGCATCTTCCAGTTGCCGGCGAGAATCGGCTGGCGTTCGGACATGATGGGCCTGTCGAAGGTGGTCGGAAACTAGTGGTGTCCCGGGGTCCGGCGAAGCGCCGCGAGGCCGGGCAGGTCCTTGCCCTCGAGCAGCTCGAGAGAGGCGCCGCCCCCGGTCGAGACGTGTGACACCCGATCAGCCAATCCGAACAGGCGCGTCGCCGCCGCGGAATCCCCTCCCCCGACGATCGTCAGGGCCGTGGAGTCCGCCATGGCCTCGGCGACGCTGCGGGTGCCCGCGGCGAACGCCGGCCATTCGAACACCCCCATGGGTCCGTTCCAGAAGACCGAACCCGCCGACCGGATGCGGTCGGCGTACGCCGCGGCCGTGCTCGGCCCCACGTCCAGGCCCATCTGCTCACCCGGCATGTCGTCGACGCCGACGATTGCGGGCTCGGCATTCTCGGAAAAGGACCGGGCGACGATGACGTCGGTCGGGAGGAGGATCTCGACGCCCCGCTCGCGGGCCCGTCCCACCAGGTCGCGGACAACGTCCACCTGGTCGTCCTCGACCCGGCTGGTGCCGACGTCGTGGCCCTCGGCGACCAGGAACGTGAAGCACATGGCGCCACCGACGGCGATGGCATCGACGTGTTCGGAGAGCCGCTCGAGCACCAGCAGCTTGTCGGAGACCTTGGCGCCGCCGAGGACCGCCAGGAACGGACGTGGAGGATCGTCGAGGAGTGCACCCAGCCGGTCCAGTTCGAGCTCGAGCAGCCGGCCGGCGTACGACGGCAGGTGGCGCGTGACACCGTCCACTGACGCGTGTGCTCGGTGCACGGCCCCGAAGGCGTCCTGGACGAACGCGTCGGCGAGGCCGGCAAGGCGGCGGGCGAGGTCGGGGTCGTTGGACGTTTCGCCGGCGTCGAAGCGCAGGTTCTCGAGGAGCAGCACGTCGCCGGGCTCGAGGTCACTCGCCCGCGCAGCACTGCCCTCGCCGGCCACGTCGCCCGCCAGCTCCACGCTGGCGCCGAGCAGCTCCCCCAGTCGTCGGGCGACCGGCGCGAGGGAGAGCGCCGGCTCGATGCGGCCATCCGGGCGGCCGAGGTGTGAACAGACGACGAGCGGATGTCCCCGATCGCGGAGCTCGCGGATCGTGGGCAACGACGATTGGATGCGAAGCTCGTCGGTGATCTCCCCGTCAGCCAGGGGCACGTTGAGATCGGCGCGCACGAGCACGACGGCGGAGCCGTCCGGATGCATGGCAGCGAGGTCGTCGAGCGTGCCGACACCCGACAGGAGGCGGGCGGTCACCGCGTCAGAGCCGCTCGCCCATGTAGACCACCAGCTCGGCAAGGCGGTTGGAGTACCCCCACTCGTTGTCGTACCAGCCCAAGGTCTTCACAAGGTTGCCGCTGGCCATCGTCGACAGCCCGTCGATGATGCAGGAGTGCGGGTTCCCGACGATGTCGATGGAGACCAGCGGGTCCGTGGAGAACTGCATGATGCCCTTGAGTGGCCCGTCGGCAGCGGCAACGAAGGCGTCGTTGATCTCCTCGGCCGTGACGTCCCGGTCGAGCACACACACCAGGTCGGTGATGGAGCCGTCCGGGATGGGGACCCGCAGCGCCATGCCGTCCATCCGGCCCTCGAGCTCGGGCATGGCGAGCGACGCGGCCCGGGCTGCACCGGTGGACGTTGGAATGATCGACACCGCAGCGGCCCGTGCACGCCGCGGGTCCGAGTGGGGTGCGTCGTGGACGCGCTGGTCACCGGTGTAGGCGTGGATGGTCGTCATCAGGCCCTTGGCGATTCCGAACGATTCGTGGAGGACCTTGGCCATCGGCACGACGGAGTTCGTGGTGCATGACGCGTTGGAGACGATGTTGTGCGCAGCCGGGTCGTACGTGTCCTCGTTGGCGCCGAGGACGATGGTTGCATCCGGACCCTTCGCGGGTGCCGAGATGATGACCTTCTTCGCGCCGGCGTCGAGGTGCTTGGCCGCATCCTCCCGCTGGGTGAAGAAGCCGGTCGACTCGACGACGAGATCAACGTCGAGGTCGCCCCACGGGAGGTTGGCCGGGTCTCGCTCGGAGAGCACCCGGATCGTGGCCCCGTCGACGACGAGCCCGTCACCACTCGCCTCGACGGTGCCGTCGTAGGGGCCGTGGACGCTGTCGTACCTGAGCAGCAGTGCCAAGGTCTCGTTGTCGGTCAGGTCGTTGAGGGCGACGAACTCGATGTCGAGGCCGCGCTTGTTGGCAGCACGGAGCAGATTGCGGCCGATGCGACCGAACCCGTTGATGGCGACACGCAGGGCCATGGACAGTTCCTCAGGAGGACGTTGGCGAGTGGATCGAGGAGGCTAGCAACGGCCCGTGCGCGTCCCTCAGGTGGGGGCTGCTCCATCGGTGTCCGCCACCAGCGCCTGCACGCGGGCCAGGCGGCGATGCACGGTGGCCTTGGCGACGGGCGGATCGACGAGCGCGCCGATCTCGGCCAACGTGAGATCGGGATTGGCCAGTCGAGCGAGTGCCGTGTCCTGCTCGGGCTCGTCCAGTGAGGACCACAGGTCCGTGCCAAGCAGCCGTCGGATCGCGTTCACCTGGCTGCTCGCAGCGCCCGTCGCGCGCGCCACGTTGGCACCATCGGCGTTGGCCAGACGCGTGGCTGCCCGGCGCAGCTCACGACGGAGTCGACCACGGTCGAACTCCAGGAATGCCTGTGTGGCACCAATCTCGACGAGCAGCGCCCCAACCGCCTCGGCCGACTTGAGGACGACGCGCCCACGGTCCCGATCGGCGTGGACATGGACCTGCCAGCGTCGAGCCGTGGCCGCAGCCACCGCGGCGACGACGTCGGGTGGGGAGAACGGCAGCTCGGCGTGCACTGCCGCATCGGGCCTGCTCACCGAGCCACGCACGAGGAGGGCTCCCCGCAGGAACGCCCCCAGTTCATCGCGGGCCCCGTCCAACCAGCGCGGCGACGCGAGCAGCGCATCGGCGTCCAGCACCTCCCCCGCGTCGGGCACGAGCACCCGGAAGAGCTGGCCCTGCGGCGCCACGAATCTCGTGGCCACCTCCGGGGCCCGACCCGTGACCGCCTTGGCAACGCGAAAGGCGCGCCGAGCCACCGCGTGCTCCCTCGTCGTCACCATCAGGTCGAGCGGCCCGTCACCACGGCGGTGCAGGATCCCGCCGGCGCGCTGCATCCCCGACAGCTCGGCCACCAGGATCGATCGGCGGGGCGCGTCTGCCAGCGGAAGGGCGGCGATCTCCCGGCGCACCAGGCCCGTCAGGCCGCCGCTGCGTCCCATGTCACACCGGGATGGTTGCCACGGCGTCCACGAGCGCAGGAGCCAGGCGCGCCGGGTCGTGCCCGCCTCCGGGAGCGCGGACGGCTGCCGTGATCACGGGGCAGCCGACGTCGTCCCCGTCGGGCACTGCCAGCCCCCGGGGGTCGTCGTCGGCGAGCAGCAGGTCGAGGCGGAGGTCGGGAACGTGCCGCCGCAGCGCCGCGACGTGATCCGAGAGCGTCAGGCCCTGGGTCTCGCCCGGCTGTTCCCACAGGTTGCCGACGAGGACGACCGGTGCGCGTGACGCCGCCACCGAGGCAGCCAGGTCGGGAACAAGGAGGTTGGGGAGGATGCTCGTGAAGATCGAGCCCGGCCCCAGGACGACCAGGTCGGCGTGGGCGACGGCCGCGATTGCGTCGGGCACTGCCGGTGGCGGGTGCGGCAGCAGCTCGACACGACGGATGTCCCGCGACCGTGCGACCGCGACCTGGCCGATCACGCGGCCGTCCTTCGTGTCGGCCGCCAGCGTCATCGGCTCGGTTGCGCAGGGCAGGACGACGCCGGCGGCATCCACGATCTCGGCCGCCTCGGCAAGCGCCTGGACGAGGTCCCCATCGGCCGCGGCGAGCAGCCCCAACAAGAGCACGTTCCCGATCGCGTGGCCGTCCAGATCGCCGCCCTCGAAGCGGCGCTGCAGCAGCGCGACGCGTTCGGGCCGACGCGAGAGGGCCGCCAGCGCCATCCGCAGGTCCCCCGGAGGCAGGACGCCGTACTGCTCACGAAGCCGCCCCGATGACCCTCCGTCGTCGGCCACCGTGACGATCGCTGTCACGTGTGCTGCGACGTCACGCACGGCTCGCAGCGTGCGCGCCAGGCCGTGGCCACCACCGATGGCCACCACGCGGCCGAGGTTGGCGGTCATTCCATGCCCAGGTCGCGGTGGAGGACGCGGACCGGGAGCGCAAACTCCCCCTGCAGCCACGCCGCAAGCTCCTCGGCGAGCGCCACCGAACGGTGCTTGCCGCCGGTGCAGCCGATCGCGATGGTCAGGTAGCGCTTGCCCTCGGCCTGGTAGCCCGGAATGGTGCTGGCCAGCAGGGCGTGCACCTGCTCGACGAACGTGCCCGTGGCCTCCTGCCCGAACACGTAGTCGCGGACGGCCTCGTCCCGTCCCGTCAGGCCGCGCAGGTCGGGGACCCAATGGGGATTGGGCAGGAACCGGACGTCGAAGACCAGGTCGGAATGGTTCGGCAGTCCATGCTTGAACCCGAAGGACAGCACGTCGACGCGGAGCTCCTTGTCGTGCCCGGAGCCCAGCTCGTTGACCAACCGGTCGCGCAGTTCGTGGACGTTCAGGTCGGACGTGTCGATCACGAGGTCGGCGAGATCGCGCACCTCCGCGAGCAGTCCACGCTCGCGTTGGATGCCGTCGATGACTCCGCCCTGGCCCGCGGTGGGGTGGGCGCGGCGCGACTCCTCGAAGCGCTTGACCAAGGTCTCGTCGTCCGCTTCGAGGTAGACGACCTGGGTGTGCGGGTGCGTCTCCCGGAGGTCGGCGATCACGCCGGGCAGCGTGTCGAAGAACTGTCCGGTCCGGACGTCGGCGACCACGGCGACGCGGGTGATCCCGGCGTCCGGATCGCTGGCGAGCGCGACGAAGCCGGGAATCATCGACGGCGGGAGGTTGTCGATCACGAAGGTGTCGAGGTCCTCGAGGACCTTGGAGGCTGTCGTGCGCCCAGCGCCGGACATGCCCGTCAGGACGATGATCTCGAAGGGATCCTCCGACCCGGTCGTCACGTCGCGCCCTCTCCCAGGTGATCCCGGATGGCGGCGGCGAGCGTAGAGGAGATCCCGGGCACGGCTTCGAGGTCGGCCAGTGACGCCGCGCGGATGTTCCTGACGGATCCGAAGGTGCGCAGGAGGGCCTTGCGTCGACCAGGGCCGATTCCCGGGATCTGCTCGAGCACGGATCCGCGAACGGTCCCGGCCCGGTGGTCCCGTTGGTAGGTGATGGCAAACCGGTGGGCCTCGTCGCGAACGCGCTGGACGAGGAACAGGGCCTCGCTCCCCCGCGGCAGGACCACGGGTTGGTTCCGGCCGGGTCGCCAGAGCTCCTCGTTGCGCTTGGCGAGCGCGGCGAACTCGGCGTTGGCGACGTCCAGGTCGGCGACGGCATCGAGGGCTGCCCGCAGCTGGGTCGGGCCGCCGTCGACAAGCACCAGGTCGGGCGGATGAAGGAACTTGCCGTCGCCGTCGGCTTCCTCGAGCTCCCGCGAGCGGCGCGAAAAGCGCCGACCGACGGCCTCCCGCATTGCCGCGGGATCGTCGTTGCGTTCGGTCGCGATCTTGAAGCGCCGGTACTCCCCCTTGCGTGGCAGGCCGTCCTCGAAGACCACCATGGAGGCGACAACTCCGGTGCCACCCAGGTGGGAGATGTCGAAGCACTCGATGCGCAGCGGGGCGCGCTCCAGTTCGAGGGCGTCCTGGAGCTCCTTCAGGGCGGCGGTGCGGGACTCGAAATCGTTGGCGCGTCGCAGCCGCTGGCGTTCGAACGCCTCGCGGGCATTGTCTGTGACCGTCCGCAGGAACGCGGCGTGGTTGCCACGCTTCGGGACACGAAAGCGGACCGTCGGCGACAGCCGCCCGCGGCCGTGGTGGCGGGTCAGCCGGATGTCGCCCAGCAGCTCGGACAGGGCGGCCTGCTCGTCCGGCTCGTCGGGCACCAGCACGAGCGGCGGCACGTCATCCTCACGCTCCTCGTAGAGCTGCACGAGGAAGGAGGTCAACAGCTCGGGGGTCGACAGCTCGTCCACCTTGTCGACGATCCAGCCCTTGCGGCCGACGAGCCTCCCGCGGCGCACGAAGAACGCCTGCACCGCGGCCTCGAGGTCATCGGAGAAGATCCCGATGGCATCGAAGTCCTCGCCGCGGTCGGCGACGACCTGTTGCTTCTCGAGGACGCGCTGCGCCGCGCGCAGCTGGTCGCGACGGCGAGCGGCGATCTCGTAGGCCTGCTCGTCGGCGGCGTCCTGCATCTCCTGTTCGAGGCGTTCGAGGACCGGGTCTGTCTCGCCCTCGAGAAAGCCGATCAGGCCGTCCACGAGCTCACGGTGCTCGGTGACCGTCACCTCGCCGGTGCACGGCGCCGAGCACCGGCCGATGTCGTGGAGCAGGCATGGCCGGTCGGTGCGGCGGGCACGGTCGAAGACGCCTTGGGAGCACGAGCGGACCGGGAACACCTTCAACAGCAGGTCGAGCGTCTCGCGGAGGGCGTACGCATGTGCGTAGGGCCCGAAGCGGCGATCACCGGCCTTGAGCCGGGCACGGCTGACGCGTGCCCTCGGGAACTCGTCGGAGGTCGTGACGACGAGCCACGGATACGACTTGTCGTCGCGGTAACGGATGTTGTAGCGGGGCTGATGGCGCTGGATGAGCGTGTACTCGAGGTGCAGCGCCTGGACCTCGTTGTCGACGACGATCCAGTCGACGCTGCTCGCAGCCTCGAGCATGGCCTTGGTACGCGTCGGGACGAGGTGCCAGGCCGCGAAGTAGTTGGCCAAGCGGTGGCGCAGCGACTTGGCCTTGCCGACGTACAGGACGCGGCCGTGCTCGTCCTTGAACTGGTAGCACCCCGGGGCCGTCGGAATGGTGCCGGCCGGGGGCCGGAAGGCGAGTGCCGGATTGCGGCTCATGCGGCTGCGGATGCCCCGAGGACCTCGCGCAGGAACTTGCCGGTGTAGGAGGAGCCCACCGCGGCCACGTCCTCGGGCGTGCCGCTGGCGACCAGGCGGCCACCGCCATCGCCGCCCTCGGGCCCGAGGTCGATGATGTGGTCGGCAGTCTTGATCACGTCGAGATTGTGCTCGATCACGATGACCGTGTTGCCCTTGTCCACGAGTCGGTGCAGGACGTCGAGGAGGCGCCGGACATCGTCGAAGTGCAGCCCGGTGGTTGGCTCATCGAGGATGTAGACGGTCTGTCCGGTGGCGCGTTTCTTGAGCTCGGACGCGAGCTTGACCCGTTGGGCCTCGCCGCCCGACAGCGTCGTCGCAGGTTGCCCCAACCGCAGGTAGCCGAGCCCGACGTCGTTGAGGGTCTCCATGTGCGCGGCGATCGCGGGCAGGTTCGCAAAGAACTCGCCAGCCCGCTCGATCGTCATGTCGAGGACACCGCTGATCGTCTCGCCCTTGTAGTGGACCTCCAGCGTCTCGCGGTTGTAGCGGCGACCCTTGCAGACCTCGCAGGGGACGTAGACGTCGGGCAGGAAGTGCATCTCGATCTTGATGGTGCCGTCGCCCTTGCAGGCCTCGCACCGGCCGCCCTTGACGTTGAACGAGAAGCGGCCCGGCTGGTAGCCGCGCACCTTTGCCTCCGGCGTCGCCGCGAACAGCTTGCGGATGTGGTCGAACACGCCCGTGTAGGTGGCGGGATTGGACCGGGGTGTCCGACCAATCGGCGACTGGTCGACGATGACGGCCTTGTCGACGTGCTCGAGGCCGTCGACGGCGCGATGGCGCCCCGGAGCCACGCGTGACGAGTACACGTGCCGCATGAGCACGCGCGCGAGGATCTGGTTGACCAGTGTGGACTTGCCCGATCCGGAGACGCCGGTGACGCATGTGAAGGTCCCGAGCGGGAACTCGACGTCGATCCGATCGAGGTTGTGCTCCACGGCCTCGAGGACGACGAGCGCGTTGCCCGTCCCGGGCCGCCGTGCCAGGGGCGTCGCGATCTCGTCGCGACCCGCCAGGTAGGCGCCGGTTCGCGAGTCCGTCGTGCGCTTGAGGTCACGCACCGAGCCGGAATGGACGATGTTGCCGCCGTGGTCCCCCGCGCCCGGCCCGATGTCGACGACGTGGTCGGCGGCCTCGATCGTGGCCTCGTCGTGCTCGACGACGATCAGCGTGTTGCCGAGATCCCGCAGCCGGATCAGCGTCTCGATGAGCCGCTCGTTGTCGCGCTGGTGGAGGCCGATGGAGGGCTCGTCGAGGACGTACAGCACGCCAACGAGCCCTGCGCCGATCTGGGTTGCGAGCCGGATGCGCTGTGCCTCGCCGCCCGACAATGATCCGGCCGACCGGTCGAGGGTGAGGTACTCGAGGCCCACGTCCAGCAGGAACCGGAGCCGCTCCCGGATCTCCTTGACGACGGCCGTGGCAATCAGCTGCTCGCGATCGGACAACGCGAGGTTGTCGAGGTACTCCGCCGCGTCGCCGACCGACAGCGACGTCACCTCGGCGATGTTGCGGTCGCCGACCGTCACGGCGAGGACGACGGGCTTGAGCCGTCGGCCGCTGCAGGCGGGGCACGGGACCTCGCGGAAGTACTGCTCGAGCTGGCGGCGGACGTTCTCGGACTCGGTCTCCCGGTGGCGGCGCACCAGCGAGTTGACGACGCCCTCGAAGTTGGCCCGGTACGACCGCTTGCGTCCGTGCCGGTTCTGGTAGGTGACCTGGATCCGGTGGTCGAGGCCATGGAGGACCGCCTCGTGGACCGACGGGTCGAGGTCCTCCCAGGGTGCGTCGGGATCTCCCCCCCGGTCCGCGACGACCGCACGGAGCAGCTGCCGGTAGTAGCCCGCCTGGTGCCCGGTCCCCCACGGCAGCACGACGCCCTCGTCGACGGACAGCGAGATGTCGCCGATGATGAGCTCGGCATCGGCGGAGAGCTCGGTGCCGAGCCCGGAACACTCCTCGCAGGCGCCGTACGGCGAGTTGAACGAGAAATTGCGCGGAGCGAGCTGGTCGAACGAGAGCTCGCAGTGGGCGCAGGCGAGGTGCTCGCTGAAGGTCAGCAGCTCGGGCTCGCCGTTGTCGGCCTCGACGATCTCGATCTGGGCCACGCCCTCGGCCAGCTGCAGCGCGGTCTCGATGGAGTCGGTGAGTCGGCGGCGGATGTCCTCCTTCTGGACCAGCCGGTCGACGACGACCTCGATCGTGTGCTTCTTGTTCTTCGTGAGCTTGGGGACCTCGTCCACGTGATGGGTCTCGCCGTTGACGCGCACGCGGGAGTAGCCGTCGGTCGACAGCTTCTGGAACAACCCGGCGTACTCGCCCTTGCGGCCACGCACGACCGGCGCCAGCACCTGGAAGCGCGTCCCCGACGGCAGCGCGTGCACCTGGTCAACGATCTGTTCGGCAGTCTGCGACGTGATCGGCCGGCCACAGTTGGGGCAGTGCGGGTGCCCGATCCGGGCGAACAGCAGCCGCAGGTAGTCATAGATCTCGGTGATCGTGCCGACGGTCGACCGGGGGTTGCGCGACGTCGACTTCTGATCGATCGAGATCGCCGGGGACAGCCCTTCGATGAAGTCGACGTCGGGCTTGTCCATCTGGCCGAGGAACTGGCGCGCATAGGCCGACAGCGACTCGACGTAGCGGCGCTGGCCCTCTGCGTAGATCGTGTCGAACGCAAGGCTCGACTTGCCCGACCCGGACAGGCCCGTGAAGACGATCAGCGAGTCTCGCGGCAGGTCGAGATCCACGTTCTTGAGGTTGTGCTCGCGCGCACCTCGGATCGTGATCTGCTCGCTCGACACACCGCCTCCGCCGACGGTCGGCATGCTACCGACCCGCCGCGACAACGAACAGATGTTCGACTGCGCCGTGGTGCTGGCCCGCGGCCGTCAGGAGGGCTGGTCGGGGCCCTCACCCTGGGCGCGCGCCTTGCTGGCCCACGTCTTGAGCGGCAGTCCCCAGAGCTTCACGAAGCCCTCGGCCAGGCTCTGGTCGAACTGGTCACCGGTGTCGTAGGTGGCCATGCCGAAGTCGTACAGGCCCGAGGTTTCGGAACGTCGGCCGACGACGGTCGCGTGGCCCTTGAAGAGCTCCACGCGGACC